>CAZHMG010000038.1:0-21893 GCA_964533575.1 uncultured Thermoleophilia bacterium | reverse complement strand
ATTCAGGACTACGTCCGTCACGTGCCGGCTCACGAGACGCCGGAGCCGCAAGGGCCGCTGACCCCGCGTGAACGCCAGGTGCTCAAGCTCATCGCCGAGGGCAACACCAACCAGGAGGTGGCGGAGGTGCTCCTCTTGAGCAAGAAGACGGTGGAGAACCACCGGACGAGCATCATGCGCAAGCTCGACGTACACGACGTCACCGAGCTCGTGAAGTACGCCTTGCGCACCGGGCTGATCACCATCGATTGACATGGACAGCCGCGACACAGGGCATAGGCAGCGCGCGGCCGTGAGGCTCAGTGTTCGCGGCGTGGTCCAGGGGGTGGGGTTTCGCCCCTTCGTCTACGGCCTCGCCCAGCGCCATGGCATCGCCGGCTGGGTCCGCAACACGTCCGGGGGCGTGGAGATCCTGGCGGAGGGAGAGCCCGGCGACGTCGAGGCCTTTCGCTCTGCTTTGCCTGAGCAGGCTCCGCCGCGCGCGCAGATCACGTCATACGTCGCAGTGGTGACGACGGCGGCAGGAGCGGACTCGTTCCGCATCCTCCCCAGCGCAGCGGAGCCAGGCGAGCACCAGCTCGTCTCGCCGGACCTCGCGACCTGTGACGCGTGCCGTCGCGAACTCCTGGATCCATCTGATCGCCGCTACCTGTACCCATTCACGAACTGCACCGACTGCGGCCCCCGCTTCACGATCATCGAGGACCTTCCCTATGATCGCGAGCGAACGACGATGCGGTCCTTTGTCCTGTGTCCGGCCTGCCGGCGGGAGTACGAGGACCCGTCGGACCGCCGCTTCCACGCCGAGCCGAACGCGTGCGCCGTGTGCGGGCCTCGGCTGCGACTGGTGCGGGCGGCGGTGAACGGGGAGGAGGCCGCCGCCGTGACCCTCGCCGAAGGCAGCAGCGAAGATCCGTCTGGCCCCATACGTCGTGCCGCTGAGCTTCTGCGGACGGGCGAGATCGTCGCCCTAAAGGGCCTGGGCGGCTTCCACATCGCCTGCGACGCGACCGACGGCGACGCTGTCCGTCGCCTCAGGGAGCGCAAGCGACGCCCGCACAAGCCGCTCGCCGTCATGTTCGCCGGTGTCGACGAGCTGAGCCGGCAGTGCCGTGTTTCGGACGATGAGAAAGCGCTCCTGCGCTCGCCGGAGCACCCGATCGTGCTGCTCGAACGACGGCCGCGGCAGGCTCCGGCAACCGAGGCCGCGTGTCTGGTCGACGACGAGGTCGCGCCCGGACAACTGCGATTGGGCGCGATGCTCCCGTACACGCCGCTGCACATTCTCCTGCTGCAGGCCGCGGGTCGGCCGCTCGTCATGACCAGCGGCAACCGCGCCGAAGAGCCGATCGTCGCCGACTGGTCTGAGAGCGGTCGCCTCGCAGGCATTGCCGACGCGTACCTGGTGCACGACCGCCCGATCGCCGCACGCTGCGATGATTCGGTCGCCGTGGTGCACGAGGGGCGCCCGCGGCTGCTGCGACGGGCCCGCGGCTACGCCCCGCTGCCCGTGCGTCTGCCGCGACGGCTGCCGCAGACGCTCGGCTGCGGCGACGAGCTCAAGAACGCTTTCTGTCTGACGCGCGAGGCCGACGCCTTTCTCAGCCAGCACATCGGCGACCTCGAGAACCTCGAGACGCTCGAACACTACGAGCGGACCATCGGCTGGTACGGGCGCCTGTTCGGGGTGAGTCCCGAGGCGCTCGGGTACGACCTCCATCCGGAGTATCTCGCCAGCAAGTACGCGCTCGCGTTGCCGCAGATGGAGAAGGTGCCCGTGCAGCATCACCACGCCCACGTGGCCGCCCGCCTCGTCGAGCACGGGCGTGAAGGTCCGGCGATCGGGGTGAGCATGGACGGTCTCGGCTACGGTCACGACGGCCGCCTGTGGGGAGGCGAGATCCTCGTCTGCGATCTGCTCGGATACCGGCGCGTGGCGCACCTGCAGGAGTTGCCGCTGCCGGGTGGGGCGGCGGCCGTCAGGGCGCCCTGGCGCATCGCCGCCGGCTGGGCCTACGCATTGCTCGGCGAGGAGGGATTGCAGCGGGCGGCCGGAGTGCTGCGGCGCGGCACGGGAAGCGAGATGATCGACGACGGCGAGCTCGACGTACTGCGCCGCCAGATCGACGCGTCGCTGAACGCACCGCCGACGACGAGCTGCGGACGGCTGTTCGACGCCGTGAGCGCGCTCGCCGGCGTGCGTCACACCGTGACGTACGAGGGGCAGGCGGCGATCGAGCTGGAGGCGGCCGCAGGGCCTGCTCACGGCGCGCGGCCATACCCCGTCAGTCTGGACGGCGACATCGGTGGGGCGGCGCTGGCCTCCCGGCAGGGCGCAGCCGCATGGGCAGCCGCATCGGCTGCCGGCCTGGGCGGGGAGGCGCCTCCCCTCGTCGCCGGCCTGGGGCCGCTGCTGGCCGCCGTCCTCGCCGACCTGGAGGCGGGCGCGAAGGCCGATGTCGTCGGCGCCCGGCTGCACGTGACCGTCACATGCTTTGTCGTCGAATGCTGCCGCCGGGTGCGCGAGGCGACGGGGCTCGCCACCGTTGCGCTGGTCGGCGGCGTCTTCCAGAACATGCTGCTCAGCACGCTCTGCGAGCGCGGCCTGCGGGAATGCGGTTTCGACGTCCTCGCCGCCGGCCTGGTGCCGGGCAACGACGGCGGGGTGGCTCTGGGGCAGGCCGCCGTCGCCGGCTATACTGTCCTCCAGCGCCGCGGCCTGCTTGCGGTCCCATCCGGTCCATTGGATTAGTCATGTGTCTCGCCCTTCCAATGCGCGTCATCTCCGTCGACGGCGTCATCGCCACGATCACGGCCGAGGGACTCGAGCAGCGCGCCAGCCTCGCGCTCGTCCCGGAGGCCAAGCCGGGTGACTACGTCCTCGTGCACGCCGGCTACGCGATCAGCGTGCTGAGCGAGGATGAAGCGGCCGAGACCTTCATGCTGCTGGCCGAGCTGGCCGCCGCCGGCGAGGAGCAGGCGGAGGCGGATGATCGCGGACGCTGATCTGCTTCGCCGCCTCGCCTCAGAGCTGGCCGCCGCCGGCCCCATCGACTTCACCGTCATGGAGGTCTGCGGGACGCACACCATGGCCATCGCCCGCTACGGGTTACGCGAACTGCTGCCGCCCGGCCTTCGTCTGGTATCGGGGCCCGGCTGCCCCGTCTGCGTCACGTCGCTGCGCGACATGGATCGCCTTGTGGCGATCGCCCGGATCCCGGAGGTGACGATGGTCACCTTCGGTGACCTGCTGCGCGTGCCCGCCTCCGGTACGAGCCTCGCGGCGGAGCGAGCGGCCGGCGCCGACGTGCGCGTCGTGTACTCCCCGCGTGACGCCGTCCAGATCGCAGTCGCCGAGACGGATCGTCAGGTCGTGTTCGCCGGCATTGGCTTCGAGACGACGGCTCCCACGGTGGCCGCCGCGCTTCTCGAAGCTCGCCAGCAGGGCCTTCACACCTTCTCCGTTCTCAGCCTGCACAAGACGATGCCGCTGCCGCTGCGGGCGCTGCTCGACCTCGGCGAGACACGCATCGCCGGCTTCATCCTCCCGGGGCACGTGAGCGTCGTCACCGGTGCGCGCTGCTACGAGTTTCTGGCCCGCGAGTATGGCGTCGGGGGCGTCGTCGCGGGCTTCGAGGCGCGGGATGTGCTGCTGGGCCTGCTCATGCTCGTCCGGCAGCCGGCGCCGGCGATCGAGGTCGAGTACACGCGTGCCGTCCGCCCCGAGGGCAACGTCGTGGCGCAGCGCCTGATGGCACAGGTGTTCGAGCCGAGCGACGCCGAATGGCGAGGCCTCGGCGTCATCCCCGGATCGGGTTTGCGGCTGCGGGACGAGTTCGCCGACGCGGACGCCGCCTTGCGCTTCCCTGTCGATCCAGATGAGACCCGCGAGCCGGCGGGATGCCGTTGCGGCGAGGTCCTGCGCGGCGTGATCGATCCGGTCGAGTGCGGCTTGTTCGGGCGGCGCTGCACGCCACAGACGGCGGTCGGCGCCTGCATGGTCAGCAGCGAGGGCGCCTGCGCCGCCCGGTATCGCTATCGGGGGCTCGATGACTGACCCCGGCGGCCCTCGCGGGAAGGAGTCTGACGGACTCCAGGCTGGGGCTGGGGAAAGGATCCTGCTCGGGCACGGCAGCGGCGGCCGTCTGTACCGCGACCTCGTACGCGACGTCTTCGTGCGCGAATTCTCGAACCCCGTGCTCGAGCGGCTCGACGATGCCGCCGCTCTGGCGACCGGCGGCCGCGTCGCTCTGACCACCGACGCTCATGTCGTGCGACCGCTGCGCTTCGCCGGCGGCGACATCGGCACGCTCGCGGTGTGCGGCACGGTAAACGATCTGGCGACGGCGGCGGCTCGGCCGCTGGCGCTGGCCGCCGCCTTCATCATCGAAGAGGGGTTCCCGCTCGACGAGCTGCGCACCGTGTGCGCCGCCATGGCGTCCGCGGCGCGCGACGTCCCGGTCCCCATCGTCACCGGTGACACGAAGGTCGTCGAGCGCGGCGCCTGCGACGGCGTCTTCATCACGACGACGGGCCTCGGCGAGATCGTCGTGCGGCACGAGCCGTCGGCCCGGCTGGTGCGCGACGGGGACGTCGTGATTCTGACGGGCAGCGTCGGAGATCACGCCGTCGCGGTGCTCGCCGCGCGCGGCGAATTCCACTTCAGCGCCACCGTCCGCAGCGACTGCGCGCCGCTCTGGAACGTCGTGCAGGCGGCGGTCGACGCCGTACGCGACACGCATGGGGAAGAGGCGCTGCGCTTCCTCCGCGACCCTACTCGCGGCGGCCTGACGACCGTACTTGCCGAGCTCGCGGAGGACACGGGGCTGGGGATCGAGGTCGAGGAGGACGCGATACCGGTCACCCCGGCCGTCCGCTCCGTCTGCGATCTGCTCGGGTACGACCCCCTGACACTCGCCAACGAGGGCAAGATGGTGCTGGTCGTCGCGCCTGAGTCGGCCGACGACGTCCTGGCCGCGGTGCGTGCCACGCAACAAGGGCGCGACGCATGCCGCATCGGTGTCGTCACCGAGACGCATCCCCGCCGCGTCGCGCTGCGCACCGTGTACGGCACGCGGCGCGTCCTGGACATGCCGGTGGGAGAGCTGCTGCCGCGGATCTGCTGACGTTCGCGCGGGTGAGGCGAGACGACGCGGGTGCGGAAAGGGGGGAGGGAGGTGGAGCCCGGTCACGGACTCGAACCGTGGACCCCCTCCTTACCATGGAGGTGCTCTGCCGACTGAGCTAACCGGGCGATGCTGGTGGGGGAGCTAGGATTCGAACCTAGGTAGGCTGCGCCAACGGATTTACAGTCCGCCCCCTTTAGCCACTCGGGCACTCCCCCGGGAGCCGGATGAGGGTACAGGAAACGAGGGTGTCGTTCAAGCGATGGCAAACGATTTGAGCGGGCGACTGGGCTGTGGTACCGTACCAGCGCTGTGGCGGCGTAGCTCAGTCGGTCAGAGCAGCGGAATCATAATCCGCGTGTCGTAGGTTCGAGTCCTACCGCCGCTACCAGTCTCTCTGAAAGGCCTGCATAGGGCCTTTTTCTTTGCCCTCGCATCCTCGCGTCGCGCCCCGTGCGTACTCCATGTGTGCTCCTTCTTTCACGGCTTCTCGCTGTGACGGGGCCCGCTGATGCTGTCTACTCCTCGAAGGAGTGTGTGTCCTTGGCTGATGGACGGTGCCGCCGGCATCAGTCGATTGACGGGTATGGCCCGGGAATCCCACCTGTCGGACAGTGCCGCAACAGCCGCAGGGGCCGGCACCGGACAAACCTGGGACGAGGCGAAGTGCTGCATCCCAAGTAACGCCGCCGGAGTCCGCCCAGGACGGTCTTGTTCATCCGGTGCCGGGTGACCTGAGAATCAGGAATGGGGGAAGCAGCGCAAACGGACGGAGGTATGCCTGTCGTCTGGTGCGGGAAGAAGGATTTGCCTCCGGTACTCTGCCCAGAGTCCGAAGGAATGAACCGAAGGACGGCTGGCCGGCGGCCCCGCAACCCCCTTACCGCCGGCGGGCCGTCCCGGCAGTGAAGCGGCGGAGCGAGGCTGATCGGCGATGCGGCTGTGAAGGCGAGGGTCAGCGCCGACCACGACCCGCGAGTAGGGGGCCCGCGGAAGCAGACGGGCTCGCCATCAAGCGCCACTACTCCTGGCAGGCAGTATCGGACCGGCGCCTCTACCGCCGAAAGTCAGGCGGAAAAGCGCGGAACGCGCGCTGCGACCTCGATGGTGATGATGGTGTCGCCCTGACGCATCAACTGGACGATGCTGCCGTCCGGATTGCGATACGTCCGGACCTCGTCGTCGTGGGGCCGCCCCATGGCCGCCGTGGTGTCGTTCTCCGTTTTCCCGATCGCCTTTGCCGGCTCCAAGACAACTCCTCTCTTCCGCTCGTCCTCGTGGTGTCTCATCGGCAGAGAGAGCGCGCGAGCTGAGCAGTCTGTGGAAAGAGGAAGGCGGCTCGGTGACGAGAGTCACCGAGCCGCCTTCCGTACTGAACAGGGTGCCGCGCGGCGGAGCGAGCGAAACGTCAAGTCGGTATCGTCAGGAGGGGATGGCGGCAGATGTAGCTACTCGACCCGCACAAGATAGTCCCGGCAGATATGATCGGGAGCGGCCATCATGTGCAGACGATGGGTGTAGAAGGCGAGTTCTCCTTCCAGAGGACTCCCGAGCGGATACAGGAATGTCGCGGGACCGTCGCGGAGGGCGTCGAGCGTGAACGACGACGTGCAGCGGCCGAGCACGAATGCCTCCACCTCCGCTTCGGCAGGAGACAGCAGAGGCGAGGCTTGGAGCTCGTCGTCCGACGTGGGGACGAGCGGTTGGGCATGGGTGATTCTCACGCGTATCTCCCGCACGGCGCTCTCGGCAACGAGAGACCCTTCACTCTCGTTCGGCTGTTCGAGGAGGGGCGGAAGATACCTTCACCGGCGCGATGAGACACCCGCCGGCGGCGACCTATCGGCCGGAGCGATTCCTGAGCAGTGCTCTGATCACGACGCAGGCCCCCGCTACGCCGAAAATGACCATGCCGATGACGTAGAGCTCCGGCACCATGCTGCTCCCCTGTCCCGCGTGTTCTTCCCGGTGAGGATTCCCACGCATGTGCTGCCGCACGCCGTGCCTTACGCTCCCGGGCCGCCGCCGCTGACCAGGCCGCCGGCGGTCTCGCCGCCGTCCATCGCGATCACGGCGCCGGTGAAGTACGCGGCCTCGTCCGAGGCGAGATAGGCGAACAGGCCGGCGAGTTCCTCTGGCGTGCCATGACGGCCGAGCGGGATGAGGCGATTGAGCTCCGCCAGCATCTCTGGCGTGTACTCGGCCTCCTGCATCGGGGTCAGAACGTATCCGGGGCAGACTGCGTTGACCCGGACCGTCGGCGCCCACTCCAGGGCCAGCGAGCGCGTCAGGGCGACGAGCCCGGCTTTGGTGGCGTTGTAGTGGGCGTAGTAGCGGTAGCCCAGAAGCGCATTGGTGGAAGCGGTGTTGAGGATGACGCCGCCGTCGCCGGCGAGCATCAACCTGGCCGCTGCCTGCGCCGCCCAGAACGCGCCCGAGAGGTTTGTGGCCACGACCTCGTCCCATTGATCCTCGCCGATCTGCAGGGCCGGACTCCGGTGGCTCACGCCGGCGTTGTTCACGAGGACGTCGAGGCTGCCGATCCGCTCGAATGCGGCGGTGACCTGACGGCGGTCGGAGACATCGCACTGCAGGACACCAGGTCCGGGCCGTCGCGCCAGGATGACGACGTCACAGCCCTCGTCCCTGAAGCGCTGCGCCGTCGCGGCGCCGATGCCGCTCGTACCACCGGTGACGACGACCCGCTTGCCGGCGAGACCCTTCATGATGACCTCCCAACGTTGGCGCGCTTCACCCGGCGCTGAAGTCCGCCTGTATCCTACACACGTGCCAAACGAACCATTCATCGGGGTCGTCAGCGATACTCACGGGTACTACGACCCGCTGCTCAACGATCTGTTCTGCGGGGCCGAGCGGATCGTGCACGCCGGCGACATCGGCGCGGGTGTGCTCGAACGCCTCGGGCAGCTCGCGCCCGTCACCGGCGTGCTGGGCAACACCGACTCGGCGGAGCTGTTGCCCGGTATGCCCTGGGAGGCGCAAGCGGAGGCTCTCGAGCTTCGGCTTCTCGTCGGCCACATCAGCACGATGCTGCTGAGCGTCCACGACCCGGTCGCTGAAGGCTTTGATGTCGTCGTCACTGGACACAGCCACCGCGCCTCGATCAAATGGCGGGGGGGTACGCTGTTCCTCAACCCCGGTTCCGCAGGTCATGCCCGCTTCGGCCTGCCGCGCAGCATCGCGCTCGTGTTCGTCGAGGGCGGCCGCCCGCAGCCGAGAATCGTGACGCTCGTTTAGCCACGATTCCGGCCCTGGCGGACGCTGATGCGGCGGATTGCTCGGCGAGGAGGTCGATGTCGGACCTGCGGCATTCACGTGGGCGACGGTCTGAAGTAGGATGACCGAGACGCACGACCGGATCGCCAGACGACGTGCTCGTCGTGTGATCAAGCAAGATCGGCCGGGGCCGGCAGGAGCTGTCGAGCCAGTGAAGGGCGTCCCGGCCATTCTCCGGAGCGTGCCTTACACAGCGGAGGGAAGGGGAGTCGAGGTATGTGTTGTCTGTTCACTACGTTGGCCTTGCTGGGTCCTCGGGCCGGCATCCTTGTGTGGTGGGTTCTTCAACCCGCTCGCTGGGATCTCGCGTTCGGAAGCTGGATCTGGCCCATTGCGGGGTTCCTGATCGCGCCCTGGACGACGCTGAGCTACGTTCTCGTGGCGCCCGGAGGCGTCAACTCTCTTGACTGGATCTGGATCGCCATCGGGATCCTTCTGGACATCGCGTTCTGGTCAGGAGGAGCTTGGGGAAATCGCGATCGCGTGCGGGCGCAGTAGCGGCCGGGGTATCGGCGGCACGATGCGGGGCCTGCTCGGCGCCGGGCCGCTCGGCGGCGAGCAGGCGCTGGTTTGCGTGCAGGTGCGCGGGGCATGCCCGCGCACCTGCACGTGCATTGGTTGCAGGCGTTCACGGGCATGAGCGTCATGATCAACACGGCCTGCGCTGCGGTTCCGCGCTGAACTCACCCTCGTCCCCGCACGGGTGACCGGGTGGTCACCACAAGGTACTATGGGCAGTGGCGGGATCGTTGCGAGCAGCGGAGACGGTCGTTCGAACCGAGCTACCGGGAGTCGGAGGTGTGACGATGAACGGAGACGATACAGACGGCAGGCACGCTCCATCGGGAGAAGACGCCGAACCCGCGGCAGAGGGCACGGAAGTGACTGAAGTGCGTGATCCCGCGGGAGAGCACACGGCGGTGACTGTGGTTCAGGTGCCCGTCGATTCCTCTTCAGGCGCAGAGGACGCCGTCGCGAAAGCAGTCCGCCGCAAGCGACGCATGCGCGATCTGCTCGTGGGAGCCCTCGTCTTCCTGGCGTGTCTCGCGCTGGTTCTCACCGGCGTGGCCTTCTGGGTCCACTACACGGTGCTCAATACGGATCGGTACGTGGAGATCGTGGCGCCGATCGCCAAGGACCCCGAGACCCTCGACGCCCTCAGCGATTACGTCGCCACCGAGATCATCACCGCCACGGATCTGGAGACGCGCACGAGCGAAGCGCTGCCTCCGCGGCTGTCCTTCCTGGCAGCTCCCATCACGGGGGCGGTCGAGACGTTCATCACCGAACAGACGTACAAGGTCTTGAGCAGCGACCGGGCATACGAGCTGTGGCTCGAGATCAACCGGCAGGCGCACTCGCGGTTGGTCGCCCTGCTGCGCGGCGAGGCGACCAACGCCTACATCGAGGGCGATCAGGTCAAGCTCAACACCTTGCCGCTCATCAGCGAGGTTCTCGTTCTCGTCGACGCGCGTCTTCCCCAAGCGCTGTCGACGCGCTTCGACCCGCCGGTCATCCTGCCGGAGACACCTCCGGACGAGGCGCGGCAACAGATCTCCTCTTGGCTGGGCAGACCGGTGAAGGAAGACCTGGGGCAGATCACGCTGCTCACGTCAGACGCGCTTGGTCCGGCCCAGACGGCGGTGAAATGGCTGGACAGGCTGGTCATCGTCCTGCCGGTCCTCACCCTTGCCCTTGCCGCGGCGGCTGTCTGGCTGTCGCGCCGCCGCCGCCGCACGATCATCGAGCTCGGCATCGGGGTGGCCAGCGCCCTGATCGTCCTGTACGTGGTCCTGAACCGGTTGACCATTACGCTCAATGAGAGGCTCGAGCAGGCCGGCGTGCTCAGCGTGGCACAGGACGTGGTGGCAGCTTCGGTCGCGCCGTTGACGGAACTCGCGCTCTGGGTCGCGGTCGTAGGCGCAGTCGCCGCGGTCCTGGCGTGGCTCGCTGGGCGTTCCGCCGTCAGGGCAGTCGTGGTTTCGGCCGGGAACGAGGCCGTGAGGGCCTCAACGCCCGTCCTGTCGTGGAGTGCAGCGCATGCGGACCTTCTGCGTGTCGCCGGCCTCGTGGTGGGACTGATCCTCGTCGTGTTGTTCTCCTGGAGCTGGCTCTGGCTCGTTGTCTGGCTGATCCTCATCGGCGTCTACCAGTTGCTCGTGAGCCGGCTGGCGGGGGAGTGGCCCTTCGCTGGCGACGGAGGCGTGCCGGGACCGACTGTTTGAGCCAGAAGGCGGCGGCTCGGAGCTGCTTTCAGGCGGGCATGGTGCGCATCGCGGCATAGGCGGCGAGCGCGCGGGAGCGGGCCTCGCCGTGCTCCACGATCGGCGCAGCGTACGGCGTCGTCCCCCCGGCGGCCGCCTCCGGAAGCCAGCGGTCGACGTATGCGCCGTCCGCGTCGTAGCGCCGGCGCTGCGTCTCGGGATTGAAGATGCGGAAGAAGGGGGCGGCGTCAGCGCCCGAACCCGCGACCCATTGCCAGCCCAAGGCGTTGTTCGCCAGATCCGCGTCCAGGAGGGTGTCCCAGAACCAGTCCTGCCCGGCCTGCCACGCCAGCAGGAGGTCCTTGACGAGGAACGAGGCGGCGACCAGGCGGACGCGATTGTGCATCCAGCCGGTCTGCCAGAGCTCCCGCATGCCGGCATCGACCAGCGGGTATCCCGTCCTTCCCTCTTGCCAGGCAGCGAGACCCGGCTGGTCGTCCTGCCATGGAAAGGCGTCGAACCGTGGCTGCAGCGGCTGCTCCGTCATGAGGGGGAAGTGGTGCAGGAGGTGGTGGGCGAACTCGCGCCAGCCCAGCTGCCGCACGAAGGCGCCCGCGGAGCCCTGCAGCCCGATCAGGCGCCGGGAGCGGGCGCCGCTCGGCTCGATCGCGGCCTCGAGTTCCAGCCCAGCCCCGCGCAGCTCGTCGTTCACGGCATGCCAGATCTGGCGGGCGCTCACCTCACCCCAGTGGAGGTGCGGCGAGAGGCGCGAAGTGCCCTGTGCGGCGGGACGGTCGCGCTCCTCGGCGTAGGTCGCGATGTCCCGCTCCAGGAAGGCCGACAAACGGTCGTGAGCGCCCGTTTCGCCCGGCCGCCACGCCTCCTCGAAGCCGGCTGCCCAGGGTCGCACGGCCTCCCGTCTCAAGGATGCGAGTGTGAGGTCATCGGATGCCGCCGGCGGCGGCAGGCCGGCGGGCGCGGCCAGCGGCTCGTCTGGGGCGCCGCGGCTCTGACAGGCGCGCCAGTACGGCGTGAAGACGGTGTACGGGCGGCCCTGCCGCGTTCGCGGCCCCGCCGGATCGTGGAGGAGGGCGACCGACGGCATGACGAGCGCCTCGATGCCTGCCGTCGTCAGGGCCGCGGCGAGCTCTTGGTCGTCGCGCCGCTCGTCCGGCTCGAGGCCGCTCGCCCACACGACGAGGCCGGCGCCGGCGGCAATCGCCAGCGCGGGCAAGGCGATCAGCGGATCGCCCTCTCCAAGCGCGAGGCGTGATCCCAGCCGGCGCAGGTCGCCGTCGAGCGAGGTCAGCGAGTTCCACAGCCACCAGCGGGCGGCGGCTCCCGGCGCCCAGCGCCGCCGCTCGCGCGGCTCCCAGAGATACACAGGCAGAAGACGCGCGCCATCCGCGTCTGCCCGCCGCACGGCTTCGAGGAGGGCGGGATTGTCGCTGAGGCGAAGGTCCCGCCTGAACCACATGACGACGGCCGCCGCAGAAGATGCGGCCGGTGCGGCCGGTGTGAAAGGCATGCTTCCCTTCATCGTGTTGGCGTCAGTCATCTTCCTGATGCATCATAGTGTCAGGAACTGTGCCGGTCATCTGGATGCCCGCTTTCCCCATGGACGGCGTGCGCGGCGTGGGAAGGAGCGACGACGAGCGAGCGCGAGCGCGGGACGCCGGCGAGTCTCATGCGAGGCAAGATCGTCCTGGTGACGGGATCGACCGACGGAGTCGGCCGGCAGACGGCCATCGAGCTCGCCCGCCTCGGCGCCACGGTGCTGGTCCACGGACGCGACCCCGACCGTGGAGCCTGCATCCTCGCGGAGGTCCAGGCGGCGATGGCCGAGGCGGGGCAGTCGCCACACGAAGCCGCGCTGTACCTCGTCGACCTGTCGACCATCACCGGAGTCAAGGCACTCGCCGCACAGGTGCGCCGGCGATGCGATCGCCTCGACGTCCTCGTCAACAACGCCGCCGTCTACTCGCCCGAGAGAGTGGTCACAGCTGACGGCTTGGAGCTCACCTTCGCGGTCAATGTCGTCGCGCCGTTCCTGCTGACCAGCGAGTTGCTGCCGCTGCTGGTCGCGGCGGCTCCATCACGCATCGTCAATCTCAGCTCGACGTCTCATTGGCAGGGCTTCATGCACTGGGACGACCTGCAGCTCGAGCAGGGGTACACCGCGCTGGTGGCGTACGAACAGTCCAAGCTCGCCATGTCGCTCCTCACGTTCGAGGGTGCGCGGCGGCTCGGGAGCCTCGGGATCACGGCGACATGCCTCGATCCGGGCAATGTCGACACCGCGATGCTGCGCGCCGGCTGGCCCGAGCTCGAGGGGGTGGATCTCGTGACCGGCGCCGCGACGAGCGTCCTGCTGGCATCCTCCCCGGGTCTCGAGGGGGTCACGGGCGTGTACTACGAGCTGGGAGGGGAGACTGAGCCGTCGGCGACGAGCAGGGACCGGGACGCGCAGAGACGTCTGTGGGACGCGCTCGAAGACGTCACGAGGACAGGCGAGGGCTGAGGATCGTCACACAGACGACAAGGGACGGCGGGATGACTCCTCCGGTGACCATCTACTCGCAAACGACCTGTGGCTGGAGTCGCAAGGCCAAGGAGTACTTCAAAGAGAGGGGCGTGGCGTTCTCGGTGATCGAGTACGACCTGGCGGGTCCGGACCTCCAGCGCAAGATCGATACCGAGATGTCGGCGGCGGGAGCGCATGGTTTCCCGTTCGTGCGCATCGGCGGTCATATGGTGAAAGGCTATGATCCGGCACGCTTCGGGGAACTCCTGAAACGGGCCTGATTCACAAGAGTGACGGAGGTGTTGCGGGCAATGCCGCAGACAAAGACAGTTGAGCTCTACACCCTGAGCACGTGCCCATGGTGCAAGAAGGCCAAAGCCTTCCTGGACGACAAGGGCATCGAGTACACGTACATCGACTACGACCTTGCGGAACACGACGTGCAGGACCGCATCCAGGAGGAGATGCTGGCGAAGAACGCGCACTCGTTCCCGTTTGCGAAGATCGGCGAGGACTTCATCATCGGCTATAACCCCGATGCCTACACCCGGCTCCTGGTGCTGGATGAGGAGTAGATGGTCGGGGTGGGCGGATTTGAACCGCCGACCTCTCGGTCCCGAACCGAGCGCTCTACCAAGCTGAGCCACACCCCGTCGCGGTGACGGATTGTACCGGATGGCGGTCGGTGCCGCTACCGGTGCTCTCGTCCCGTCTTGCCCCCTTTGCCCAAGCGGCCGCCTGGCCCGTGACCGACATGACGCCCCAGCGTTTTGAGTAATCCGTTGAGCTGTTCGTTCACGACCTCGGCAGTCTCGTGCGCGGCGGCTTTCTCGGGGTAGATCTCGTAACGAGTCCGTTCGTCGGGCGGCGTGAGATTGGGCATGACGACGTTTGCGCCCCGCTGCAGCCCATGGGATCGGCCTGTCCTGTGGGCGAGGGCCAGGGCGGTCGTTGCAGGCAGGTTGGCATCGGGCCGCGCCAGGCGAGTCAGGGCGAGCACCTTGCACGTCATCAGCTCGCTGTTCGCCACCTGGTCCGCCGGCCAGTCGTGCTCCGCCCGACGCCGGATGAACTCTCGTCCGAGCGGCGTGGCGGGGTGTGGCAGATAGGGGCCGATGCCGATCATGTCCATGTCCATGCCGCGGAAGAGCTCCACGTCGGCGACGACGCTGGCGTAGGTCTGGCCGGGCAGGCCGACCATGCTGCCGGTACCCGCCTCGTAGCCCATCGCCTGCAGGCGGCGAAGCATGGCAAGCCGGTCGCTCACTCTGCCGGGCAGGTCAGGGTGGATCCGCCGGTACAGCGCTTCGTCCGAGGTCTCGAAGCGCAGGAGGTACCGATCCGCCCCGGCCTCGCGCCAGGCCATGAGGTCCTCGTCCGGCCGCTCGCCGAGGCTGAGCGTGACCGCCGCGAGCGTCGTCTCGCGGCGGATGCGCCGGAGAACAGCGGCCAGCCAAGCGGTTTCGAGCCCGTAGTCCTCGCCGGATTGCAGGACGAGCGTGCCGTAGCCGAACGCCTCGGCCTGCCGCGCTCCGGCGAGGATGGCCTCGTCCGTCATGCGGTAGCGTTGCGCGTGCCGGTTCGGACCTCGAATGCCGCAGTAGGTGCAGCGCCGCACACAGTGGTTGCTGATCTCGAGCAGGCCGCGGAGGTGGACGTCGTCGCCGACGAAGCGCCGGCGGGTCTCGTCTGCTGCCTGCCAGAGCGTCTCCAGCCGAGCCGGGTCCGCCTCGCGCAGCCAGTGCTCCAGGGCCTCGTGGGTGAGCGCGTCGCCGGCGCCGAGCGCCGGGGCCGCCTGCGGCCGCCCGGCCATCAGCAGAGGTCGTCGACGGCTGCGTTCTCGGGCAGGCCGGCGGTGACGGGCTCCGCCGGGGAGTGGCCGGCCCGCTGCGCCTGCGCTGCCCGCAGCGCCTCGAGCGAGGCGGGGAAGGGCTGCAGGGCGCGCTCGAAGATCCCCAGGCTGTAGGCGATCACGAGCCCATAGTTCGTGATGGGCACGCCCGCCTGCCGGCAGCGCATGATGCGTCCCAGCATCTCTCGCCGGTTGAAGCTGCAGGCGCCGCAGTGAATGACGAGATCCCACTCTCCTGGATCGTCGGGGAAGTCATGCCCCTGGACGTGCTCGATCTCCAATCGGCCGCCCACGTACTGGCGGAGCCAGCGCGGGATCTTGACGCGGCCGATGTCCTCCGCGATCGGATGATGGCTGCAGGCCTCGGCGATCAGTATCCGCGCGCCGGCCTTCAAATCGTCGACCGCGAGCGTCCCCTCCACCTGGCTTGTGAGGTCACCCTTGAAGCGGGCGAACAGAATGCTGAAGCTCGTCATCGGCACCTCGCGCGGCGTGTCGGCGGCGACCTTGAGAAACGCTTGCGAGTCGGTGACCACCAGCTTCGGCGACTGTCTGACGGCGGCGAACGCCGTGCTCAGCTCGCGCTCCTTCACCATGAGGGCCAAGGCGTCGCTGTCCATGAGATCGCGAATGCACTGGACCTGGGGGAGGATCAGTCGGCCGCGGGGAGCCTCCTTGTCGATGGGGACGACGAGCAGCGCCAGTTCGCCGGCGCTGACGAGATCGCCGAGAATCGTTGGGTTGTCGATGAAGTCCGGGGGCGCCGTGTCGAGCAGCGCCTGGCGAAAGTCGAGAATGCCGCGTCCCTCGCTGGCGACCGTGAGCACCGGCTGGATCTTGAGTTCCTGCAGACGGGTGACGGGGGCGGGGCGGCCGACCAGGTCGCTCTTGTTGAAGACGACCACGGTCGGAGTCTGGCGCGTCCGGAACTCGTCGAGAATGCCGTCCTCGTATTCGCCCCAGCTCCCGGCCTCGGTGACGAGGACGCCGAGGTCGGTGCGCTCGAAGACCTGCATCGTGCGTCGCGCCCGCAGCGCGCCAAGAGCGCCGTAGTCGTCGATGCCGGCTGTGTCGATGAAGAGGACCGGACCGAGCGGCAGAAGCTCCATCGGCTTCTCGACAGGATCCGTCGTCGTGCCGGCGAAGTCGCTCACGATGCTGACGTCCTGCCGCGTGATGGCGTTCAGGAGGCTGCTCTTGCCGACGTTGCGGCGGCCGAAGATGCCGATGTGAAGCCGCATGCCGCGCGGCGTGTCGGTCAGACCCATGCTCCGGCCTCCGCGCCGCGTTCCGGCGCCTTCGTGATGGCGGGGCGGACCTGCGGCCCGCTGATCGCAGATCGAAGCCGCATCACTCCTCCGCCGGTCTGCCGTGCGGCTGAGGCGTGCCGAGCCGGCCGACTGCCTCCGGGCTGAGCAGCTCCTCGTACTGCTCGTCTGTGACGTGTCCCTGTGCGGTCGCGATGGACCTGAGTGTCTGGCCGTGCGCCTCCGCCTCCGCGACGATGCCGACCACCGTGCTCCTGTCCAGCGCCGTCAGAAGCGCCTCCGCCGCCGCCCCGGAGCTCTCCGCCAGAACGGCGCATCGCGCCTCGTCGGCTTCAATACCCTCGACGCAGGCGCGGCGCAGCATCTCGTCGGCGCGCGCCAGATCCTCGATGGTCTCGAGGAGGCAGGCTGCGATCAGCGGCAGGTACGGGTTCAGCTCGAGGCTGCCCTGGCTGGCTGCGGCCGTGAGACTCGCGTCCCTGCCGATCGCGAGCAGCGCCAGCTGGCTCACCGCCTCCGGGATCACGGGGACGATTCTGCCGGGCATGAGGTCCGAGTCGGGAAGACGCGGCGGCAGTCGAATCTCGCCGAGCCCGGCGCCCGGACCGGAGTTCATGAGGCGAAGGTCGCCCGAGATCTTGAGGAGAGTCGTCGCGTGAGCCTTCAGGATCCCGCTCACTTCGACGAAGGCGTCCGCGTTCTGCGTCGCCTCGCCCAGGTTCTCAGCACGGGCGAAGCCGACGCCCGTCAGCTCCCGCAGGGTGTCGACGACGCGAAAGATGTAGTGGCGCGGCGCCGCGCTGCCGCTGCCGATGGTCGTGCCGCCGAGATTCACGACGCGCATTCGCTCACCGCACGTCGCGAGCCGCCAGCGATCGCGGTTGATCGCCTCGGCGAAGGCTCCCATCTCGCGGCCCAGCGTCGTCAAGCCCGTATCCTGACCGTGGGTGCGCGCCACCTTGACGACGTGCGCGAACTCCTGCTCCTTGCGCTGGAACGCCTCCTGCAATCCGACGACCTGGTCCTCCAGTCGGCGCAGCAGCGTGATGGCTGCGAGACGTACCGCGGTCGGGAAGGTGTCGTTGGCGCTCTGGTGGAGCCCTGCGTCTTCGCGCGGCGACACTCGCTCGTACGCTCCGGGCGAAAGACTCAGGAGCTGGAGGGCGCGATTGGCGAGTACCTCATCGACGTTCATGTCGATGCTGGTGCCGGCGCCCCCCGACAGGCGATCGACGATGACGGCGTCGGTGAGGAGCCCGTCGGCGAGTTCGCGGCAGGCGCGCTCGAGCGCGTCGGCCTTCGCCGGATCGTGCTCCCACACGCCGATCGACCGGTTCGTGAGAAGGCACGCGAGCTTGACGATTCCGTACGCCTTCACGAGCTCACTGTGGATGGGACGGTGGGGTGGAGGCATGTCGGCGAGGGCGCGTTCGCTGTGGGCGCCGTGCAGGGAGCCGATGGGAACCGGCACCTGCCCGAGGCGGTCGCGCTCGATGCGGATGTCGCTGCTCACCCGATCCTCAACAGAATACGTCCCGCTCGCCGTTTCGCACCCGATCCAGCATGAGCCGGGTACGGCGAGCGTCCCGCTCCCCGAAACGGCAGAGTTGGTCGACGATCAACCCTTCTCCCACGCGGCTCGTCTCCGGTGTCCCGTAGTCGATGAGGTACTCGAGGAAGGTGCTGAGGGCATTGGGGTCGCAGTGGTGCTTGATCTCCCCGGGCTTGGCGAGGTCCATGAAGTCCGCACCGGTGCGGCCGAGCCTGTAACATGCCGTGCAGAACGACGGGATGTAGCCAAGTTCTGCGACATCGCGAATGACCTCGTCGAGGCCGCGGTGATCGCCGAGCTGGAACTGCGCCTCGTCGAAGTGCTCTTCCTCCGCGTACCCGCCCGGGTTGGTGCGACTGCCGGCGGAGATCTGGCTGATGCCGAGGGCAAAGGTCTCGCGGCGGATGTTGGGCGTCTCGCGGGTGCTCATGATCATGCCGGTGTAGGGGACGGCGAGTCGCAGGATGGCCACGATCTTGCGGAAGTCGATGTCGCTGACGGGCTGCGGCGGCGCACTGGCCATGTCGCTCCCCATTGCCGGCTCAAGGCGCGGCATGCTGATGGTGTGGGGGCCGACGCCGAACGCGCTCTCGAGCTCGCGCACGTGCTGCATCAAAGCCAGGATCTCGAACCGCCAGTCGAACAGACCGAAGAGCACGCCGATACCGACGTCGTCGATGCCGGCCTCCATGGCGCGGTGCATGGCGGAGACGCGCCAATCGTAGTCCCGCTTCTTCCCGCCCACGTGCACCCGGGCGTATGTGCCGCGGTGGTACGTCTCCTGAAAGAGCTGGTAGGTCCCGATGCCGGCGGCCTTCAGCTCGCGGAACTCGCCCACCGACAAGGGGGCGACATTGACGTTGACGCGGCGGATCTCGCCGTGCCCCCGCTTCACGTCGTAAATGGTGGCAATGGAATCGAGGACGTAGCGGAACCCCTCTGTGGGGTACGACTCGCCGGCCACCAGCAGGACGCGTTTGTGCCCCTGGCCGATCAGAAGCTCGACCTCATGCCTGATCTCGGCCTGCGTGAGGGCTCGACGCTTGAGTTCCTTGTTCCGGAGGCGGAAGGCACAGTACAGGCAGTCGTTGCGGCAGAGGTTGGAGACGTAGAGCGGCGCGAACAGGACGAGGCGAGCTCCGTAGATCGCCTCTTTGACTTCGCGCGCCGCTGCGAACAGTTCCGCCAGCAGTTCGGGATCGCTGATGGAGGTGAGTGCGGCAACCTCGTTCATTTCGAGGCCGCCGAGCTCACGCGCTTTGCTGAGGATCTCGCGAATGTGCGCCGGATCCTTCTCTCCCGATGCACGAAGGGCTTGATCCACGGTCGCTTCGTCTATGAAGGCCGGAGACATGGTGTGGCTGGTCATCCTTCACCCTTCGGTTGAACGTGAGGGGCAGGAGACTCCCGAATGTGGTCGGGCGTCGCGTCGGATTGGCCCGATGTGAGCGCTGCCGAATCCTCCCGGCTCTCCGCTTGCCCGGGGTCATCCTGCTTGAGGGGAATCTCGAACGTGAACTGTGCCCAGCTGCCGTGCTCGGATTCGGCCGAGAACCGTCCGTGATGGAGCTGGATGATGCGCCAGGCATTGTAGAGGCCGATGCCTGTCCCCGGGCTCCTGCGAAGCGCCGGATCGTCAAGGCGTGAGAACCGGCGGAAGAGCTTGTTGCGGTCGGAGGGGCTGAAGCCGGGTCCCTCGTTCCACACGCTCACGCCGAGCTTCTCGCGGCCGTCCCGTCGCGGTGGCGCCGGGAACACCGTGAGGCGGATCTCGCCGCCCTCGTGGCCGTACTTGGCGGCGTTGTCCAGGAGGTTCATCAGGGCGATGCGCAGCAGTGTGGCGTCGCAGCACACGCGCGGGGGCTGATCCGGCAAGGCCAGGGTGACGCGCATGGCGCGCGCCTCGAGCTGGGGCCGTGTCAGCGCGATCGCCTCAGCGACGACGTCGTTGTTGAGGTCCACCCCAGGCCTGAAGGATGGACGAGGTGCGCCTCCGTCGACTCGTGCGAGATCGAGGTACTCACTCACCAGTCCGAGCAGGAACTCGCCGTTGCGCGCGATGCTCTCGACTTTGGCGCGCTGCTGGCCGGTGAGGTCGCCGACATACCCCTGGGCGAGGATGCGCGCATCGGTCACCATGGCCGCCACAGGGCTCTTGAGCTGATGGCTCACGAAGCCCAGCATCTGCGCGTACGCGTTGTTGGACTCCTCGAGCTGCTCGATTCGCCAGGCCGTCTCGACCGCCTGGCTGAGCCGCTCCGCAATGACCATCTGCAGTTCGAGATGCCGCGCCGTGTATGTGCGCGGCTCACGCGAGCTGCGGAAGAGAAACCCGACGACGCGCCCCTCGACGATGAGCGGGCACGTCAGGCTGGAGCGGAGGCCTTCACGCACCAGAAGCCTGGTGGATCGGCTGCGGGGATGACTCAGCAGATACGCCTCGAGATCATCGATGATGCGCGGCTGGCCGCTGTGCAGCATCTCCTCCAGCGAGCTTCCGTGCAAGGCCTCCGCGTAGTCTCCGGAGACGAGGAGGCTGTCGTACGACGCCCGGTTGTAGTAGCTCGTCACCCTCTCGCCGTTCTCGTCGACGAAGGCCAAGCCGATGCGATCGCAGGGGATGAGAGACTGTGTTCGGTCGAACAGGTAATCGACGATGGCACGCAGCGACGGACGCGCGGCGATCTTCTGGTTGACCATTCGCAGGAGGGTGCGCTCTTCGGCTCCGATAGGGG
Source organism: uncultured Thermoleophilia bacterium (assembly GCA_964533575.1). Taxonomy (GTDB): domain Bacteria; phylum Actinomycetota; class Thermoleophilia; order UBA2241; family UBA2241; genus CAIXSE01. Next base: position 1,335 of record CAZHMG010000038.1, on the reverse strand, counting down.
CCAAGGCGCGCGGATCGTGATACGGATCGACGTACCGGACGTCCGCGTGCTGCCGCTCGTCTTCTGCCATGGGCTGACCTGTCGCTTCGGACGCGGGTTGTCAGGCACGCTCCTGCGGGATGTGCTTGCCGCGTTCAGTGTAGCTCGTGTGCAACAGCTGATGACTCCTGTGGCCACACGGGCCGTCCTGCAGGAACTCGCCGTAGACCTTCGCCACGGCGGGGTTTTCGTAGGACTTGCGCACGGTGTAGGCGTGGTCTTCGCTGTAGATGGCCCTCGCTCTGGCCGCCCGGATCTCAGGCGATGTGGGGATCGGCTGCCCGCCGCCTCCGAGACAACCGCCGGGACAGGCCATGAACTCGATGAAGTGGGCCTCGCTGAACCTGCCGCCCGCCTTGATGTCTTCCATGACCTTGCGCGCGTTCGCTGTGCCGTGCGCGACGGCGACCTTGAGGGTCACGCCGTCGAGCCAGTCCCAGTCGGGGATGAGGCCGGCGAGGAGTTCCGGTACCGGCCCCACTTTGGGGATGGTGATCTCTGCGTACCGCACGCCGTCGAAGCCGCGGACGGGGATGATGTCGCCGTGGGCGTAGATGCTCTCCACCTTCTCGCCTGTCACGAGCTCGATCACCGTGCGCAGGGCGCTCTCCATCACGCCGCCGGTGGCCCCGAAGATGACGCCGGAGCCCGTAGCGGTTCCGAAGGGGTCGTCGAAGTCGCTCTTCGGCAAACGCGGCAGGTCGAGCCCCGCTTCCTTGAACATCTTGCCGAGTTCGCGGGTCGTGAGGCCGAAGTCGACGTCCTTGTGGCCTGAGGCGTGCATCTCGGGCCGGTTGCACTCGAACTTCTTCGCCGAGCAGGGCATCAAAGCGCAGCTCACGATGCTCTCGGGGTCGATGCCCATGTGCTCGGCGTAGTAGGTCTTGACCAGGGCGCCGAACATCTGCTGAGGGCTTTTGGCCGACGAGGCGTGATCCAGGTAGTCGGGGTAGAAATGCTCGAGGTACTTGACCCAGCCCGGGGAGCAACTGGTGAACTGGGGCAGGGCGACCTCGGCATTGCCCTCGACCAGGGCGCCGTACAGGCGTTTGATGAGCTCCGTGCCCTCCTCGATGATCGTCAGGTCAGCCGTGAAGTTGGTGTCGAACACGCGGTCGAAACCGGCACGGCGCAACGCCGTGTTCATCTCGAACGTGACCGCCGTGCCCGGCTCCAGGCCGAAGAGCTCGCCCATCGCGGAACGCGGCGCCGGGGCGGTCTGGATGACGACATGCTTGGCCGGGTCGTCGATGGCGGCCCACACCGCGTCGGTCTCGTCCTTGGCGTACAGGGCGC
>CAZHMG010000037.1:0-22525 GCA_964533575.1 uncultured Thermoleophilia bacterium | reverse complement strand
ACGCTCTCGACCTTGCCCTGGTAGATGTCGCCGAGATACGACTTCTTCTCGGGACGCTCGATGTAGATCTCGGCCAGGCGGCCGTCCTCGATCAGCGCGACGCGCAGTTCGCGGCCGTCGTCCGACACGAGGATCTCCTTGCGCTCGGGCTGCTCGGCGACGATGCCCAGACGCCGCGCCGGCTCCGAGCTCGGCGCCAAGGGCACGCCTGCCCCTTCATCCTGCCGAACGATCGCCTTCGGCCGGCGAACGCCCTCACGCCGCGTCTTGGTTTCCGCGGCTCCGGCTGCCCTGGGCGTTCCGGTGCGACGGCGACGCCCCCCCGGCTGCTTGCCGTCGTCGCCGGCGGGAGATCCATTCACTCCCGCAGGCTCGGCCGGCGCTGCCACGCCCTCCGGCAGGGCGCTGGGGACGGCCCTTCCCTCGGCAGAGGCTGGGCTTGACGCGGACAAGGCCTCCGCGTCGCCTGTTGCCGGCGACGCCGGACGAGTCGTGCGGCTGCCACGGCGGCGGCGCGCCGGACGGGCTGGCGCCGGCGTGGCTTCAGCCGCGGCGGCTGTCTCGCCGGCGACTGCCCCTCCCGGCTGTTCGGCAGCGGCAGTCGCCTGCCCGGCCTCTCCGGCCGCGGTCGCCGCTGAGGGCAGATGCGCCGTCACAGCGGCTGCGGTCTCGCCCCCTGTCGCCGGCGCCTCACCCGGCGTCGCCGCCTGCTCGCTGTTCGCCGCGCCCGTGGCCCGTTCGCGTGCCTGACGAGAGCGACGTCCGCCGCGCGCGCCGCGCCTGCGTCTGGCCGTCGGTACTGCTGTTTCTTCGCTCGTCTCCTGCCCCGCCTGCGCCTCACCGGGTGCGGACGAGGCCGTCTCCTCGGGGGCAGGCGACGCACCGGATGCCGGCCGAGCCTGGGTCGCACCAGGCTGCTCCGCCTGGAGCTCACCCGCTGTTTGCTGCGCCTGCGCGGGACCGGCGGCGCGTGAACGCCGCGGCCGGCGGCGGCGGCTGGAGGGCGCGGGACTGCCGGCATCCGAGGTCGGGGAGACTGCAGCCTCCGACGACGCTGAAGGCGCCCCGGCAACGCCCTCTGCCGACGACGTGGACGCAGAGGCACCCGGCCGGACGTCTGGCCCTCCCGGCAGGGACCCCGCTGCCGTGCTGCCCGAGCCCCTGGAATCGGCGCCGGCTGCCTCGGCTGCACCGCCTTCGGCCGTGGCCGTTGCGTCGGCGGACTTGTTCCGCCTGCGGCCGCCGCGATGGCCGCGGCGGCGTCGGCGGGACGTGGTCGCTTCATCGGACGTCGCGCCGACGACGCCCTCGCCTTGAGGTGCGTCCGGCTCACCGTTCCCGGAGATCGGGCTCCCAGGCTGTGAAGCACTCTGTGCCTCGTCGGCGACAGGACCATCTGTCGAGGCCGGCCGGGCGGGACGTCGGGTGCGCGGCCTTCTGGCAACCGCCGGCGCCTCGGTTGGTGCAGACGGCGCCTCGCCCGTCCTTGCAGCCGGCGAAGACGCGGCCTCGGCGGCCGACTCGCTCGGCGCATCGACGGCAGGCGCCGAAACCTGCGGCGCGGAAGCGCTCTCGGCGACCAGACCCGCAGCGTCGGGAGTCGCCGCATCAGGCGGGGTCCCGGGTGTCTGCCCGGCAGAGGCGGCCGGCCGGCCGCGGCGGGATCGAGGCGCCGGCGCAGCCGGCGAGCGGCGCCGGCGCGCCGGCGGCTTCGTGTCGGCTTCACCGCCACCTTCGGCGACGGCGCTGCGAGCGGCGGCGTCCGGATCGCCCGGTACACCGGCAGCCGGCTCGGTTCGAGGACCGGGGAGTTCGGGCGCCGTGGCCTGCGCCTCGGCCGCGACGGCCGATGCTCGCGGCGCTCTGCGGCGCCTGACCGGCTTCGGAGGGGCGTCTCCGCTGCCGGCGGCGGGCGCCGCGGGCTCTACGCCAGCTTCTGGTACTGAGGCGCCTGCTGCGGCTGCCACCCGCCGGGTGGTGCGTGGTGCACGCCGTCGCGGCGTTCGTGGTGTCTCGGCCTCGCTCCCGACGGGGTCAGCGGCAGCCGGTGATTCCCGCGGCTCCTCTGAGCCGGCAGGGGGCGACGTGACCGGTTCGTCACCGGTCGTCGCCTTCTTCGATGGTGTCAAGATCCACTCCTTCCGCCGCGGCGACAGTCGCTCGTGGCACGTCTTCCCAGGTGATGCCCAAACGTTCCAGGCTGCGCATCACCGGCTCGACCCTCGCCCACTCGGCGATGAGGTCGACATAGTCTTGCGGTCGCGCGGCGCCGTCTGCACGGTGACGAATCGCGAACATGAGCTTCGCTCCTTCCGTCACGCGCTGCACTCCGGTGTCGACGACGAACTCCTTCAGATCGAGCCTGCGCCTGCCCTTGGGCGTGACGCGCTCGCGGATGACATGATCTTCGCTGGCATAGCGTTCGACGGCTGCGTCCAGCGCGCCTGCGTCACCGCAGACGATACAAGTGTACTCCGCCCTCTTCGGTTGCGGGCGCGGATGCCGCTCGCCCACGTCCCTGATCGCGAGCGGCTCGATCCCGGGCGGGGCCGCGGCACGGAGTCTCGACAGCGCTGCTTCGGGCGCCGGCGCCCCCTCGGCCGCCTCGATGACCGCCAGTTCATGGCTGCCGGCCGACCCCACGGGCAAGGGCAGCGGCAAGGCGACACACGCCTTGGGGCGCATCCCGTGTGAAAGCCCGACCGGGATGCCGGCACGAGCGAAGGTGCGCTGCACGGCGCGGGTGGTGTCGAGGTGCGACAGATACCGCGCGGTCCCGCTGCGGGAGAAGGTGAGCAGCCACCAGCTCATGCCAGCAGCTCCATCTCCATACCCGACCCGCAGACGCCGCACGCAGCGCACTCGCCGCTTCGGCAGTCGGGCGTCAGTTCGGCGTTCCGGCTGTGTCTCAGCTCTTCGTCGAGAAACTCGCGCGTGAGGCCGGCGTCGACAGCGTCGTCCCAGTCAGGCATACCATCGCGCAGGAAGGCCGGCTCGCCGAGTTCGACGCCGAGGTCCGCCGCGGCGGCACGCCACGCGGCGGGCGCGAACTGCTCGCTCCAGCTGTCGAAGCGAGCGCCCCGTCGCCATGCCTCCTCGACCAGACGGTCGCTGCCGTGACCGCCGCGCGCCAGCGATGCCTCGACGAGCGACGCCTCGACGTCGTGGAAAGCGACGCGAACTCCGCGAGGAATGGCCCCGCGCAGCAGCTGTTGCCGGCGCCGTAGTGTCTCGGCTCCCGCAAACCGCTCGAGTTCGAACGGCGTATGCGGCTTCGGCACGTACGAGGAGACGGAGATGGACAGCCGGGCGCGGCCGCGCCCCAGCTCCCGCGCCAGACGCTGAGCTGCCTCGGCCATGCGCGCGATGCCGAGCACATCCTCGTCCGTCTCGCCGGGCAAGCCGATCATGAAGTACAGCTTGAGGCCGGTGAAGCCGCCGCCGAAGGTGGCCCGCACGGCCTCCTCGAACTGCGTCTCGTCGACGCCCTTGTTGATCGCGTCGCGCAACAGCTGCGTGCCCGCTTCGGGCGCCAGTGTCACGGATCCGCGCTGCTCCGCTGCGAAGCGCGCCAAGTGGCTGGCGGCCGCGTCGAGGCGCAGTGAGGGCAGGGAGACCCGCAGGCCCGGGCGCAGCCCGCGGATGCGGGTCAGGGCGTCGTGGACGCCGGAATAGTCACACGAGCTCAGCGAGAGCAGGGAGACCTCGTCGCAGCCTGTCTCGTCCAGCAACTGTCCGGCGGCCGATACGACCAGATCCACGGGCCGCTCGCGAACCGGGCGATACCACATGCCTGCCTGGCAGAACCGGCAACCGGCCGTGCAGCCGCGCATGACCTCGACGACGGCCCGGTCGTGGACGGCCTCGAGCACCGGCACGAGCGGCCGAACAACAGGCGGCGAGGCCGAGAACCCCATGAACACCTGCCGCTCGGCAGGACGACCGCTGATCCCCGGCGCCCAGACGCCGGGAATGGCGGCCAGCGCCGCCAGACGCGCGTCACGCGTCGGCGCAAGGAGCGCCGCGACGATGTCATCGAGCCTGTGCTCGACCTCGCCGACGAAGAAGGCGTCGAAGAAGGCGGCCAGCGGCAGGGGATTGGCGACGGAAGGACCGCCGCCGAAGACGATCGGGTCGTCCTCGCCGCGTTCTCCGGCGTGCAGCGGCACCTGCGCGAGGTCGAGCATCTCGAGGATGTTCGTGAACGATAGTTCGTGGGGCAGCGTGAAACCCCACAGATCGCACTCCGATACCGGGCGCAGCGTCTCGAGGGTCCACAGGGGAACGCCAGACGAACGCATCAGCTCCGCCATGTCCGGCCACGGGCAGTAGGCGCGCTCAGCCGCCGCCGGCGTCGCGTCGTTGATGTACGAATAGAGGATCTGCAACGCGGGGTTGGAGATCCCGATCTCGTACGCGTCCGGATACGAGAGGACGATACGAGGGGTTGCGCCTGGCTTCAGCCGGAGATTGAACTCTCCGCCCGTGTAGCGTCCCGGGCGCTTGACGCGCGCCAGGAGCGTGGAAATGTCATTGTCCAGGCATGTGTCGCTGGATGACGCCGGGAAGCTTGTTGCGCACGCGATCGACCTGATGTTGCACCTTTTTCATGTGAGAGACCTGGAGCGGCGCCCCGGCCTCGAAGTACGCGACGGCGGCCCTGCCAAGAGCCAGCGTAGCCGAGACGCCGACGGCGCCCTTGATGGCCCACCCGAACCCGGGAACGAAGGCCAGCGCCTGTCGCGCCAGGGCACGGAAGACGAAGCCGCTGCCGACGACCGAGATGATCTCGAGGGCACGGTCGAAGCCGATCTCTTCGCCGTATGCGGCCGCGATCTGAAGGACCATCCGGATCTGATTCGCAGTCATGGCCGGCATGTCAGCGCCCGGGATGATGACCACAACGCCGATGACCCCGTTCTGCTTCGCATTCGCGAGGATGACGTGGTCGCAGTAGGAGCGACGGATGGCGGGCAGATGCGCGGCGAGCGTCCCCGCCCGATCATCCGCCACGCGGACGAGACGGTTCTCGAGAGTCGGCTTGCTTTCGGGAGACGGACCGTAGGAACGAGCAACCTCGTCCGGATGAATCCTCGCCCGCGCCACCCAGTCGTCGTCAGCGTGGCCTCGCACCAGACCGATGACGCCACGCCCATCGGCCCGTGCCGAGGTCACCAGTGGCGCGATCTGCCTGCCGTCCGTCTCGGCCGCAACGAAGACGACGATGTCCCACAGGCTGAACGAGCGCGTCGAAGCCGACAGCTCGTCCGGCCGGACGGCATCAATGATGCCGGCGACGCCGCCGGGCAGGCTCTCGGTGCCGGCAGCGAGCACTTCCGTCACCCGCGCATGTTCCGGACCCGTGCCGACGATGCAGAGCCGCGGCAGATCCTTCGCGTCGCCGCGCGCCTCGGTGTAGGCCTTGTACAACCTGGCGAAGCTCACGCTACTGGGCAAGACGACCTCCCTTACTGGGCGTGGCGGTGGCCCGCAGGTGAATCGCCTGCAGCAGGCCGACGAGCATGAGGAACGCGATCATGTGCGTTCCTCCGTAGCTGACGAACGGAAGAGGAATACCCGTTACCGGCATGATACCAATCGTCATACCGATGTTCACGAACACCTGGAAGAGAATGATCGCACCGATCCCCCCGGCCAGGATGCTCCCGTACATGTCGCGCGAGAGCGTCGCGATGCGGAGAGCGCGCCAGATGATGACGGCGTACAGCAGGAGGAGGATCGTGGCGCCGAGGAAGCCGTTGCGCTCGCTGATCACGGCGAAGATGAAGTCCGTGTGGTGCTCCGGCAGGAAGTCCAGGGTCGTCTGTGTGGCGGCGTTGCCACGCCCCGTCATGCCGCCGGCGCCGACGGCGATCATGGACTGGATGATGTTGTAGCCTGCGCCGCCCGGGTCGCGGCCTGCGTCCACGAACACCAGCAGGCGGTCGACCTGGTACTGCTTGATGACGTTGATGCCGGCGAGGGGCAGCGCCTTGAAGGCGACGAGGAAGGCGGCCGCGGCGCTCACCGCGAGGACGGCGAAGTGCGTCCAGGGCGCGCCCCAGAAATAGAGCATCGCCATCACGAGCATGACCAGCACCACCGCCGAACCGAAGTCCGGCTCCTGATAGACGAGGAGGGCCGGGACGGCGACGAGCGCTAGGACGGCGAGGGTGACGCGCTTAGCGCCCAGCAGTTCCATTCGGTCCGCGAGGAAGGCCCCGATCGCCAGCGTGATGAGGAGCAGCGCGGCCGCCGAGGGCTGGAAGCGGGTGATCCCGAGGTCGATCCAGCGCCTGGCGCCGTTGACCTCTTGCCCCAGCGGGATCACGGCGACGAGCATGACGAGGGCGAGGATGTAGAACAGCCATTGGAAACGCCGGTAGATCTCGTAGTCGAGCACCGTGATGACGATGGCGGCGATCAGGCCGAGTGTGACGGCGATGAGCTGCTGCCGCAGGAAGTAGAGCGGCGCGCCGCTCACGTCCGGCCGAGTCGCGTAGTAGACCATGGTGACGCCGTATGCGATCAGAGCGAGTGACGCCGCCAGCAGCACCCAGTCGATGTGCCGCAGGTAGGTGCGCCAGCCCACTGTCAGTCGCTCCTCGTGGAGCCCGTGACCTTGCCGCCCTTCACGTTGAACAGAGCGTCGTAGATGAGGCGCGTCGCGGGGGCGGCAACCGCGCCGCCGTGGCCGCCCTTCTCGATCATCAAGACGGTCACGTACTTGGGGTTGTCGTAGGGCGCGTAGCTCGTGTACCAGGCGTAGTCCACCATGCGACCGTTGTCCCACACCTCAGCGGTACCCGTCTTCCCCGCCACGGCGATGGGATAGCCGGCGAAGACGGAGGACGATGTGCCGGACGGCGAGGACGCCGCCGAGCGCAGCCCGCGACGCACCTCGTCGAGTGTCCCCTGTGAGATGTCGACGTTGCCGGCCGTCCCGGGATTCAGCTTCTGCACCAGCTTGCCCGAGCCGTCGACGATCTTGAGACCCAGATGAGGCTTCACGATCGTGCCGCCATTGGCTATGGCCGCATGCGAGACGGCGAGCTGCAACGGGGTGGCCTCCAGGTTGCCCTGACCGATGGCCAGGAACAGCGAGTGGCCGGGCGTCCAGAGCTTGTCGACGGCGCTCTGGTAGTGGGAGGCTCGCCACTCCGGTGTCGGCACCAGCCCCTTGACCTCGCCGGGGATGTCGACGCCGGTGAGGTGCCCCATCCCGAGCCGATTGGCCCATGTCGCAAGCTCAGAGCCGGGGCGCTGATAGAAGCGATAGCCGACGTTGTAGAAGTACACGTCGCACGACTGCGCGATGGCGCCGTTGAGATCGAGCGTGCCGTGACCAGGCGACCAGCACTTGAATGGCTGCTTCGCGGTATCGATGGGGACCACGTAGCGGCCGTCGCAGTAGAAGGTCGTGCTCGGAACGATGACCCCTTCCTCCAGAGCCGCGACTGTCGTGATCGACTTGAACGTGGAGCCAACCGCCTTGGACGACTGGATGGCGCGATTGAGCAGCGGGTAGTTGGCGTACTTGTCGGTCAGTCGCTTGTAGTCCTTCGTGCTGATGCCGCCGACCCATAGATCTGGATCGTAGGTCGGGTAGCTGGCCATCGCCACCACCTCCCCGTTGCGAGCATCGAGCACCAGGGCCGCGCCGGCGTTGGCGCCGTAGCTGCCAGTCTTGTGAGCCAGGCTGATCGCGTAGCGCAACGCCTCCTCCGCGGCTTCCTGCACGTCGGCGTCGAGGGTGGTCACGAGCGAGTCGCCCGGCTGCGGCAGACGGCCGCCGGGCGCCGCCGTCTTGGCTTTGGGGTGCCCCATGGCGTCAACCTCGACCTTGGCCACGCCGTCGCGCCCCCGCAGCCAGCGGTCGTAGCTCCACTCGAGCCCGCCCTGTCCGATGAGATCGCCGGCGCCGTACCCCTTGAATCGTTGCTCCTTGAGCTGCTCCCCCGAGATCTCGCCGACACTGCCCAGGATGTGGGCGGCCATGGTTCCATTGGGATAGTCGCGCAGGTACGTCTTGCGGATCTCCACACCGGGGAAGGACTGTTTGTGCTCGAGCAGGTAGGACACGACCTTGCGGTCGACATCCTCCTTCACGACGATGAGGTCGATGCCGGCGGAGCCGCTCTGCTCCGCCAGTTGCGCGAAACCGACGCCCGTGCGCGTCTCGAGCTTCTTGCGGATGCGGCCTTCCGGCACCTTGAGTACGGCGGCGAGGTGCTTCGTCGTCGCCGCCAGCTGTCCCTGCGGGACGTCCATCAGCCGGACGCCGACGGCAAGCCCGGCGCGGTTCTCGACGATCACGTTGCCCTTTCGGTCGAGAATCGAGCCGCGCGGCGCCACCACCTTCACATTGCGCAGGCGGTTGTCGTTGGCCTGCGCTACGAACTCCTCGCCGCTCAGGATCTGCAGGTACCACAGACGGAAGAAGATGATGCCGAAGAGGAGGACGGCCACGCCCGACAGGATCATCACCCTCAGCGCGACGGACGGAAGGTGGATGATCGGCTTGTCGCGGCGTCCCGTGCGAATCGGTCGCTCTCCGCGTCCGCGATCCCTACCTGGCACGAGCGACATAGAGATCACCTGCCTCTCGCAGCCAGAAGCGGACGACCAGGTAGATCGGACCCGCGAGCAGTGTGTTGAGGACGAGAGATGGTACAAGGACGCGCACGAAGAAGAACCCGAGCGGTACCTGACGCTCCACAAGTCCCTGCGCGAGGGCGTAGAGCACCGACGCGATCAGCGTAGCGCCAAAGGCGCTGACGAGCGGAGCGAAGCCGGCCGAGAGGTCGGCGGTCTCCGCGTACCGCCCGACGAAGTACCCAACGATGACGAAGACGAAGGCGCCCAGCCCGAGAGGCTCCATGAGCGCCACCGCCACGAGGCTGCCGGTCAGAAAGCCGAAGACGGCGCCCATCTCTGCGCCGCGCAACAGCGCGACGCACACCACGATGACGAGCGCGAAATCGGGGTTCGCCCCCAAAATGCGGATATTGGGCGCGATGGTCGTCTGCAACAACACGGCCGCAATGAGCGTGACGACGAGCCTGACGATCTCGACGGAGGACGGCCATTGCCAGCCCTCCCCGTCTCTCCTGCCGCGCGCGAACCTCACTCGACGACCACCTGGACTATGTTCAGCTTACGGAAATCCACAAACGGCTTGATGGAGATGTTCTGATACAGCTCCACCTCCTGCGAGCTCACGCTCTCAACCACGCCGATCGGGATGCCGCGCACGAAGATCGAGCTGTTGCGCCCCGACGTCTCCACGTACTGGCCGACCTTGACGCGCTCGCTCTTGTCCACGTAGCCGAGCGTGAGGTCGCCTGTGACGCTGCCGTTGACAATGCCTTGGGCGCCGCCGGGCATCACGACGGCGTCGGCGTAGCTCTGCTGGTCAGAGATGAGAGTCACCTGAGACGCGTCGCCCGCCACGCTGGTCACGCGTCCCACGAGCCCTGAGCCGTTGACCACAGCATCGTAGACCTCCACGCTCTCGTCGCTGCCCACGTCAATCGTAACGGTCGAATACCAGGCCGTGGTAGAGCGAGCGACGACGCGACCGGTCACGAGCTCAACGCCCTTGGGAAAGATCTCGCGATCGTGAAGCCCGACGATCGCGCGAAGCTCCTCGTTCTCGGCTTGCGTGGCCAGCTCGTTGGCAAGGCCGGCCCGCAGTTGCTCGACTTCCTTGCGCAGCTCCGCGTTCTCGGAGTTCGCGCGGAAGAGGCCCGCGGTCCAGTTCCATCCGTTGCGGAACGGCCGCGTCGCGATGGCCGTTCCCTCCTGCAGCGGCGCCACCACTTGGAGGACGGCGCCCTGCAGCCCCTCCGACTCGCCGGCGTTCGCTTCACGAAAGGAGAGCGTGAGCAGACCCACGGAGAGGAGCAACAGGACCGCGACGACAAGCCGTCGCCGTACCACGCGCCGGCGCTTCACAGGTCAGCTCAGGGCCGGTTAGCGACCGCGCGGCCGATAACTCTTGCTCTTGGCCAGGACATCGAACTCCTCGAGGTACTTGCCCGAGCCCACGGCGACGCACGTCAGCGGCGATTCCGCGACGTGCACCGGCATTTGCGTCTCGCCGCGCAGGCGCTCGGCGAGCCCCTGCAACAGGGAGCCGCCGCCGGCGAGCATGATGCCGCGGTCCATGATGTCGCTGGCCAGCTCCGGCGGCGTCTTGTCGAGCGTGGCCTTGATGGCATCGATGATCGCCTGCACCGGCTCGTCGAGGGCGGTGCGGATCTCTTCCGACGACAGGACGATCGTCTTGGGCATGCCGGTCACGAGGTCGCGGCCACGGATCTCAGCCTGTTCCTCCTGGGGCAGCGGGTAGGCCGAACCGATCTCGAGCTTGATCTCTTCGGCCGTCTGGCTCCCGATGAGCAGCTTATAGTCCTTCTTGACGTAGGCGATGATCGATTCATCGAGCTCGTCCCCGCCGACACGGATGGACTGGCTCACGACGATCCCGCCCAGGGAGATGACGGCCACTTCGCTCGTGCCGCCGCCGATGTCGACGATCATGCTCCCGGTCGGCTCCGCGACCGGCAGTCCGGCGCCGATCGCGGCGGCCATAGGCTCCTCGATCAGCGTCGCCCAGCGAGCGCCCGCCGAGTACGTCGCCTCCTCGACGGCGCGCTTCTCGACCCCCGTCACCCCGGAGGGGACGCAAATGACGACCCGAGGGTGCGCCCACCGGTTCTGCATGACGCGGCGCATGAAATGGCGCAGCATCTGCTCCGTGACGTCGAAGTCCGCGATGACGCCGTCTTTGAGGGGACGCACGGCGCTGATCGTGGCAGGGGTGCGGCCCAGCATCCGCTTGGCCTCCATGCCAACGGCGTGGACCTCTCCCGTGCGATGATCCATAGCGACCACTGAGGGCTCGGAGAGAACGATGCCCCGGCCGCGGAGATAGATGAGTGTGTTGGCGGTTCCCAAATCGACAGCCATGTCGCGGGCGCCAAATCCGGTGACGAAGCCGAGGAAGCTAATGCCGGACTCCTTTCGGGGAGATACCGAGTGCCGATTGTACTATGCGCCCCTGCGGCCCGGCGAACCGGGCCCGCGGCGGCCCAGACCGCATCATTCGACTCGGGCGGGCAATTTCCTCAGGTGGCGGACGAAGCCACCGGGAGCCACGAGAACGACGCCACGCCGAATGCCTGGAGGGCCCGCAGCAGCACGGGCACCGGCAGGCCGACGACATTGAAGTAGTCGCCGCAGACGCTCTCGACGAGAGCTGAGCCTACACCCTGGATGGCATAGGCGCCCGCCCGCTCCCGCCACTCGCCGCAGGCGACGTAGCGCTCGATGGCGGCGGCGTCGAGCGCCCTGAATGTGACGGTCGTGAGCGCGCTCATGGTCACGGCGCGCTCAAACGAGCAGAGGTGCAGGCCGCTGTGCACTTCGTGTGAGCGGCCGGCGAGCCTCTCGAGGTACTCCGTCGCCTGCGCCTCGTCGCCGGCCTTGCCCAGCACCAGTCCGTCGATGACGACGACGGTGTCGACGCCCAGGACGAGCTCGTCGGGAGCAAGGCGCGCGCGCGCCAGCACCTCTTCGGCCTTGCCCCGGGCGTTGCTCTCGACGGTGTGACCGGGGCGACCGTGGTGCAGGTCCTCGTCATGCCGGCTCACCTCGATTCGGAATGGGATCGCAAGCTGCGTCAGCAGTGCGCTGCGCTGCGGCGAGCGCGAAGCGAGGAGCAGGCGCACGGGAGAATCAGATCGCAGGCCGTCAGACCAGTTCATCGGCCGCGAAGAACAGCGCTATCTCGCGCGCCGCGCTTTCGGGCCCATCCGATCCGTGCACGATGTTCTCTTCCTTCGACAGGGAGAAATCGCCGCGGAGGGTGCCGGGAGCCGCCTGCGACGAGTCGGTGGCGCCCATCATCGCGCGCGCGACCGAGATCGCATTCTGGCCTTCCCACACCATGGCCACGACCGGTCCCCTCGTGATGAAGGCCAGCAACGACGGGAAGAAGCCCTTCTCCACGTGCTCGACGTAGTGCCGCTCGGCCAGGGCGCGATCGATACGCATGGCCTTCATGCCGCACAGGCGGAAGCCGCGGCGCTCGAATCTGGCGATGACCTCTGCCACCAGGCCGCGCTCGACGCCATCGGGCTTGACCATGATGAACGTGCGTTCCACGAAAGACCTCCTTGGGGCCGGAAGACGCGGCCGTGCGGCCGCGGACAGCGCGAAATCGAGAGCCGGGCGCTCTAGGGACGGTCGCTGGTGGTATACGCCGCCGGATGCGTGTCTGCTTCACAGTAGGGGCAGACGCGCCAGTTCGGCTCCAGAGGCCGGCGGCACGAGCGGCACTGCGTGCGCAGCCGCCGGCTGCACGACGGGCAGACCAGATAGTCGTCGCGCACGGGCGTCTTGCAGTACGAGCAGCGATCACCGTTGAGTCGCTGCTCCATCATCTGCATATCGAGCTCGCGCACGCGCCGGTCGGCAAGGAATTCCGATGGACGCGCGATCGCGTACACGATCCACCCGATTGGGCCGAAGACCAGTGCCGCAGCCACGCACACGCCGACCACGATCGGATCCTCGAACCGTCGCCGCCAGTCCTTGAAGACCCCGTCCGCCCCCGCCCACCAGATTGCGACGCCAGTGAAATACGCGAGATAGACGAGAAACTGCCACAGGGGCGACGCGAGGAAATCGGTGAACACCTGGAATGGATTCGTTTCAGTGCTGTCGTTCGCCGCAGCGATGATCGCGTGAGGCACGCTCTTCCTCCCTCGGAGAACGTCGTCGAAACTCCGCGTCGGGTCTCGTCCGCATGTCGGGCGGCTACTGGCCGGTGGGGCGAGAGTGTCCCCTGTTCGCACCCGGCCGGCCGGCCTCAGCGGCCAGCGCCGCAATCATACCTGAGAAGATCATCCTGTGGACAGGCGCGAGCCCATACCAGTAGGCGAGCCCGGCAAGGCCGCGCGGCGCAAAGAACGCGGTCTGTACCAGCAAGGTGCCTCCACGGTGCGGCATGGTCTCGAACTGCAGCCACGCGGCTCCCGGCACCTTCATCTCCGCCCGCAGCCGCAGCAGGCGGCCGGGATCGAGGGCCTCCACGCGCCAGAAGTCGAGCGCGTCCCCGACGCGCAACGTGCGAGGATCCCTGCGTCCCCTACGCAGGCCCACGCCGCCGACGAGACGGTCCATCCCGCCACGCACCCGCCACGTCCAGTCGGCGTAGCGGTACCCTCCCCTGCCGCCCAAGCGCACGCAGACCCTGAAGACGTGGTCGGGATCCGCGGGGACGATTCGCTGCCGGCGCTCGATCAGCATGCCCTCGCGACTCTCCTGCAGCGGCCGCGCGGGACTCCGTTCGCTCGTGCAGAGGCCGTCGCACCACGTGCTCTCGACGTCACCCGTTTCGAGCCCTTGGAGGGCCCTTCGCAGGGCCGTTTCGTAGTCCATGGGGTGCACGTCCGGGAACAGCTCGCGCGCGAGCCCGTCGCGGACGACGGTCTCGCTGCGCAACCCCTCGATCAGGGGCCGCGCGATCGACGCCGGGATCGGGGTCACGAGATGCACCCAGTACGACGAGAGCTTGGGCGTGAGGACGGGTACCGGCTGCAGGCGCCGCCGCAGCCCGCGGGCCCGCGCATAGCCGAGCATCATGGCCCCGTAACCCAGCACATCGGCGCCGCCGATCTCGACGACGCGGCCGACACTGCCCGGAGTCGACAGCGCCGCGGTGAGGTAGCTCAGCACATCGTCTACGGCGATCGGCTGCACCCGTGTGTAGACCCAGCGCGGACAGATCATGACGGGCAAGCGCTCGGTGAGATGGCGGATCATCTCGAAGGAGATGCTGCCCGATCCGACGACAATGGCGGCCCGGAACTCGGTGACGGGGACCCGGCTGCTGCGCAGGGCGTCCCCTGTCTCGTGCCGAGAGCGGAGGTGCTGCGACAAATCGGCGGCCGGGTCGCCAAGGCCGCCGAGGTAGATGATACGGCCGACGTTCGCCGCCGCCGCGGCAGCGGCGAACGAGCGCGCCGCGGCGATGTCGCGCCCCCGATAGCCGGCGCCGCGAGCCATGCTGTGCACGAGGTAGTAGGCGGCCTCGACGCCCGTGAGAGCCGCCGCCAGCCCGTGCGGCTGCAGCAGATCGACGGTCACGACCTCGACGTCGGGAAGCCAGGCGCGTCCAGCGAGACGTCGCGGGTCGCGGACGAGCACGCGCACGCGATAGCCGGCCTGCAGCAGGCTCGGCACGAGACGGCCGCCGACGTAGCCCGTCGCCCCGGTGACAAGGATCACGCCAGAGGGTGACGCGGAAGGGGTACCGGAATGGCCTGCGCTCATCTCTGCCTCCCCGTGCGTGTCGATCCTGGGAGCGGGAGTGCTTACAGGAGGTCTGAAAGGCCGACGGGGACCACGGCCAGGCGCATGCCCAGCACGTAGCCGACGTAGAACGCGACGAGGGCAACGGCGACCACGATGAGGAGCGCAACCAAGAAGCGCACGGCCGGATGCGCCTTCTTCTGTGCCATTCAGCCCTCCAGTGTTTCGTGCAAGTATACCGAAGGGGCGAGGACGTCGCGCAGTTCCTCGAGCAGGAACAGGGACCCTGCGACGAGCACGAATCCTCCAGGCCCTGCCTGCGCGCGAGCCCGGGCCAGCGCAGCGTGAGGATCAGGCTCAACGGCGATGTTCACGTCGTCGCGGTCAGGCGCGGCCGCGGTCGCGACCGCCACCGCGAGCTCCGGCGCTTTGAGACTCCTTGCCTCGGAAGCCTGCGTGCAGACGAATGCGTCGAGGAACGGCACGAGCGTGGCGAGCATCTCCTCGTAGCTCTTGTCCCGCATGATGGCCAGCACCCCGACCCGCGGCCGCGGCGGTCGCAGAGCGGTGAGGCTCTGCGTCAGCATGGCGACGCCGTCGGGGTTGTGTGCGCCGTCGGCGATCGTCAGCGGCGCCACTCCCACCTGCTGAAAGCGACCCGGCACGACCACGCCGAGGAGCGCCTCGCGAACGGCGCTCGCATCGAGATCGCCGAGCAACAGGCGAACGGCCGCCACCGCGAGGGCGGCATTACTGACCTGGTAGAGGGCCTGCGTCGGCAGCCGCAGGTCCGTCCAGCGCCCCTGTTCGGCCGGCATGCTCACCGCGAAGTTGTCCGGCGTTCCCTCGACGAGGAGCTCGCGGCCGAGCAGGTGCGGGCGTGCGCCCAACCGCTCGCACGCCTCCAGCGCCTGCGCCTCGAGGCCGTCGAGCACGCCGAACACCGCGTCGCCGCCCTTGATGACGGCGGCCTTCTCCGAGAAGATCAGCGGCCGCGTGGCGCCCAGCACGTGCGTGTGCTCGAGCGCCACGTTGGTGAGCACGACGACAGGCGCCTTCACGACGTTTGTCGCGTCCAGGCGCCCGCCCAACCCGGCCTCGAGGGCGACAGTCTCGACACCGCTCTCAGCCAGCGCGAGCAGAGCCGCGACGGTGAGCACCTCGAACTGCGTGGCCTCGCCGCTCTCGGGAGGCAAATGCGGCACCAGCGCCCGCACGCGCTCCACGCACGCGCCGAGCAGCTCTGCGGAGACTGGCCTGCCGTCAACGAGCACGCGCTCCTGCCATCCCAGAATGTGCGGCGAAAGGTAAGCCCCAGACCGCTCGCCGTGTGCGCGCAGCAGCGCCTCGCAGTACCGCACGGTCGATGATTTGCCGTTGGTGCCGACGACGTGGATGACGCTGTAGCTTTCCTCGGGGCGTCCCAGACCGTCAAGGAGTGCGCGCACCCGCTCCAGCCCGGGGCGCATGCCGAAGACGGCCAGCGCCTCCAGATACCTCACCCAGAGAGGCGCCTTCACCCCTGACGCAGCCGCTCCAACCGGGCGACGAGCTCATCGCGTTCCGTCATGCGCGCCGCCAGGTTGTCGCGCTCCTTCTGGACCACCGCCTCTGGAGCACGGCTCACGAACCCCTCGTTGGCGAGCTTCGCCTGGCCCCGCATCACCTCCGCCTCAGCCTTGGCGAGCTGCTGCTCCAGGCGGGCCGTCTCCTCGGCCTTGTCAACCGCGACCGTGACCTCGAGGCGGCCCCCGGGCACGAGCACGACGGTGCCGTGGGCGGCAGTCGGCGCCCCGAACGAGACGTCGGTGCGAGCCAGGGCGCGCAGCGCCTGCGCATAGGGCAGGTACGTGTCGGCCACGGCTTCGCCGTCGCCGGCGAAGACCGCGGTCAGCATCTGCCCGGGCGGCACCTTTGCCTCGGCGCGGAACTGCCGCAGGGCATTGACCGCGCCCTGCAGCATCTCGACCGCCGCTTCGTCGTCGGGGGCCAGCAGTTCGTAGTCGCGGCGCGGGTGCGCCTGCTGGAGGAGCGGCGCCTCGCCGTACTGGGCGGCGATCTCCTCCGTGACGTATGGGAGGAACGGGTGCAGCAGGCGCACGACCTGGCCGAGAAGCCAGCGCGCATGACCCGCGGCTGCCGTCTTCGCGGCCTCGTCCTCGCCGTAGAGGCGAATCTTGACGAGCTCGAGGTACCAGTCGCAGAACTCGTTCCACACGAAATGGTAGAGGGTGTCGACAGCCGCCGCGAAGTCGTACGCTTCGACCGCCGCCTCGACCTCGCCCAGGCAGCGCTGGAAGCGGCTCGTGATCCAGCGATCGACCTGATCGGCCTCACCGCGCGCGGCCTCGTATCCGTCGCTGGCCAGCAGCACCAGCCGGGACGCGTTCCACAGCTTGTTGGCGAAGCCACGGCCCATCGCGATCTTCTCCTCGCTGAAGCGGACGTCCTGAGTGCTGCTCATGAGCAACAGCCCGAATCTCGTCGCGTCGGCGCCGTACTTCCCGATGAGCTCCAGCGGGTCGATCCCGGTGCCCAGGCTCTTGCTCATGCGCCGGCCGTCCGCCGCTTGGATCACGGAATGGATGTAGACGTCGCGGAAGGGCACGTCGCCCGCGAACTCGAGCCCCATCATGACCATACGCGCGACCCACAGAAAGACGATCTCGCGGGCCGTGCTCAGCATGCTGGTGGGATAGAAGTACTCGAGGTCGGCCGTGTGCTCCGGCCAGCCCCAGGTCGCGAACGGCCAGAGCGCGGAGCTGAACCATGTGTCGAGCACGTCGGTCTCACGGGTAAGCTTCGAGCCGGCGCAGTGGGTGCACCGCTCCGGCTCCGTCTCCGCGACGAGCACCTCGCCGCAGTCGTTGCAGTACCAGACCGGCAGCTGGTGACCCCACCACAGCTGACGGCTGATGCACCAAGGCCGCAGATTCTCCATCCAGTCGAGGTAGACGTGTCCCCAGCGCTCCGGTGTGAAGCTGATACGCCCGTCGCGCACGACCTCCATGGCCGGCGCCTTGAGCTCGTCCATGCGCATGAACCACTGCTCACTGATGAGCGGTTCGACCGGTGTACCGCAGCGGTCGCACGTCGCGACGCTGTGCGCGTACTCCTCGACCTTGACCAGGGCGCCCGCCTTCTTCAGATCGGCCACCACACGCTCGGCCGCCGTGTCGACGTCCAAACCTGCATACGGGCCTCCGGCGGCGGTGATGCGGCCGTCCTGCCCGATCGCCTGAATCGACTCGAGCCGGTGATCCCGGCCGATCTCGAAGTCGGTGAGATCGTGGGACGGGGTGATCTTGAGCGCGCCGGTCCCAAAGGTCGGGTCGACTCGCTCGTCGGCCACGATCTTCAGCTCACGTCCGAGGAGCGGCAGGACGGCTGTCTTGCCGATTATGTCCCGATAGCGGGGGTCGTCGGGATGAACCGCCACAGCCGTATCGCCGAGCATCGTCTCCGGCCTGGTCGTGGCGATGGTCACGCTGCCGCCACCGACGATCTCATAGCGGATGTGGTTGAGCGTCCCCCCCATCTCCCTGTAGGCCACTTCGAGATCGCTGATGGCCGTGCCGCAGCGGGGGCAC
This sequence comes from uncultured Thermoleophilia bacterium, assembly GCA_964533575.1. Lineage (GTDB taxonomy): Bacteria > Actinomycetota > Thermoleophilia > UBA2241 > UBA2241 > CAIXSE01. The sequence goes on along the minus strand of CAZHMG010000037.1, from coordinate 4,613 downwards.
CAGTTCACCAGATAGCTGTCGCGATAAATACGACCGCGATGATAGAGCGCGACGAACACCCTGAGCACGGCCTGGGCGTATCCCTCGTCGAACGTGAAGCGTTCACGCTCATAGTCACACGCGCAGCCTAAACTCTTAAGCTGGTTGATGATGGTGTGGCCGTACTGCTCGCGCCACATCCAGACCCGCTTGCTGAACTCGTCCCGGCCCAGATCCTCTTTGCTCAGCCCCTGCTTGCGCAGCATCTTCTCGACCACGTTCTGGGTGGCAATGCCCGCGTGGTCGGTCCCGACGAGCCAGCACGCGTTCTCGCCAAGCATGCGGTGATAGCGGGTGAGGACGTCCTGGATGGTGCCGTTGAGGGCGTGGCCCATGTGGAGACTGCCCGTGATGTTGGGCGGCGGAATGACGATCGAATAGGGCTTGCGCGATGCATCGGGCTCGGCATGGAAGAGCCGTTCGTCGAGCCAGCGCTCCGTCCAGCGCGCCTCAACGGCGGCGGGCTCGAAGCGCGTGGTGTCACGAAGATGGGCGCTGGCGTCGTGTGCGTCGGTCATGGTGCCTCGGTGTTCGCTGGGACGTGGCGACCGGCAGGCCGTAACACCGGCCGCATGGCCAAGGCGACAGTATATCCGGCCGCAGGCAGGCGGGTGGCGCGCATGGGAACTCTCCTGATGGGCGGCGAGGTGAAACGTGGAATGATACAGTACATTCGCAGTTCGGGACGAGACCAGGAGGTCACAGTGGCACCGCGTACGTACCGAATCACGGCGTGCGAAGTCCCGCCCAGCGCCAGGCCCGGCAGGACGAGTCTCTACCGTGAAGTAGTGGACGAGTTTCTGAAGAAGGACATCAAGTCCGGCCGTGTTGACTGCCCCGGGCACAAGACCACGAACGTGGCCGCGGGGCTCGCGGGCGCCGTCAAGAACATGAGCGCTCCCCTCAAGGTACGCCGCCGGGGCGAGAACATATACCTCGAGCGCACCGACCTGTAGCACTCCGTTCCAGCGCCGCACGCCCTCCGTCCGCCCCTGCGGAGGGATCGGCGCACCGTCGAGTCGTGCGCCGGCAAGCATCCGCCTGCTCGATGCCGCGAGGTGCGGCTAGGCGTCGTCCTCCGGAGGGAGCTCCCCGCCGCTCGCCTCGACGGCGCAGATCTGGCAGAGCTCGTCGCCTGTGCTGATGTCGATGCCGCAGCTCGAGCAGTGTCGTTCGAGCCTTCCTGTAGCGGCGTCGACGGCCGGCTCCAACGGCGAGGCGGGCGTCTGATGGTCGTGGTCGTGATGGCCGCCGTGGTCGTGGTCGCGCGTCTCGTTCATGCGGAGGGCTCCCTTCGTGGTCGAGCAAGCCGAACGGCACAATCCATCTGGAGTGTACCCGACTGCGCCGGGCGCCATGGCCGCTGTGCGGTCACCGACCGAATGGGACCTGCATTTTCAGCAGACGGTGGCGCGGCGCCGCGCGAAGACGTGCGGCCGCGCGTCCTCGAAGGTGTCGACGTAGACGCGCTCGAGCTTCGCGGTCACCTCTGGCGGCAGCTCGGCCACGGTCGCGCGATTTCCCGCCCGCAGCAGCACGGTGCGAACGCCGCGTCGTGAGGCGGCCATCAGCTTCTCTTTGAGGCCGCCGACACGCAGCACTCGTCCTCCGAGGGTGATTTCGCCCGTCATCGCGACGCGGGGCTTGACGGCCACGCGGCCCAAGGCCGAGAGCATTGCCACCGCGAGAGCCAGCCCTGCGGACGGACCGTCCTTGGGAACGCCGCCCTCAGGAACGTGAACCCGCACATCCTGATTGCCCAGGTCGAGGCCTCGCCTCGTGAGGTACGGCGACCGCTTGATCACGGCCTTGAGGGCCGTGTCACGTTCGGCGTGCGCCAGAATGTACCCCCACGCCGCCGATGCCGATTCCTGCATCACTTCACCCAGCTGACCGGTGAGCACCAATTCCCCGCGGCCGCGGGAGAGCGTGGCCTCGATGGTCAGCACTTCGCCGCCGTCTGACGTATAGGCGAGACCCAAGCTCTCTCCCACCCGGGCCTGGCGGCAGAGCTCGGTGTCGAGCCATTGGGCCTCGCCGAGGTACGCGCGCAGGTCCTCGGTCCTTACGGTCATCGGCAGTTCGGCGCCGTCCTCGACATGCTTGCGCGCGATCTTCCGGGCAACACGCAGCAGCGCCCGCTCGAGATCGCGCACCCCCGCCTCCCGGGTGTAGCCGCGCACGACGGCTTCGAGGGCGCCGCGGGCGAACCGCACGTCACCGCGGCGCAGCCCGCTCTCGATCAAGGTCCGCGGCAGGAGATGACGCCGCGTGATGGCCAGCTTCTCGGCCAGCGTGTAGCCGCTGAGATGAATCACCTCGAGGCGGTCGTAGAGCGTCGGCGGTATCTCCTCGACGTCGTTTGCGGTGGCGATGAAGAAGACGCGGCTGAGGTCGTACTCGCATTCGAGGTAGTTGTCGCGGAAGCTCGTGTTGTGCGCCGGATCGAGGACCTCCATCAGGGCGGCGGCCGGGTTTCCGCGCCAGTCGCTGTCCAGCTTGTCGATCTCGTCGAGCAGCATGACCGGATTGTCGACCCCTGACTTCGACAGTCCTTCGATGATCCGCCCCGGCATGGCGCCCACATACGTGCGCCGATGGCCGCGGATCTCGGCCTCGTCGCGCACGCCGCCGAGCGCGATGCGCGTGAACGGTCGGCCGAGCGCGTCGGCGATGCTCTGCGCCACGCTGCTCTTTCCGGTGCCCGGCGGCCCGGCCAGGCAGAGGATGGTCGCCGGCTGGTCGGCTCCCGCGACGGGCCGGCGGCCGTCGACTCGAGCGGATTGCGACCGCATCCGCGCGACCGCCAGGTACTCGAGGATGCGGTCCTTGACATCCTTGAGTCCAAAATGCGTGCGCTCCAAGTGGGCGGCGACCGAGGCGACTGCAACGTCGGACGGGGCCCTCTTCCCCCAAGGCAGGTCCAGCAGCGTGTCGAGGAACCCTCGCGTGATGGCCACCTCAGGGCTCATCGGCGGCGCCTGCTTGAGCTTGCGGAGCTCCCGCTGGACCATCGCATGCGCCGCCGGAGTCAGCCGCTTCACGTCGAGCCGACGAACATACTCGGCCATCTCGTCGTCCGACTCCTCGCCGGTTTCCTCGATCTCGTCACGAATGACCTTCATCTTCTCGTGAAGGAAGAGCTGGCGCTGGGCGTTCTCGATGCGCTGCTGCACCTTCGCCATGATCTCCTGCTCGATTCCCAGCACGGTCGTCTCTTCGGCGAGGGCCTCGAGGAGGGCGAGCAGGCGCTCCTGGGTTGATTCCATCGCCAAGAATGCCTGCTTCTCCGCGCTGGCGATCTGGAGATGAGCGGCGACGATGTCGGCGACGTCCTCCGGATCCTCGGTCTGGCTCACCACGTACTGGACCTCGTCGGCCACTTGGGGGTTGAGCTGCACGTAGGTGGCGAACTCGTTGGCGACGCGACGGGCAAGAGAGCGGCAGCGCACGAGACCCCGATCCGGTGACCGGAGCGCCGTGTACCTGACGACGAAGTGCGGCGTCGTGGTCTCGTATCGCTCGATGCGCACGCGTTCCTGCCCTTCGACCAGCGCCTTGACGCTGCCGTCCGGCAGCTTGAAGAGCTGCAGGACCATGGCCCGCGTGCCGACGGGCATGATGTCGTCGGCGACGGGGTCTTCGACGGAGGGCTGCCGCTGGGCGCTCAGGATGATCGGCGTCTTCTCGGTGAAAGCGTGCTCTATCGCCTTGACCGACTTCTCGCGCCCTACGAAGAGCGGAGTCACCATCTTGGGAAAGACGACAAGCTCCCGCGTCGGCAGAAGCGGGAGCTTGTCGGTCTGCTCCTCAGGAACGGAGACGGCGGCCTCAGGCGGACTTGGCGTCACGTTGTGACGGTTTCTCCGCCTCGGTGACCAGCGTCGGCGCGATGCCGTTATCGATGCTCTCGCGCGTGATGACGCACTTGCGCACGTCGCGCCGCGACGGGAGATCGAACATGACTTCCATCAGCGACTCCTCGATGATGGAGCGGAGCCCACGGGCGCCCGTCCCCCGCGTCATCGCCTTCTCGGCGATGGCGACCAGGGCCTCGTCCGCGAACACCAGCTCGACGCCGTCCAACGCGAAGAATTTCTGGTATTGCTTCGTGAGGGCGTTCTTGGGCTCGGTGAGGATGCGCACCAGGTCCGTCAGCTCGAGGTTGTGCACCGACGTGACCACCGGCAGACGGCCGATGAACTCAGGAATGAGGCCGAAATCGAGGAGATCCTCGGGCATGGTGTGCGCGAAGATCGTCCCCGGATCCTTCTCGGCCTTGCTCACGACCTCGGCCATGAAGCCGACGCCCTGGCGGCCCATCCGGCGCTCGATGATCCTCTCGAGACCCGAGAAGGCGCCGCCGCAGATGAACAGGATGTTGGTCGTGTCGATCTGCAGGAAATCCTGGTTCGGATGCTTGCGCCCGCCCTGCGGCGGCACGCTGGCCATGGTGCCTTCGATCAGCTTCAGCAGGGCCTGCTGCACGCCCTCGCCCGACACGTCGCGCGTGATCGAGGGGTTGTCCGACTTGCGCGAGATCTTGTCGATCTCGTCGATGTAGACGATGCCGC
>CAZHMG010000036.1:0-23156 GCA_964533575.1 uncultured Thermoleophilia bacterium | reverse complement strand
CCGCGGCGTGTGGTCAAGCGGGGGGGGGGGCGGCTGGTGTGTTGTGGTAACGGCGCTACGGAATGCGGGCCAAAGTCCGTTGCCCGGAACCCGATTATTTTGGCGGAGGCGGTGGCCGGGACGGCGGCCGAAGTCAAGGGCAGGTGGGGGCGCATCAAGGTGGAGCAGGAGGGGAGGCAGGGGATCTTCCACGACGTGCCCCGTGCTGCCCCGGCCCTGCTGCATGCCCGCAAACTGCAACAGCGTGCGTCCACCGTCGGCTTCGATTGGCCGACGGCCGCCGAAGGGTTTCACAAGATCGCTGAGGAGCACGGTGAGCTCGAGGAGCTGTTCGCTGAAGCGGCGGAGCGCCTCACCGGCGGCAAGAGCGACCCCGACCGCCACGATCCTCGCGTGTCGCACGAGATCGGCGACCTCCTCTTCGCCACCGTCAATGTGGCGCGTCTGCTCCACGTCGACCCCGAGCTGGCCCTCCGCGAAACCTCGCGGCGGTTCGAGCGCAGGGTGACGACGGCTGCACAACTGGCCGCCGCCGAAGGACGGGAATGGTCTGGGTTAGACTTGTCAGATCAGGAGGGGTATTACCAGCGCGCCAAGGGTGGGGAGACAGCGGCCGCGGACACGCAGTGAACCGGAGGGGGAGACGAGCATGACCACCATCATCGACGTCGTAGCCAGGCAGATCCTCGACTCGCGCGGCAACCCGACGGTCGAGGTCGAGGTCGGGCTCGAGATAGGAGCCGTCGGACGCGCCGCCGTCCCGTCTGGTGCGTCCACTGGGGAGTACGAGGCCGTCGAGTTGCGTGACGACGCCGGCGAGTACTACGGCAAGGGCGTGCGCAAGGCCGTGGACAACGTCAACAACATCATCGCTGAAGAGATCATGGGCTTGGACGCTACCGATCAGCGGCTGGTGGACCGGCTGCTGATCGAGCTCGACGGCACGCCGAACAAAGCCAACCTCGGCGCCAACGCCATCCTGGGTGTCTCGTTGGCGACCGCCTATGCAGCCGCAACGGCGCTCGAACTGCCGCTTTACCAGTACATCGGCGGCTGCAACGCCTACCAGCTCCCCGTGCCGATGATGAACATCATGAACGGCGGCAAGCACGCCGACAACAACGTGGATCTCCAAGAGTTCATGATCATGCCGGTCGGCGCCGGCAGCTTCGAGGAGGCGCTTCGCATCTGCGCCGAGGTGTATCAGGGGCTCAAGGGCGTGCTCAAGCAGCGCGGACAGAGCACGGCAATCGGCGATGAAGGCGGCTTCGCTCCCAACCTCTCCTCCAACGAAGAGGCGATTCAGGTGATCATGGCGGCAATCGACGCCGCCGGCTACGAGCCCGGCGCCGACGTCCGCCTCGCCCTCGATCCTGCCGCCTCCAGCTTCTACATCGATGGCACCTACGTTCTCGAGGGCGAGGGGCGCAGGCTGAGCTCGGAAGAGATGGTCGGGTATTATGCGGCGCTCGTCGACAAGTATCCGATCATTTCGATCGAGGACGGCTTGGCGGAAGACGACTGGGACGGGTTCCGCCTCATGACAGAACAGCTCGGCGATCGTGTGCAGATCGTCGGCGACGACCTCTTCGTGACGAATACGCAGCGGCTGTCGAAGGGCATAGAACTGGGCAGCGCCAACTCCATTCTCATCAAGCTCAACCAGATCGGCACACTGAGCGAGACGCTGGACGCGATAGAGATGGCCAAGCGGGCGGGATGGACTGCCGTCTGCTCACACCGCTCAGGCGAGACGGAAGACACTACCCTCGCCGATCTTGCCGTTGCCACGAACGCCGGTCAGATCAAGAGCGGCGCTCCGGCGCGCAGCGATCGCGTCGCGAAGTACAACCAACTGCTGCGCATCGAGGAGATGCTCGGAGAGATCGCCCACTACCCGGGCATGAACGCCTTCTACAACCTCAGGAAGTAGCGTCGCGGCCGCCGGTCCGGCAAAAGCAGGGAGGCGAGCGGCCGGACGCGAATGTGTAGGACTGATGCTGTGGAGGTCATCGGCGGGCACCGCCGGAGGAACGGGAGGGCGAACGCTTGGCGGAGGTGACGTCAGTGGAGAGGAAGCTCTCTCGCGACCGGCGACGCGGCCGGCGACAAGCCGATAGACCAGGTCCCCGGCCGCAGTTGCATCTGGGGCGGCTGGTGCTCCTGGTGCTCGTCCTCGTCGCCGCCGCGTTCTATCTGGGTCCGCTGCGTCAGTTCTTTGCAGAGCAGGATCGCTATCAGCAGAAGACGACGGCGCTTCAGGCCGCCCGCGCCGACAACGCGGAGCTCAAGAACCAGATCCAGCTTTTCCATGATGACAGCTACATCGGCGAACAGGCGCTCGCAGGCGCTATGCTCGTTCCGCCGGACACGCAGGTCTTCGTCCTGAATGGCCTTCCGGGGCGCGAAGATGAGGATGAGTCGCGCGAAAGGACCTCGCCCTCCACCGGCTCCTTCTCCGTCTTCGATCGTCTCGAGGACCTGTGGCGGACGTTGTCGCGCTGAACGCGTCCTTGAGGGACTCCGTCGCAGTGGATGTCGTGAGTGACGACGACAGGACGGTGGTCGCTCATCAGCTCGGTCGCCGACCGCGCGCGATCAGTTCGATCGCAACCCGCTGTCTTCACGGCTTCCCCGCTGTCGTCGAATGCCTGCCGTCGGATACTGAAGGACATCCGTTTCCCACGCTCTTCTACTGTACGTGTCCTACGCTTGTGGCGGCCGTGAGTGCGCTCGAGAGCGCCTGTGGCGTACGATCATGGACGCGTCGCCTCGAGCAATCGCCGCTGCTTTCCAGGTCGTTGGCGGACGCCGCGGCCGAGAGCGTGCGCCGCCGTCAGGTGCTGGTGCGGCGCCACGATCTCACCCTGCTTGACGGTGGGGCTTCAATCGCCACCGGCGTCGGCGGCGTCGCCGATGCCACCTCTGTGAAGTGTCTGCATGCTCACGTGGCGCACGCTCTCGCCTGCCCCGGGTACGAGTTCGGCGAGGCTGTGATGGCGGAGGTGCGGGATCCCTGGTGTCAGGATCATCGGTGTCGCTTGGCTCTGCCGACTGCCGACGAGGGATGATCGCGCCGGTCATGGCGGTGTGCTGGTGAGAGTGGCCATTGTCGATCTTGGTACGAACACGTGCCGGTTGTTCGTCGCCGACGTGACGCCCGAAGGCGTCCTCCAGCAGCTCGAGAGGCGCACAACGGTGGTGCGCCTCGGCGAGCGAGTGGACGTGTATCGGCGTCTGCAGCCGGAGGCGATCAGACGCACCCGTGCTTGCCTGGATGGGTATTCGGCGACGCTCGAGCAGCTTCGCCCTGAGCGCCGCCTGCTCATCGCCACCAGCGTTCTTCGCGATGCTGTTGACGGCGCCGGCTTCCTCGCGTCTGTGGAAAGCGATGTCCATCTGCCGAGCAGAGTGCTGAGCGGTGAGGAGGAGGCGGCGCTCGCGTTTTGCGGGGGTACGGCCGGGCTCGCGGGCGTGATCCCCGAGCCGCTGGCGCTCATCGACATCGGTGGTGGGAGCACCGAGTTCGCGATCGGATCTCCCGGTCAAGCGCCAGACTACGTGCGCAGTCTCGATATCGGCGCCGTGAGGCTGACCGAGCGCTTCATCTCGCACGATCCGCCAGAGCCTCACGAGGTCGCGGAGCTGCGTGTCTTCGCGGCTGATGTCATCGGCGCCGCGCTGCCCCTCGATGTGAGGGCGGGGGTGCGAGCCGCCGTCGGCGTGGCAGGGACGTTCGCGACGCTCGCCGCCTACAAGCTGGAGCTTCGCGACTACCGATCCGAGCTGGTGCATGGTCACGTCCTGAGCCTTGATGATATGGACGCGGCAATCGAGCGGCTCGGGATGTTGACGAGCGCCGAACGGGGCCGTTTGCCGGGCATCCAGCCGGGGCGAGAGGATGTCATCCTGGCCGGCGCGATCATTGCGCGCGAAGCCTGCGTCGCCCTCGGTCTCGAAGTCGTGCGCTGCAGCGAGGCCGACCTGCTGGAGGGCGCCGCACTCGCGCTGGCCGACGGTTCTCTTTGACGCCGCGCCTGCCGAGCCATGGCTGATCGGCCTTCGCTCGGGGCGTCGTATACTTCCGAGACGTGCCGAAGTGGCGGAACGGGTAGACGCGGGGGACTTAAAATCCTCTGCCCTTCCGGGGGCGTGCGGGTTCGACTCCCGCCTTCGGCACCAGACCGACAACGCGTGCGCGACCCACCGCCCGCTTATCCGGCCTTCGAGAGCCTGTCCGGCAGAAGGAGGGGTCTCACCAGCGGCGGGTGCTCGGCCCTCCCTTGAATGGGCCCAGGACGTCGCTCGTGATCCAGCCACCATAGAAGTCGCCCTCTTGGGCCAGCACGCGTTCGTCATCCACAAAGCAAGCCTCCATACGGCCGGGGTAGAAGGAGACATGGCCGGCAAGGACTTCGTACCCGTGCGCCGGTGCTGGATAGTGCCATGCTGCCGACGTCGCTCGCGAGTCTCCCGCGATGACGTCGAAGTAAGCCGCGCGGCCCTTGAACTCGCACCACGTGTGATGGGGATTCGGTTCAAGAGCGCTCTTGAGGATGTCGACAAGAGGAATATAGTAGGTGGGAGGATGACTGGTTTCGAGTACCCGAAGCGATCGTGCGGTTTCAGCGATAACGACGCCGCCGAAGAACACCTGCAGGCGCCGAGAGCTTGGTTCGACACGGGGTGGTCTGGGGTACTCCCATACGGACTCCGGTTCGCGCCGGCCGGGATCGCGGTCGCATTCGGTCATATCGGCTTCACCTCTGAGGGTTTTGTCTGCAGGGCTGGGCGGCAGGTGCGAGAAGCAGCGTAGGCAACCGCCGCCGGTCGCCGTCGGCTCCACGATGAAGGGACAGTCATGAGCTACGTGGTACTGGGCACTATTCTGGTCATTCTGATCATCATCGGCGTGCTCGTGGCGCTCGGCATCCGCATCATCCGGCCCACGCATCGCGGCCTTGTCGAGCGACTCGGCAAGTTCAACCGCTACGCTCAACCCGGCTTTCACATCATCATCCCTGGCATTGAGCGAATGTTCAAGGTGGACATCCGTGAGGTGCTGGTCGAGGCGCAGCAGCAGGTGATCATCACCAACGACAACCTCAACGCCAGGGTCGATGCGCAGGTCTACCTCAAAGTCAAGGCCGACGAGGAAAGCGTCAAGGCGTCGCAATACAACGTCATGGACTATGAGAATCAGATCGTGAACCTCGCACGAACGACGCTGCGCAACATCATAGGCACGCTGACCCTGAAGTCCGCCAACAGCGAACGTGGGAAGATCAACAACGAGCTGAGGAGCACGCTGCTGGTCGAAACCGCCAGTTGGGGGATCGAGATCCTCCGTACCGAGCTGAAGGAGATCGACCCGCCGCAGGACGTCCAGGAGACGATGAACAAGGTCGTGAAGGCGGAGAACGAGAAGATCGCAGCCATCGATTACGCCACGGCGGTCGAGACGCAGGCGGACGGCCAGCGCCGCGCCGAGATCAAGAAGGCGGAGGGAGTGAAGCGCGGCAAGGTCCTCAGCGCGGAGGGCGAGGCCGAAGCCATCCGCCTCGTCAACGAAGCGGCGGAACGCTACTTCGTGGGCAACGCCCAGACGTTGCGGCGACTGGAGACCGTCGAGAAGGCTCTGTGGCAGAACGCCAAGATCGTCGTGCCGGCTGACGGTCAGCTGGTCAACATCATCGGCGACCTGGCAGGGATCACACCCCTTCCCATGACCCCGCAGACGACGTCCCCGCCCGAGACGGGCAAGCCGGGCACGACGAGGTCGATGCCTCCGGCACGATGAGATCGAGTCATGCCGGCTGACGACGGCGGCGCACGAGCAGACCTCGGCGGGGCGCGACCAGCCAAGCGACCAGGAAGGCCGCCGTCGCCGTCAGCACGACGGCGGCGCCGGACGCGACGTCGGCATAGTAACTGAGGTAGAGACCGATGACGCTGGCGGCCGCGCCGATCACCGCTGAGATCAGCATCATCGTCGCCAAGTGCCGCGTCAGCAGATAGGCGGTGGCGGCGGGAGTTACGAGCATCGCCGCCACCAGTCCGATACCCACCGTCTGCAGACTCACGACGATCGTGAGCGCCAGCAGGATGAGCAACGTGAAGCGCAGGAGCTCTGGCCTGCGACCGAGCATGTGGGCGAGCACAGGGTCGAACGAGACGAGCTTGAACTCCTTGAAGAACAGCAGGAGCATCACGAGGACGACGACGGCGATCCCTCCGATCAGCCAGAGATCGGCGGCGGTGACCCCGAGAACATTGCCGAACAGGATGTGCGTGAGGTCCACTGCGTAGGATCGCGCCATGCTGATGAGAACGATCCCCAGCGCGAGCGCGGCGGCGAAGAGGATGCCAATGGCAGTGTCCTCCTTGAGCAGACCCCGTCGCGAGAACAAGCCGATGCCGACGGCGACGAGTACGGCGGCCACGAGCGCGCCGATGAGGAGACTGCCTCCGAGCAGATAGGCGATGGCCACGCCTGGCAGGATCGCGTGCGCGAGGGCATCTCCGAGAAACGCCATGGCGCGCAGGACGACGAAGCACCCGATGACCGAGCACAGCACACCGACGATGAGCGAGGCGGCGAGGGCGCGTTGCATGAACTCGAATGCGAACGGATCGGTGATCCAGGTGATCATCGCGGGTGGGTGTGCGGTTCGTGTGAGTGGCGATGGGCTTCGCCGTCGCCGACATGACCAGGACAGCATTGGTCGATGAGCACCATTCCGTCGAGGAAGAGTGCCTGGCCCCCAAAGGCGGAGGTGATATGGGCCGGCGTGAAGACGGCGGCCGGCGAGCCGTAGGCAACCAGCCGGCCGCTCAAGAGCGCCACAAGCTCGAAGCGCTCCGCCGCGGTCTGCATGTCGTGGGTGCTTACGAGGACCGTGATGCCTTGGGCGCGCAGCCTCTCGAGCAGGCGCAGCAGGGCCTCCCTGGCGCTCACGTCCACGCCTGTGAAGGGCTCGTCGAGCAGCAGCACGTGAGGCTCCTGGGCCAGTGCTCTAGCCAGGAAGACCCGCTGCTGCTGACCCCCCGACAACTCGCCGATGGCACGGCCCGCAAGGTTGGCGACATCCAACTCCTCGAGGCAGCGGGCCACGACGGCGCGATCGGCAGCCTGCGGACGACGCAGCCAGCCCAGTTGTCCATACCGTCCCATCATGACCACTTCGGCAACACTCACCGGGAAGCTCCAGTCAATCTCCTCGCGCTGCGGAACGTAAGCGATCGGGCCTGGCCGACCGCCCGGGACTTGCCCGTGCAGGAGCACCGCTCCGTGCGTCAGCGGCAGGAGACCGACGATGGCCTTGAACAGCGTCGACTTCCCCGCCCCGTTCGGACCTACGATGGCGACCTGGCCGCCGTGGGGGACGGCCATTGTCACGTCCTCGAGGGCGGCGCGGCCGTCGTAAGAGACGGAGGCGTGCTCGAGACGGAGGGAGGTGTCGGGACTCGCGGCGGCGCTCATCGCCGCAAAGCCTCAAGGATGCGGTCGGTATTGAAGCGCATCATGTCCAGGTAGGTCGGCGCCACGCCGTCTGGCGGCGTGAGCGAATGATCGAGGAGGTCGTCAACGACCGTGATGCCGGTCTCGGCAGCGATCTGGCGAGCCAGCGTCGTATCCTGACCGAGTTCCACGAAGATGGCCCTGACCCCGGTCTCTTCGATGGTCTGGGTCAGTGCGGTCAGCTGCCGCGCGGTCGGCGTGTCGCCGGTACCCACGCTGGGAATGACGGTGCCGACGATGTCGAAGCCGTAGGCGTCGGCGAAGTAGCCATGACTGGCGTGATTCATCACAAGCTTGCGGCGCTCCCGCGGCAGATCGGCGACCCGCGCGCGGATCTCCTCGTCCAGCGCCTCGAGTTGCTTCGAGTAGGCAGCGGCGTTGGCGTTGTAGACCGCCGCCCCTCCCGGGTCCGCCTTGATGAGTGCGTCTCTGATGTTCTGGACGTAGACGACCACGAGTCTGGGGTCGAGCCAGAAGTGGGGATCGGAATCGGCTTCGTCGAGAGGGGGCTCGCCAGGCTTGGGCCGGCGGCTGGTGAGGCCACGACTGGCTTCGATGACGGGCGCCTCTGAATCGACGCTCTCGATCGCGGTCACCAGCGGGCCCTCGAGGCCTGAGCCGTTCAGGATCACGATGTCGGCCCCGGAAACGATGCGGAGATCCGAAGGCGCCGGCTGGAATGAGTGTGGATCCGTGTCGCGCGGAACAATTGACTGTACTGCCGCACGATCGCCGGCGACGTTCTGGGCGATGTCGGCCAGAAAGCTCAGGGAGGCGACGACGTGCAGACCCTCGCCTGCAGTCTGCCGGTGCTCACCGCAGCCCCCGACGAGCAACGCGGCGAGAAGGAGGGCAACGGTGAGGACGCTGACAGGTGCTCTCACTGCAGCCGTCAATCCTCTGCCGGCTCACGGCCGGATGACAGCGCCAGCGTATGGTCTTGGCGGGCGCAGCGGGGGCAGAGACCGGTGAGCTGCAGGAAGTGATCCGTGATCACGTAGCCGGTCTGCTGGCCGGCGGCGGCCACCATGCCCTTCATGTCGCACTCGGTGAACTCGGTGGTTCTGCCGCAGGTCTCGCAGACGATGGTGTGCCCGTGAGCTGCACTTGCGGCGACGAATCCTTCGCAATGGTCGAGGCCGTGCACGCGCCGTAGGGCACCGACGTCGCTGAGCACGTCGAGGGTGCGGTACACGGTGGTCAAGCCAAGCTCCGGGCACAGTTCCCGCGCCGCATCGAAGACCTGGATAGGACTCATCGTGGCCGGGGCGGCGAGAACGACGTCCAGCACTGCCCGGCGCTGGCGGGTGAGCCGCAAGCCGTGCGCCGACAACGTGCGGGCAAGCTGTTCGCTTTCATGCGCCGCCATCTGCCCCCTTCATGAACGGAATGAAAGTGAAAACCACTTTCAATTAGTTGCCAAGCCTAGCACGAGAGGATGTCGTACGAAAGTGGTGTCAGCCGGGGCGGAAGCGGCGCAGCCGGAGGCTGTTGCTGACCACGGAGACGCTGGAGAGGCCCATCGCCACGGCGGCGTAGATCGGATCGAGCAGAATGCCGAAGGCAGGGTAGAAGACGCCGGCGGCCAGCGGGATGAGGGCCACATTGTAGGCGAACGCCCAGAAGAGGTTCTGCTTGACGGTACGAATCGTGGCCCGGGAGAGTGCGATGGCTGCCGCGACGCCGCCCAGTTCTCCCGACATGAGAGTGATGTCACTGGCCTCCATGGCGACATCGGTTCCTGTTCCGATGGCGATGCCGATGTCGGCCTGAGCCAGCGCGGGCGCGTCGTTGATGCCGTCCCCCACCATCGCCACCTTCCTGCCATCGTCCTGCAGCCTCTTCACCTGGATGGCCTTCTGCTCCGGCAGGACCTCCGCGATGACATGATTGACGCCGATTTCCGCGGCGATCGCCTGCGCCGTGCGCTCGTCGTCGCCGGTGAGCATGATGACGTCGAGTCCCATGGCCTGCAGCCGACTCACGGCCTCCGTCGAGCTCGGCTTGATCGTGTCCGCGACGGCGAGGGCGGCGGCAGGCTGACCATCGATCGTGACGAGAACGATGGTCTTGCCTTCGCTCGCGAGCGTTGCGGAGAAGGCGGATGACTGGTCGCCGGCGACGCCGGCGAGACGTTCGCTCCCGACGACGATGGTGTGACCTTCGACTGACGCGCGCACGCCTTGGCCGGCAATGGCCTCGAAGCCGACCGCCGGCGGCGGTTGGAGGCCACGCTCCGCGGCGGCCTCCATGATTGCCGTCGCGAGCGGATGCTCGCTCCCGCGTTCCACGGCGGCGACGAGACGCAGCAGATCATCGGGCGACCTCCTCTGATAGCCGTCAAGGGGGACGAGGTCCGTAAGCCGAGGTTTGCCCTCGGTGATCGTCCCGGTCTTGTCGAGGACGATCGTGTTCAGCTTGTGCGCGGTTTCGAGCGCCGCTCCGTCACGCACCAGGATCCCGTTCTCGGCGCCCTTCCCGGTCCCCACCATGATCGCGGTCGGCGTCGCCAGCCCCAAGGCGCACGGGCACGCGATGACGAGCACGGCAACGAAGTTGAGAAGGGCGTAGCTGAGCGAGGGTTCCGGTCCGAAGATCCACCATATGAGGAAGGTCAGGGACGCGATGCCGATCACCACGGGCACGAAGTAGGAGGCGATCACGTCGGCGAGGCGGGCGATGGGAGGCTTCGACCCCTGCGCCTGCTCCACGAGTTGAATGATGCGCGCGAGCGCGGTCTCGGAGCCGACTTTCGTCGCGCGGAAGACAAAGGAGCCTGTGGTGTTCATGGTAGCGCCGATGACTTCGTCGCTCGCGTTCTTTGTGACGGGCATGGGTTCGCCCGTGAGCATCGACTCATCGACGGCCGATGAGCCGGTCTCGACGATGCCGTCGACCGGCACCCGCTCACCCGGTCTCACCACCACGAGGTCGCCGGCCACGACATCGGCGACTGGAACATCCTTCTCCCGGCCGTTGCGCAGGACGCGGGCGGTCTTAGGCTGAAGGCCGATCAGCGCGCGGATGGCCGCGCCCGTCTGGCTTTTCGCCCTCGCTTCGAGCAACCTCCCGAAGAGGATCAGTGTGATGATCAGGGCGGCCGTGTCGAAATAGAGAGGCGCGCTCAAGCCACGCTCCGTGAAGAACTCCGGAGCGAGCACGCCGAGGACGCTGTAGAAGTAGGCCGCCGAGGAACCGATGGCGATCAGCGTGTTCATCGTCGTGGTCCCGTGCCGCAGGGCGGCCCAGGCGGTCGTGTAGAACTGGCCCCCCACCCAGAACTGCACCGGGGTGGCGAGCGCCCACAACAGATAGCCGTTGTGGAGCCAGTGCGGCAGGAAGGGGAACCAGTGCTCCTGCATCGTTCCCACGAAGATCAGGGCGCTGAGCAGAAAGCCGACGACGACCTTCAGCTTGAGCTTCCGGTAGGTCGCCCGTCGGGCCGTCTCGGCGGCATCCACAACCGTCGGGCCGTCCTCTGTGACGCGAGTGCTCCTCTCCGGCTCGGCCTCCTCGGCCACATCGTAGCCGGCTCCGCGGACGGCCGCGACCAGTTGCGCGTGATCGATCTGCCCGGCAACTGCAGTGACGGTCGCCTTCTCGGTCGCCAAGTTGACGCTGGCCTCGAGCACGCCTGGCTGCTTGCGCAGAACCCGCTCGACCCGAGCCACGCAGCTCGCACACGTCATGCCGAGGATCGGCAGGGTCTCGGAGTATGTGACCACCCCATAGCCGGCGGCCTCTATCGCGGCGACGATCTGGGACACGGAGACGACGGCGGGATCGAACGTCACGACAGCCTTCTCCGTCGCGAAGTTCACGCTCGCTTCCGCAATGCCCTCGATCCGGCGCAGCGCCTTTTCGTTGCGAGCCACGCAACTCGCACACGTCATGCCGGTGATCGGAAGCTCGATCGTGCTCTTCATGGCGCGGCCTCTCCCGGCCTGGAGTCTTTCCGCCGTAAAACAGGACTGAATCAGTCTACTCTTTTCTTGGGGGAGCGGTGGCCTGGCCTGAACATGCCCGCTGGAGGACTTTCCGTCCCGCGTTCCGAGCGGAGTACTTGTGTGCCGCCGACACGAGAGCAATGAGCTGCGATTGGCAGGGATAGGCCGGCGGCGCAGGCCCCCGCGATGCGCCGCCGGCCGGGGTGAAGGACCACTTCCTGGGCTCTCTCAGCTAGTGCGGTCTCCGGTCATAGCATCGACCAACAGCGGCCGGGACTCGATGGAACGACTGTCTAGGCGACCGGCGTCTAGATTGTGACGCGCAGCAGCTCCAGATAGCTGGTGCTGCCGTCCAGCACCTTGGCTACGCCGTCGTCGCGGAGGCTGTCGACGCCTTTGGCACGGGCCGTGCGCTGAATGTCGAGGACGCTGCCTCCTGCGCCGATCAGTTCCCGCAGCTCATCGTCGATCACGAGGACCTCGTAGAGGCCGAGGCGTCCGCGGTAGCCCGTACCGAAGCACTTGCCGCATCCGACGGGATTGTAGACGGTCATGCGCCGCCGGGGTGGATCGCCGAGGCCGAGCTCGCGCCAGCGGTCGCCGCTGATCTCTTCGGGGGTCCGGCAGTGCTGGCACAGACGTCGTGTCAGTCTTTGCGCCACGAAGCAATCCCAAGCCGCGGCAACGAGGTACCGAGGTACACCCATTTCGACAAGACGCGTGACGGCGGACGGCGCATCGTTGGTGTGCAAGGTGGTGAACACCTTGTGCCCCGTGATGGCGGCGTCGGCCGCCATCCGCGCCGTCTCCAGGTCGCGAATCTCGCCGACCATGATCACGTCGGGATCGGCCCGAACCAGTGAGCGGAGCGCGCGCGCGAAGGTCAGCCCGATGGCAGGCTTGATCTCGATCTGGATGATGCCGTCGATCTTGCGCTCGACCGGGTCCTCGACCGTGTACACCTTCCGTTCGGACGAACGGCTGAGCTCGAGCGTCGTGTACAGGGTGGTGGACTTGCCTGACCCGGTCGGGCCGACGATGGCGATGCCGCCCTCGGGCTTGCGGAGCACCTGTTCGAAGCGCTCAAGATTCGCGCCGGTAAGGCCCAGGGAGTCCAGTGCCGGGGGCAGCGGGGAGACTTCGAGGATGCGAATCGTGATGGTCTCGCCGTGGAGACTGGGCAGGGAGGCCAGCCGGAGGTCGACGGCCTCGCCGCTGGACAGCTCGAACGTGCTGCGGCCGTCCTGCGGCAGCCGCCGCTCGGCGATGTCGAGGTTGCCCATGATCTTGAGCCGGCTCAGGATGCCGGCCTGCGCCTCCTTGGGGAACTCGCGCAGCGCGTGCAGGACGCCGTCGATGCGGCAGCGCACGTGAAGGATGTCTTCACGGGGCTCGATGTGGATGTCTGAGGCGCCCATGCCGGTGGCGTCGGTGAGCAGCGCATCGACGATCTCGATCGCGCCCGCGTCGACGTCGGGAGACAGGTCCGTAGACTCACCTGCCTCCTCTCGCGCCTCCTTGAGCTTCCCGCGTGAGCTGAAGTAGATGGCGAGGGCCTCGTCGAAGCCGCTTTGGGTGCAGATCATCGGCACGACGCGTCGTCTGACACGCATGCTGACCTCGTCCATCGTGATGACGTCGAGCGGGTTGGTCATCGCGAGCTCGAGGCCTCCGTCGTCGGTCACGCCCATCGGCATGACCCGATTGCGCACGACGAAGTCGCGCGGCAGGAGGGTGAGCGCGTCGGGTCGCGGCGCCTCGACACTGAGGTCGACCATCTTGAGGCGCATCTGGCGCGCCAGCGCCGCCACGATCTGCTGCTCGCTGATCGACCCGTCGTCCACGAGCAGCTCCCCGAGCCGGCCGCCGATGTCCCGCTGCCGCCTGAGCGCGTCCTGAACCTGATCAGCGCCCAGCGCGCCACTGGCGACGAGCATGGCGCCGAGCTTGAGCCGGCCGCCGTTGCGTCCCCGCCCGCCGTCGGTCAGCGCTTTGATCCTCTCGCGCAGGTCGGCCGGCCGGAAGGGCTTGCCGACCACCTCGGTGACGTCGAGCCGGCGTGCCTGGTAGAACAGGTCGAGGTCGTTGTCGGATGAGAGGACGATGATGGGAACAGCGCCAAGCGCGGGGTCGGCAGTGATCGTGCGGAGCAGATCGAAGCCGTTGGCGAAATGCAGGTCGAGGTCGAGGATGACGGCGGCGGGAGCACCTCGGCGCATCAGCTCGAGAGCATCCTCGTCGCCATTCAGGCTCAGTACCCCAAAGGCGTCACTGAGGTTGTGGACGAGCTCGTCGCGCAACCCCTTGTCGTCGCTGACGACTGCGATCTGCACTACGGCTGGCTCGGACACACTGACCTCCTCGACGATTGGCACTGTACCTTATCGGCACGAGACGCCAAGGTATGCAATCGAAGAGAGTTAGATGCCGGGCCGGCGGGGGCCTTCACACGGATGCGGGCGGTCCGTGTACCACTTGAAGGAGACCGGCCCGGCTGAGAGAGAGGTGAGATGCCGGGCAGGAGCCCGGTGAGGTGGTGTGTCCGGTCTTGTTCCTGGTATCGGCACCGGCTGGCTTGAGGTGAGAGTTGAAGGGGCCAAAGTGTTGCGGCTGCGGGCAACACGACGGCGATTGCTATAATCCGCCGATCCTCTGTAAGGAGCCAGCAATGTTCAGCAAGGTTCTGATCGCCAACCGTGGCGAGATCGCCATCCGCGTCATTCGCGCCTGCAGAGAGCTCGGCGTCGCGACGGTGGCCGTCTACTCTGAAGCCGACGAGTCCTGTCTGCACGTCCAGTATGCGGACGAGGCCGTCTGTATCGGCCCCGCGCCCGCCGCTCAGAGCTACCTCGTCATGCCCGCCCTTCTGCAGGCGGCCATGCAAACGGGTGCTGAGGCCATTCACCCCGGCTACGGCTTTCTCGCCGAACGAGCCTCCTTCAGCGCCCTCTGTCGAGAGCATGGCGTCAAGTTCATAGGGCCGAGTCCCGAGGCCATCGATCTCATGGGCGACAAGGCCTCAGCGCGGGCGACGATGATGGCCACGGGAGTTCCGATCACTCCTGGATCGCCCGGCGTGATCGAAGATGCCGCCGAGGCCGAGGTGGTCGCGCGCACGATCGGCCTGCCGGTCATGGTCAAGGCGTCCGCCGGCGGCGGCGGCAAGGGGATTCGCATCGTCAAGGAGGCGTCGGAGCTCGCCTCGGCCGTGCGTCAGGCCCAAGCCGAGGCGCAAGCGGCGTTCGGCAACGGGGCCGTCTACGTGGAGAAGTACATCGCGTCTCCACGTCACATCGAGATCCAGGTTCTTGCCGACGGACGCGGGCACGGAATCCATCTCGGGGAGCGCGACTGCAGCATCCAGCGGCGTCATCAGAAGCTGATCGAAGAGGCCCCTTCGCCCGCCGTCTCGGCGGACCTGCGCCGCCGCATGGGCGAAGCCGCGGTGGCGGCGGCGCTCGCGGCGCACTACGAGGGCGCCGGCACGGTCGAGTTCCTCCTCGACAGCGACGGCAGTTTCTACTTCATGGAGATGAACACGCGTGTTCAGGTCGAGCACTGCGTCACGGAGATGGTCACCGGCATCGACATCGTCAAGACGGGAATCCGGATCGCCGCCGGGGAGGGGCTGCCGATACGGCAGGACGACGTCCAGGTCGAGGGCCACGCGATTGAGTTCCGCATCAATGCCGAGGATCCGGAGAACGGCTTCATGCCCAGCCCCGGCTACGTGACGCAGTGGATCCCGCCGGGCGGCCCATGGGTCCGTCTCGACACCCATGTCTACCAGGGCTACATGGTCCCGCCCTTTTACGACAGCCTTCTCGGGAAGCTGATCGTCTGGGGGCGCGACCGCGAGGAGTGCCTCGCCCGCTCCCGCTGGGCGCTCGACGAGTTTCTCGTGGACGGGGTGAAGACCGTGATCCCGTTCCACCGCACAGTCCTCCGGCATCCCATGTTCGTCGCGGGCGACGTCAACACGCACTTCATCGAGGACCATCTGCTCTGAGCGTAGTCGTGCCGGACCTCGGGTCGGAAGGGGCCGGCTTGCGTCGCCGGGCGTGACGAGAGCTACAGGAGAGGCTCCCCTTCTTCGGCGCCGGCCGTTCGCTCCACCGCGAACCCGGCGGCGGCGATGGTCGCGAGCAGCTGATTGCACGCCGGGTCGAGCAGCGCCGCGAGTGCTGCCTCACTGGGCGCGCGAGCCGACAGCGTGACGCGAATGAACCGCGCGCTGCCGAATTGGCGGGTGCGCGACTTCACGTAGACATCGGGGAAGGCGGCTTCCGCCTGCTCCAGCTGATCCGCGATGACCGATTCGTCCTGTGTTGCGACGACCAGCGAGCGCTCCTCATAGAGGGCAGGGCCGAACACTCCGCGGAACAGAGCCTCGAACGAGTGCGTGAAGATGGCCCTCAGCTCACCCGGCACTCCCGGCAACGACACCACCGTGGTCTCGCCGCGGCGAAAGACGACTCCGGGGGCGCCGCCCATCGGATTGACGAGCGGCTCGGCGCCCTCCGGCAGACGTGCCATCTTGCGGCGGCTGCGGTTCATCTCGGCGTACGGCACGTGTCCCAGCGAGTGGAACTCGGCGTACTTCGCGGCGACCATCCGCTCCGCTTCTGCGTGCAGACTGAGCGGTACGCCGAGGCCGCGCGCGACGCCCTCCAGGGTGCGATCGTCGCTGGTGGGGCCGAGCCCGCCGACGGTGAAGAGGATCGCGGGCCGGCGCGCGAGCGAAGCGAGTATCTCGGCTGCGATGGCCTCGACATCGTCCCGGACCATCACACTCCGACGCACCAGGCCTCCGCGGCCGGTGATCTGAACGCACAGCCAATGGCTGTTGGTGTCGAGAACATCGCCGATCAGTACCTCGTTACCGGCGGAGAGTATCTCGACCAGTGGCGTGCCAGTGCGTTCGTCCCGGGGGCCCTGCGTGGGAATGAAACCTGCCATGAGCTCAGTCTGTCAGACGCCGGGCGGGGGTCGCAACGGCATGATCCGTTCTTCACTCGTTGCCGGACCCGGCCTCGCTGTATACTTCTCGACAGCAGACAAGGAGCCCACGATGACGACCAAGCCGCTCACCATTCTCCAGCACGACACTGAGAGCCCCGCCGGCACCATCCTTGATGCGTTGGGAGATCTCGGGGTTTTCTATGAGGTGCGCCACCTCGACGCCGGCGACCGGTTGCCGAGCTGGCCCGATGAGACTGCGGGGATCATCTCGCTCGGCGGGCGCATGGATGCCAAGCAGACCCGCGAAACACCTTTCGTTCATGACGAGGTCAACCTGCTGCGCCGGGTCGTGCACGAGGGTGGTCCTGTCTGGGGCATCGGCTTGGGCGCCGAACTTCTCACGCTGGCGACCGGCGGGGAGGTCTACCAGCGCCGCAAGCCTGAGCTCGGGTGGATCAGCATCGAGAAGGTGGTCGACGATCCACTGTTGCGCGGCATCTCCTCACCCTTCGTGGCCTTCTGCTGGCACTCGCACTCCTGCAATCTTCCGCCGACGTCCCATCTGACTGCGGAACACGAGGGAGAGGTGCAGGCCTTCCGTGCCGGCGGACGGGCCTGGGCGACGCAGTTCCACCCGGAGATCAGCCTCGACAACGTACGTTCTTGGATCACCGAAGGGGTGAAGAAGCATCGCGATCTGGAGCCGAGCTTCGTCGAGAGACTGCGGGAGCAGACCGATGCGATGGCGTCCTCGTATGCGGCCTTCGGTCACAAGCTGACCCTCAATTTCATCGCCGCCAGCGGCCTGTTGCCGGACGATTGACCCGGAGCATGGAAACGGCGGCGCTGTCGCGCCGCCGTTTCAATCGCCGCTTTCGGGCAGCCCCCGGGGGGAGGGGGCTGGTGAAAGGAGCCATGGGGGTGGTACTGGGGGGTACCAGCGCTCTGGAGGTTTTGGAGGGGGGACTCCATCGCGCAGACGAAATATTACCACTGCCTAGACGATTGAAACCTCTTCCATAGTGTTAAGGAATGTGAAGGGCGGACGGGCGCACTTGAGCACCTCCGGTATTCCACGCCGTCCAGTCTTCGAGATAGCTCGTGAGAAGCGCTGGCGAATTTGGCTGCTCTTCGGTCTGCTGCTCGCGATCGTCTGTGCGGGCGTCTGGGTCGCGTGTCTTCTCGCCTCGCTGTGCGCGCAACTCCTTTTCCTGCCCGTGTCCGGTGCAGTCGGATGGGTGTTCACGCTGCGCGGGATCGGCTTGATGCTGGCGATCGCCCTGCCGCTGGCCGCCAGCTACTGGCTGATCAGCCGCATCGGGGCGCGAGAGCGGCTGATCAAGGCCATGCATTGCACGCCGCTCGACCCGGGCGACCACTACCACACGCGACTTGCGAACATCGTCGAGGAGATGAAGCTGGCCACGGGCGGTCCCCGAATAGACTGCTTCGTCGTCCCGACTCTGGGGTTCAACGCCTTCTCCTTCAGCGATCTTCGTGGCGGCGGCGTCATCGGCGTGACCGAGGGCGCCCTATCGCGTCTCTCCCGCCAGCAACTGCAGGGCATCGTGGCCCACGAGTTCGGGCACGTCCTCTCTGGCAGCTACGTCACGGCGACCGTGTCCTGCCTGCTGTTCGGCATCTATTCCGGCCTCGGAGATGAGATGGAGGATGCCGTCCTGGGGAGCGGCGTGGCTCCGGTGGGCGTGTTCGCGGCGGTAGTGCGTGGCTGGCTGTGGGTGCTGCAGGCGGCCTCGTCGGTCACCGATGCGGCGCTGAGCCGCGAGCGCGAGCGCTTGGCGGATCTCGCGGCGGCCGGTTACACTCGCGATCCCCTCAGTCTGGCCGAAGCCTTGCGCATCATCGGCCGGCACCCGGCAGGAGCGGGATACATCCCGGAGGGACTCTCCCCGCTCTGCATCCGTGACTCGACAAGCCGGCGGGGCCTCCTCGCGCGCTGGCAACGGACGCACCCCACGATCGATGAGAGGGTGAATGCGCTTCTGACCCTCGCGAACGCTTCCGCCCCGGAGTTCGAGCGTCAGGTCAAGCAGGCGGACGGGCATCTCGACCGGCGGGAGCATTGGCTGCCGTCGCCGATTGGCGGTCCCGAACCCAGGCCGGTTGTCCCGGCGATGCAGGTCGGGGACACCGAGACCGTCTGCACCGACTCCGCGCCGGTCGCCGCCGCCGCCGTTGCAGACACGGCACACATCGGCGCTTGCCCAGCATGTGGCGTGGCGTTGCGGGACATCCTCTATGAGGGTGCTCATGTGAGCGCCTGTCCCTCATGCGGAGGCTCGCTGATCGGGACAGGGGAGTTGCACCGTGTGCTGGCGCGCCGCGACGTGGGATTCACGCCTGAGCAGCAGCGCCTGGCCGAACAGATCGCCGCTTCGGGGAACCAGCGGCGGCGGGCGGCCAGGCTGGGGCAGGACAAGCCTGGCGATCACCTCGTCTCCTGTCCGCGCTGCGGCAAGACGATGATGCACGGGCACTACAGTTACGAGTACGCGATCGACGTCGATCGCTGCACGATCTGCGGCGTCGTCTGGTTCGGCGAGGACGGCCTTGAGATCCTGCAGGTGCTCACGGAACGTCAGGTGGAGTAGGCAGCGGTGGGCGAGCAAACGGGTTCGGCGAACGTCGAGATGGTCGTGGGGGGCCGCTATGCCCTGCGGAGCCGGCTGGACGGCGGCGGCATGGCAGACGTGTACCTGGCAGAGGACCTTGCCTTGCGGCGGCTTGTCGCGGTCAAGATCCTCAAGCCGGAACTGGCGGCCGACCAGGATCTTCTGGAGCGCTTCCGCATCGAGGCCCAAGCCGCCGCGCAGCTGAATCACCCGAACATCGTCGCCGTGTACGACAGAGGACCGACCGAAGACTCGGCCTACATCGTGATGGAGTACGTGTGCGGCGAGACCGTCAGACAGCGGATCCGTCGCGACGGGCGGTTTCTCCCGGAAGAAGCCATGCGCGTCGCGATCGCCGTGCTTGCGGCGCTGGAGGCGGCGCACGAACGGCACATCGTGCACCGCGACGTCACGTCCTCGAATGTCATGATCGACGAGCGTGGCCAGGTGAAAGTCGCCGACTTCGGCATAGCGCGCATCGGAGCGCCGGGGCTGACGAGGACGGGGACGGTGCTGGGCACGTCTTCGTACGTCTCGCCTGAGCAGGCGCAGGGCCGGCGAGCCGACGAGCGGTCGGATCTCTACAGCCTCGGTGTGGTCCTCTTCGAGATGCTGGCTGGGCGCCTCCCGTTCACCGGCGACAGCGACGTCGCCATCGCGTTGCAGCACGTGTCGGCCGCGCCCCCTGACCCGCGGGCGTTCGCTCCGGAGCTGCCCGAGTCGCTGGCCGCCGTTGCCGGCAAGGCGCTGAGCAAGGAGCCGGACGACAGGTATCAGAGCGCGATGGAGTTTGCGGCGGCGTTGAAACGCGTGCGGGCCCCCGTGCCGGTCACGTCCCACGCCGCTCCGCGTCCGGCAACCGCGGTCACAGCGCCGGTCGCCGGACCGGCCGTCACCCCTCCTGCTCCGACGGTCCCGGAGGCGCTCACTGCAGCCGTGGCGGGTGGTGGCGGGGATGCGCCGCCAGTGGCCTCTGCGCCTGCGGAGCCGGCTCCGGCCTTCGCGCCAAAGCGCCATAGGCCACGGCGCTGGCTGGCTCTCTTGCTGAGCCTCGCCGTTCTGGGAGGCGGCGTTTGGGCTCTCTTCGCGCTGGTCCTCCCTAGCGGAGCCAGCGTGCCCGGGGTGGTCGGACGCACTCAGGCCGATGCCGTGGCGATGATCGAGGCGCAAGGGCTGAAGCCCGTCGTCCAGAAGGTGTGGGCGGACGGGGCGGATGCGGGCAGCGTGGCGCGTCAGCGCCCTGTTCCCGGCACATCGGTGGAGGACGGCACGAAGGTCAATGTGTGGGTCAGTCGCGGACCGCTGCACATCCCGGCTCCCGACCTGATCGGGTCCGGCTCCTCGGTGGCACGCAAGACGCTCGACAGCCAGGCCCTCAAGGGAACGCGGCGCAAGGCTGTCTCTGAATCCGTCGCTGAAGGGGACGTCATGCGGCAGGAGCCGGCGGCAGGTGTGACCGTGACGCGCGGCGACATGATCACCTACTGGGTCAGCAGCGGCCCGCCGCTCATCCAGGTGCCCGATGTGGTCGGCATCCCGTCGAACGATGCCGTGACGATCCTGAAGGAGGCGGGCTTCGTGGCCAGCATCGACTTCGTCCTGGGCTGGGGGGTCTACCCCGGCGATGTGGTGGCGCAGAATCCGGCGGCGGGCGAACGGCTGCAGAAGGGTGACGAAGTGATCATCGAGGTTGCGCTCCTGTAGCGGTATGTCGTACCTCCTTCAAGTGCTCGGCGTATTTGCCCTGAGCGTCGTCGAGCTGTGGGCGGCGGTGCCGGCGGGACTGGCTCTGGGCTTGTCGCCTGTCCTCGTGTGGCTGACGACTGTCGCCGGCGCAGCGCTCGGCGTCGCTGTCGTCGTTCTCGCTGGGGAGAGAGCGCGGGCGTGGCTCGTCCGTCGCTTCGGTCACGGACGAGGCGGTGAAGGCGGCCGTCTGCGCTCCATCTGGGAGAGATACGGCGTCATCGGTTGGGGGCTACTGGGTCCTCTCCTGCTGGGGGCGCCGCTCGCGGCCGCGCTCGGTGTGGCGCTTGGTGCGCCGAGAAGTCGTCTGGTTGTGTGGCTGACCGCGGGCGTTGTCCTGTGGACGACCGTGCTGACGTTTGCCGCTGCTCTCGGCGTGGACGCCATCCGGGAATCAACGTGAGCGGACCCGAGGGCTGCCCTGACGGGATCAACCGGTACGGCCGGGGCGCGTGCGTGGCTCGACAACCGGCAGATCCCAGGCCTCCGGACGCTGATAGGCGAAGGGGCCGGCGGCTTCGCCGGCTCGCAGCTCGCCTCCCGGCAGGGTCCCGTCGCGGTCGAGGACCTTGGCCAAGTCCATGATGCGATGCGCCACGACCGCCAAGCCGTGCTCCTCGTCGTTCTGCAGTTCGCCTTCGACGAACAGGTAGACAGCGTCTTTGAGGACACCTCCGTAGCGAAGGTAGATGTCGTTGAAGATCACAACCTGACCGAGCTCGGTCTCGTCCTCGAGCGTGAGGAACATCGTCCGGTGCCCGGAGCGGGTCCACGGCATCTGGGCTCGCTCGAGCACGCCTGCGAGCCGCACGCGGCGTCCATGAGGGACCTGTGCCAAGTTCGCCAGCGGCGTCACGCCGAGGGCGGCGATTTGGTCGCGAACGAAATGCAGCGGGTGAGCAGTGACGGTGAGGCCGAGCAACTCGAGCTCGAGACTGACGCGCTGCTGCAGGCTCCACGACGGCAGGAAGGCGAGCGGCGCGATCTGCTCGTCGAGGGCGAGGCGCGGCTGATCGAGCCCGGCGGCGGCCGCCGGGCTGGCGGCGGCCCGGCCCTGCCTGGCTCCCGCGTAGAGCAGCGGCACCTGGGCGACGAGCTCTTCACGGCGCACACCCAGGACGTCGAAGGCGCCGAGACGCACGAGGTTCTCGGTGATCTCGCGACTCACCCGAGTGCGTGTCACGAAATCGGCGAGCGAGACATACGGACGCGGCGGACCAGCCTGCTCTCGCGTTCCAGCCGCCGGCTCCTGCTCCCGGGGGCCGGCCGCAGGCAAGCCCACCCGGGTTGCTTCAGCGGCGGCGGGCGATCGTCCTGCCGCGCCTCGGGCGCCAGCAGGAGAGGCCGCGGAGGAGGCGGAGGGGAATGAGGGAGGATCTGGAGGCCCGGCGTGAGCCAGGCCGGAAGGAGCGGAGCGCCCTCGCGAACCCCTCACCGCAGCGGCCTCAGCCCCGTCGCCGCCTCCCCGCTCGAGGACGATCGCCCGCCGCGCCGCCGCGCTCATCTCTTTGACGTACGCCAATCCCACCCGCAGCGCCCGCCCGCCGTCCTCGACCTCGAACCATTCGCCGCTCAGATTCACGTCGAGTGGTTCTATCTCGAGTCCGAACCGGCGGGCGTCGTTGAGCACGATCCGGGGTGAATAGAATCCCATGGGCTGATTGTTGAGGATGCCGCAGAAGAACTCGGCCGGGTAGTGCGCCTTGAGCCAGGCGCTGGCGTTGCAGACGATGGCAAAGCAGGCGGCGTGCGCCTTGTTGAAGCCATAGGCGGCAAAGCCCCGAAGCTGACGGAAGACCTCTTCGGCCACGTGCTGCTCGATGCCGCGCGCCATCGCCTTGGCGACGAAGGTGCGGCCTATCTCGTCCATCTCTTCGAGCGAGCGCTCGTGCGTCATGGCGCGGCGCAGCATGTCGGCCTCCGAGAGGCTGAAGCCGGCCACGGCCGCGGCGACCTCGATGACCTGCTCCTGATAGACGATGACGCCGTACGTGCGCCGCAGGATGGGCTCCATGGCCGGATGCGGCACGGCGATCGCTTCGCGCCCGTGCCGCCGCCTGATGAACGGCCCGATCATCTCGGCCTGCAGCGGGCCGGGGCGGAAGAGCGAGATGGCGGCGATGACGTCCTCGAAGTCGCGCTCGCGCAAGCGCGTCGCGAGGTTTCGCTGCCCCGAGCTCTCGAGCTGGAAGAGGCCGACGGTACGCGCCGACTTGAGCAGCTTGTAGACCTCGGGGTCGTCGCGCGGCAGGTCCCAAGCCGCGACGCGCTCGCCGGTGCGCGCCTCGATGCGGCGCACGGCCTCGGCGATGGCGGAATGCATTTTGAGGGCGAGGATGTCCATCTTGA
>CAZHMG010000035.1:0-23335 GCA_964533575.1 uncultured Thermoleophilia bacterium | reverse complement strand
ATGCCGCCCAGCAGCGTCCCGGCTGCCGCGGCCGCGAGCAGCACGCTCATCATCACGTTGCTCGAGGCCGGGCTGTTGCCCCGGGCCTGCACCAGGTACAGCGGCACGTAGGTGATCACCCCGATGGCGACGCCGCTGGACAGCGAGTAGAGGACGGCCAGCAAAACGAACGGCCGCCACTCGGATGCCCGCAGCTGCACCCCGCTGTGCGGCGGGTGCTCGTCGAGCGGTCTGGCGCGAAAGCGGCCGAGCGCGAGGCCGACGAACGCCGCGACGGCGAAGGGGATGACGGCGATGACCGGCGTCCCGTAGAGCCCCAGGGGCGCGAGGACGGCGGCTACCACGAGTGGGCCGAGCGCGTAGCCCACGCCGCCGCCGACGGAGAAGATGCTCATGTCGGCGGTCACGCGGCTGCTCGAGGCGTGCCGCGCCCAGCGGGCGCCTTCGGGGTGGTAGGCGCCGATGCCGGCGCTGCACAGGGCCACGGCGAGCAGGGTGACGGGAAAGCTCGACGCATAGCCTACGGCGGCGATGCCCAAGCCGGCGAGGACGAGTCCGCCGGGCAGCAGCCAGTGCGCGTTGCAGCGGTCTCCGTAGGCGCCGGCGAACGGCTGGATGAGGGCGTTCGCCACGCTGGCCGTGAGCGCGAACACGCCGGCGGCCGCGTAGCTGTACTGCCGCTCCAGGACGAGGAAGGGCAGCAGCGCGAACAGCGCGCTGGAGCAGAGGTCGGCGCAGGCGTGCCCGAGCGACAACGCCAACACCGTCCGGCGCGAGGCCGGGCGGCTACCGACGGCGCTCATGCTCACGTGTCACGTGACTCCGCTTCGTGGTGGGGCCCCCATCGTGTCTCCCGTTCCAAACCCGCGCCGGAATCCGTATAGAGCGACACGACGGGACACCAGCGAGCTGAGGCGTCGTCTGCGCGACGAGCGCCTGATCTCTCCTCATGGCCATACCCGGACGCGCCGATGCTTGTCGCGAGGCGAATCCGCGACAAGGGGAGCCGATAGTGGACGATCAGGAGCGACGGGCGATCGTCGATGACGAGCACCTGAGGCTGCTCGCCATCGGCTACTGGGTCACCGCAGGACTCACGGTCTTCTTCGCCGCCTACGGGCTGATCTACGTCATCATGGGCGTCGCCATGACGTTCATGCCGGAACCGGCCTCGAGTCACGGCTACGACGAGAGCGCGTCGACGGCCTTGATGGGCTGGATCTTCGCCGTGATCGGACTGTTCGTCATGTTGCTCTGCGGCGGCATCGCGGCCCTGCAGCTGCTCACCGGCTTCTGGATCAGGCGCGGCCGGCACAGAATCGCGTGCATGATCGTCGCCGGCTTCACCTGCCTGGGCGTCCCGTACGGCACGGTCCTCGGCGTGTTCACGTTCATCGTGCTGGGCCGCGCGTCCGTTGCGCCGCGTTTCGCGGCGCCGGCTCCCGGCTCCGGCTCTGGTCTCGCGCGCCCTGAACAGACGCCTCTCGGATAGAAGAGCAGCGACGCGCCGCCGAGATCACCCGCCGGTCCGACCGGGGCCGGCGTTGAACTCCTCTTCCGTGAGACGCCGGACGTAGACGAGCGTCCTCACGTAGTGAGCCGGCCGGGGACTGACGGGATGCACCTTCTCGTCGTTCTCGCGAAAGTACACGTGCTCACGCTCGACCACGCGGAACGGCGCCAGCGTGCCGCCCCATGCGAACGTCTGCTTCTTGCTGTCGCCGGTGACCCTTCGCGGCAGAAGGAGGACGTCGCCGACCTGCGGCATGGGGGCGTCGGCAGGGAGGTGCTCGAGCGGCCCCCACGGGGGACGTCCCTGGCCTGGCTCAACAAGGTAGACGTCGATGAGCTCTCTCTCAGCGCGACCAGCCATCTCTCCTCCTGTTCAGAACGCCCCCGCGCCCGGCGTGTCGGGACGAGCCGCCGCGGATCTCCTGTCGTTGCGCGCGCTCGGAGTATAGCCAAGGCCGCAGCCGCCGTTGCTCAACGGCGCTATTCTCCCGGTCGAACGCATACTGAGGGCGGCGGTGCTCGCCCTGACGGACGACGCAGCGAGGACGACAGGAGGCGGGCCATGGACGAATCGCCGAGCGCGATGGCGGCGGCGTACGACGAGGAGGCCGAAGCGACGGGGTGGCACGGGCCCGAGGTCGCATTCGGCCTGGCCTTCAAGTCCGTGCAGCCGGGCGACTCGATCCTCGACCTCGGGATCGGTACGGGTTTGGCGTCCGAGCTCTTCCGCAAGGCAGGGCTGAAGGCGAGCGGACTGGACGTTGATCAGGCGATGCTCGACGCATGCCGCACGAAGGGGTTCACAGATCTCGTGCGGCACGACCTCACGGTATCGCCGTACCCCTTCACGGCGAACAGCTACGACCACGCGGTGTGCACCGGCGTGCTCAACTTCATCAGCGATCCCTCGCTGGTGTTCGCCGAAGCCGCCCGCATCATCCGTCCAGGAGGCGTCTTCGTCTTCGTTGCGGGTGAGCGCGCAGAGGACGAGCCCCCCGAGATCGTGGTGGAGACCGAGGAGGATGGGCGGGAAGGGTCCGCGACGCTCTACCGCCACAGCGTCAACCAGGTGCACGGCTGGCTCGAAGACAATGGCCTGGCGCTTGTGCGGCACCTCGTCTTCACCGTGCCGCTGCGGCGCGAACCAGGCCACTGGCTCCAGGTGCGGGCATATGTGGCACGAAAGGACCGGCAGGCGTCGCCGTAAACGCCCTCCGGGGACTGCCGCTCTGGACTCGTTCTCGCCAAGCACGGCCACGCCCTCACGACTGTGCGGGAACGGTTTGCGTGGCTGCGCGGCCGTGGAATGATGCGGTCAGTACGAGTCCCTAGCTCTGCTTCCGGCAGCCCCTATGGAAAGGACCTGACGTGGCCCCCGTCCAACCCTTGCCGCCCGAAGCGCTCTACACGCGCTGCACGCTCGAGCATGTCGACTTCACGACGACCGCGGACCTCCAGGACGGCATCGAGTTCGTCGGCCAGGACCGTCCCATCGCGGCCATCGAACTTGGCATCCGGATCGACCGTGAGGGGTACAACATCTTCGCCCTCGGTCCGACCGGCACAGGCAAGTACACGGTCGTCAAACGGTTCGTCGGTGAGTTCGCGGCGGCGGAGCCACCCCCGGACGACTGGTGCTACGTCAACAATTTCGAGCAGCCGTCAATCCCGCTTGCCCTGCGCATGCCGCGCGGCATGGGCAAGCAGCTGAAGCGCGACATGGAACGACTGGTCGAAGACCTGCGCACAGGGCTTTCGTCGGCATTCGAGAGCGAGGAGTACGCGACGCGGCGCCGCACGATGCAGGAGGAGTTCCACGAGCGCGAGGAAGGGACGTTCGGCGAGCTGCGCGAGCGTGCCCGCGAGCGGGGCATGGCCATGCTTCGGACGCCCGCCGGCCTCGCCTTCGCCCCGGTGACGGATGGCAAGATCGTTCCGCCGGAGGAGTTCCAGAACCTGCCGGCGGAGGAGCAGAAGCGCGTTCAGGACGAAATCGAGGGGCTGGAGCGGGAGTTGCAGACCGTCATGCTGCAGGTGCCGCGCTGGCAGCGGGAGTTCCGTAACCGCCTGCGTGACTTGAACAACGAGGTCAGTGGATTCGTCGTCAATGACGTGCTCGACGACCTCCTCGACAAGTACAGGGAGTTGCCTGACGTCGTCGTGTACCTGCAGGCCGTGCAGCGGAGCGTCAGCGACCGTCCGGAAGACTTTCTCGAGGCCGGCGAGCAGGGGCAGCCGGAAGGTCCTGCTGCCCTGTTGCCGATCCCCGACAATCTGAAGCAGTCACCCGCGCTCCGTCGGTATCGGGTCAACGTGCTCGTCGATTCCAGCGACGCGACGGGCGCGCCTGTCATCTACGAGAGCAACCCGTCGTACATGAATCTTGTCGGGCGCGTGGAGCAGATGGCCGTGATGGGTGCGCTGCTCACGGATTTCACCCTGATCAAGCCCGGCGTCCTGCACCGCGCCAACGGCGGGTACCTGATCCTCGACGCGCTCAAGGTGCTGACGAGCCAGTACGCCTGGGAAGGGTTGAAGCGGGCCCTGCAGTTTCATCAGGTGCGCATAGAGTCGCCGGTACAGATGCTCAATCTCACCAGCACCGTCTCGCTCGAGCCCGAGCCGATCCCGCTGGACATCAAGGTGATCCTGATGGGCGATCGCCAGCTCTACTACATGCTGGCGCAGGCCGACCCGGACTTCAACGAGCTGTTCAAGGTCGCAGCCGATTTCGACGACGAGTTCAAGCGCGACGACGACATCATCCGCCAGTACGCGAAGCTGATCGCAACGATCGTCCGCCGGCAGAACCTCCTGCCGTTCGACCGCGCCGCGGTCTGCCGGGTCGTGGAACATGCGGCCCGGGTGGCCGGGGACGCGGAGCGCGTCACGGCCCGCATGCGGGTCATCGTCGACCTGCTCGAGGAGTCCGACCACTGGGCCAGGCGCGAGAAGGCGACGATGGTCACCGCCGCTCATGTGCAGCAGGCCATCGACGCCCAGGTGTATCGCTCGGACCGCATCCGGCAGAAGCTGCAGGAAGAGATGCTGCGCGAGACGCTCCTGATCGACACCGAGGGCGCCAAGGTCGGCCAGATCAACGGGCTTTCAGTGATGCAGCTGGGAACCTTCGCCTTCGGCCGGCCCAGCCGCATCACGGCCACCGTCCATATGGGCAAGGGCGAGGTGGTCGACATCGAGCGCGAGGTGGAGCTGAGCGGACCGCTCCACTCCAAGGGCGTGCTGATCCTGTCCGGCTTCCTGCGCAACCGGTACGCTCAGGAGCACCCTCTGTCGCTCGGAGCGAGTCTGGTCTTCGAGCAGTCCTACAGCGGCGTGGAGGGCGACAGCGCCTCGTCCGCCGAGCTCTACGCGCTCCTCTCGGCTCTCTCTCGCGCCCCGATCATGCAGTCCCTCGCCGTGACGGGCTCCGTCAACCAAAGGGGCGAGGTCCAGGCCATCGGCGGGGCCAACGAGAAGATCGAGGGCTACTTCGACCTGTGCAAGGCTCGCGGCCTGACCGGCGATCAGGGCGTGCTGATCCCCAAGGCCAACGTGAAGCACCTCATGCTGCGCCAGGACATCGTGGAGGCGGTGGCGGCCGCGCAGTTCGCGATCTATCCAGTCGCGACCATCGACGAGGGCATAGAGGTGCTCACGGGCGTGCCGGCCGGCGTGCCGGACGACGAAGGACGGTATCCCGAAGGGACGATCAACCGGATGGCGGCCGACCGGCTGGCCGAGATGGCGCAGAAGGTCAGGGCCATCGAGGAAGAAGCCCTGTCGAAGCTCGCCCGGCGTGTGACGGGCGCCGACGAGAGCGAAGCCGGCAACCGGCGGCTGCTCGGAACGGGCGACGGGAGAGGCGACGGAGCGAAGGGCGAGCGGTCATGAACGACGAGGCCCTGCCCGGAAGCGGCGAGCAGGAAGGCACGTCTGACGGCGGCGAGCCGGGGCGCGAAAGCGAAGGCGCGCCGCCACGGGACGAGGAGCAACAGGAAGCCGCCGTCGTCGAGAAGATCGTCGTCGCTCTCGACGCTTCTCCGCAGAGCGTTGCGGCACTGCGCGCGGCGACCGAGCTGGCCGCGCGGCTCCAGGCCGAAGTCGAGGGACTGTTCGTCGAGGACATGGATCTCTTCTGTCTCTGCGACCTCCCCTTCGGACGCGAAGTATGCGCCTGCACGGGCGAGGTTCGCGGCATCGACACGGCGGGGATGGAGCGGCAGCTCCGCGTTCAGGCTGCCTCCATCCGTGAGGTGATGCGGCGTGTTGCCGAAGGGACGCCGGTCCCCTGGAGCCTGCGCGTGCTTCGCGGATCGGTTGCCGAGGAGCTGCTGATCGCGGCGCAGGGCGCGATGCTCATGGGCATGGGTCGCGCCGGCCGCGCCCGCGGCAGAGGCATGGGTTCGATCGCGCAGGCGCTTGTCGCCCAGTCCCACCGCCCGTTGCTGATTTCAGGGGAGGGGACGGGGCTCGAGTTCCCGCTGACCGTGGTGTATACGGGAACGCCCGCCGCCCAGCGGGCCCTCGAGCTGGCCATGCGCCTGGCGGAGCAGGACCCCGGAAGGCTGCGCGTCGTGGTGTGGAACGGCGGGGATGCTTCCGCCGACCTGGACCAGCTCGAGCATGAGGCCCGGCGGCTGACGGAGCCTCAGGGGGGCGAAGACAAGGAACCATTCAGCGTCCTCAGGGCCGGCGGTCAGGCCGATCTGGTGATGACGCTGCACGATCTGCGCAAGGGGACGCTCGTGCTGCCCCACGAGCACGCCGACCTGCTGTCCCAGCATTCCGGACCGACGCTGCTGGTGCCGTAGAGTGAGAGTGCGGACGGGCTCTCGGCCGCGCCGATCCCGTCCCGCTCAGCCAGGCCAGCGCTCGCGGAAGCGGTGTGCGGCGCCGCTGCGGATCGGCCTCCCGTGCGCGAAGGCTGCGACCTCGAAGTCGAGGGCGGCGAGTTTGCGCAGGCTCCGCTCGCCCTCCGCCACGTCCTCGAAGATGGGCGACCAGCTCAGCCGCAGGATGTTGGTGGCGGCGTCGCCGACGAACAGGACGCCGCCGTCTCGCGGCAGCAGGAGGGCGAGGTGTCCGGCGGAGTGGCCCGGCGTGTGGATGGCCTGCAGGCCGGCGAACGGGAGGATCTCGCCATCGCCGGCCTCGCGGTCCACTCTGATCGGTTCGCGCCGCCGGACCGGACGGCGATTGATCTGGCCGGCCAGCACGCGGCGCAGTCTGCCCGGTCCGGCCTCGAACCGACGCTTGCTCGAACCGGCGCGCAGACACTCGGCGTCGGCGGCATGCATCCAGACTTCCGCGTCGCTGCACGCCATGATCTTCGACAGACCACCAATGTGGTCGCCGTGGAGGTGGGTGATCACCACGGCGCGCAGATCAGCCGGCGTGTGGCCGATATCGAGAATGGCTTGACCGATGCGTCTGGCATCCTTCTCAATGCCCGTGTCGATGAGGACGAGTGAGCCGGCATGCCGGCCGCCGGCGCCCTCCGTCGCGCCGTCGCCCTCGTCGAACTCGACGAGAAAGGCGTTCGCGCCGCCGGCGACGACCTGATACACCCCGGTGGCGATGCGTCTGGGCGGCTTGCTCATGACGACTCCTCTCCTCGAGGGCAGTGACGACTCCTTCCACATCATCACGTCTCGTCCTCCATGCATCCGTCGATGCGGGCAAGGGGTACGCGAACGTCCTGGACACAGCCGTGCCGGGCCAGCTCGAGTTCGAGGAGTTCAGCGGCGTCGGCTGCCCTGGTCCGTATCCCGGACTCAGCGTTCGCACAGCCTCCTCCCAGCATCTCCGGTTACAACTACGAGCGTGATTCTGTTTCGACGCGAACAAGAAGGCTGGAGCCATGCATGACGAATCCGATTCCTTTGTGACTCGCCCATCGCGCCCCCCCGATGAAGAGCCGACCGCGGTGACGCCGCCCGCGCCCGATGAACCGACGCGGGCGACGTCTGATGATCGCGCAGCGATTCTGTCGCAGCCCGCGTTCGGCGACCCGGCCGGCGTGCTGTC
Source organism: uncultured Thermoleophilia bacterium (assembly GCA_964533575.1). Lineage (GTDB taxonomy): Bacteria > Actinomycetota > Thermoleophilia > UBA2241 > UBA2241 > CAIXSE01. Next base: position 15,793 of record CAZHMG010000035.1, on the reverse strand, counting down.
GCCGCCCGACTCACTCGATCAGCGACCTGAACCCGTCAGCGTTTTCAAGAGGGCGGGGCGTCGCGCAACCCTCTTCGCCGCGGTCGCCGTGCTCATTGTGGGCGCCGCATTCGGCGGGGTGGCCGCCGGCCATGCGATTTGGGCGCCGGACGAGCAGAGGACGGTCCAGGAGTATGCGCCGGAGCTGCCTGCCCGTGATCAGCAGCCGTACAACGAGCCCTCTGATGACGGCTCACGGTATGGGCCGTACGACGGATCGGCTTCCGGCTCGTCGTCAGGATCGGACTCGACCACAGCGGCAGGTCCTTCGGCAGCGGAGATCTCCTCGCTCGTCGAGGAGGTTTCGCCAGGCGTCGTCAACATCAACGTCACGGGCGCTTACAGCGGCGGACAGGGCGCCGGTACGGGGATGGTCCTGACCTCGTCAGGCCTTGTGCTCACGAACAACCACGTGATCGAGGGATCAGGCGAGATCATCGTGACGAGCGTCGGCAGCGGGAAGACGTACTCGGCCACCGTCCTCGGCTACGACGCCTCGAGCGACATCGCGCTGCTCCAACTCGAGGACGCATCGGGTCTGGACACGGTCACTCTCGGTGACTCGTCCTCCTTGACCATCGGGCAGAAGATCGTGGTGATCGGCAACGCGGGCGGCGACGGCGGCGAGCCGACGGCCAGCGGCGGTTCGGTCACGGCGCTCGATCAGCAGATCGTAGCCAGCGGTTCGAGCGGGGCCGAAGAGCTGACGGGTCTGATCAAGGTGAACGCCAACGTCCGGGCCGGGCAGTCAGGAGGGCCGACGGTCAACACGGACGGCGACGTCATCGGCGTCATCACCGCGGCCTCCACCGGCTACTCGCTCGGCCACTCAGGCGGCGACGGCTACGCGGTCCCCATCGACAAGGCCATCAGCATCGTCGAGCAGATCCAGGCCGGCGAGTCGACCGGAAGCGTCCATGTCGGACCGACCGCCTTCCTCGGTGTGCAGGTGACCTCGTCGCTGGACGAGCGCGCCATGGGCCCCGGGTATGGACGAGGCTACGACGACGACGGCAGCGGCACTCGCTCCGGCGCCCTGGTGGCCGGCGTGCTCTCCAACACGCCGGCTGCGGAAGCGGGCCTGAGAAGCGGTGACACGATCACCGCCATAGACGGAAGGGACGTCGACTCGGCGTCCAGCCTGAGCGGCATGCTGGGCGGGTACGTGCCGGGGGACGACATCACGGTCGTCTGGATCGATCAGAGCGGTGAGCAGCACACGGCAACGGTCACCCTGATCAAGGGACCGCCTGCCTGAGGCGGGAGACCGATTGGGCGAGCGAGACCAGGGGCCGCGCGGCGATGTCGCGCGGCCCCTGCGACTGCCAGGCTGAGGCCGCTGATGCTCGAGCTGAACGCTTGCATTCGCGGTCCCGGCCGGCGCTCCGGCATCTGTGAACAAAGCACGCGTCGCGCGGTCGCCGGGTGCGCTATCGTTGCCGGACTGACGCCACGGCCGGAAGCGGCCTGAGACTCTGGAGAACGACTGATGAATGAGAGGCTGCACCACGATCGCGCGTGTCTGCCCGAGCTGCTGGCGGCGACGAGCGACTATGCCGCGGACGTACTCGGGGAGCTCGACTCGGCCCCGGTCGCTCGGCCCCCGATCGACTTGCCGCGCTCCGAGCTGCGAGCACGCGGCGTGGGCGCCGAAGCGGCGCTGCGCGAGTTCCAAAGCACGGTCGGGCCGGTCCTCGCCAGGAGCGCCGGCCCCCGTTACCTCGGCTACGTCATCGGCGGCAGCACGCCCGCGGCGATCCTCGGCGACTGGCTCTGCTCCGTCTTCGACGCCAACGTGGTCTCCGACCTGGACAATGCCGCCGCGCTCCAGCTCGAACGCGACACGATCGTGATGCTGCGCACGCTGATCGGCCTGCCCGACGGGTTCGCGGGAGCTTTCGTGAGCGGCGCGACGATGTCCAACTTCGTCGGTCTCGCTCTTGCCCGCGAGTGGGTGGGACGGGCGCACGGCATTCGGGTGTCCGATGAAGGCGCTTCGGCCATGCCGCCGCTGCCGGTCTTCGCCGGGACGCCCCACGTGAGCTCCGTCAAGGCGCTCTCCATGCTCGGCGCCGGGCGCCGGGGCTGGACTCAGGTCGCCTGTCTTCCCGGCCGTGAGGCGATTGATCTGACGGCCCTCGAGGCGCTGCTCGAAGCGGCGCCGCGTCCCAGTGTCGTCATCGCCAGCGCGGGCACGGTCGACACCGGGGACTTCGACGACTTCACCGGCCTCGCCGAGCTCAAGCGGCGGTACGGCTTCTGGCTGCACGTGGACGGCGCCTTCGGTGGGTTGGCCGGCGTGTCGCCCGCGCTGCGGCCCCTCGTCGCAGGCTGGGAATGCGCCGACTCGGTCTGCGTCGACTTGCACAAATGGCTCAACGTCCCCTACGACGCCGCCGTGACCTTCACCGTTCACCGTCAACTGCAGGTCGACATCTTCTCCAGCGCCGCCGCCTACTTGAACCGGCCGGCGGAGAATCCTTCGCCGATCCATCTCGCGCCCGAGAGCTCACATCGCTGGCGAGCGCTGCCGGCCTGGTTCTCGCTCACCGCCTACGGCTCAGAGGGCCACCGCGAGATCGTGGAGCGCGACTGCCGGCTGGCTCGCGAGCTCGGCCGTCGGATGGCGCGCTCGGAGGAGTTCGAACTGCTGGCGCCGGTGCGACTCAACATCGTCTGCTTCGCGCTGCGCGGGGAGGATCAGACAGCCGGCATGACATCGCGCTTCGCGACGGCGGTTCGCGACGACGGTCGCACCTTCGTGACGCCCACCGTGCTGTGGGGGAGGCCGGGCATTCGCGCCGCGTTCAGCAATTGGCGCACCGGCGAACGCGATCTGGAGATCATCTGGGAAGCGCTGGTCGAGGCGGCGCAGGCATGCTCGGCCGCCGGCCACGACTGAGAGATCCCGCGCCGGCTACTCGCCGAATTCCAGGGTGGCGATCGTCTCGATCTGATGGAGGCGCATCAGCGCGATCTTGTGCGCCTCGCGCCTGCCCTCGGCGACCCATGAGACCGTGACGGCGTCACCCGCCATCGACACGGCCTGCAGGGTCGCGTTCAGTCCCGATTCCTTGAGGGCGTCGGGGGAGAGCGCCTGATCGATCGGGAACGCCGAGACGTAGCTGATGCGGTAGATCCTGACGTCCCGGTGGATCCTCTTGAACGGGATCATCGAGAAGAGGAACAGGACGACGAGCGTGAGCGCGGTCGCGACAAGGGTGACCTGGAACTGCCCCAGCGCCGCGCTCACGCCGATTGCCGCGGCCATCCACACGGACGCTGCCGTCGTCAGGCCGAGGACCTCGCCCCGGGCGCGAAGGATCGATCCGGCGCCGATGAAGCCGATGCCCGTCGCGATTCCGGCCAGCATGCGCACACCCTCGTCGGGCAGGTACGCGATCGCCCCGAGGGTGAACACGGCGCTGGCCGTCGAGACGAGGGTCAGGGTGCGGAACCCGGCGGACTTCTCCCGCCACTCCCTCTCCAGCCCGATCAGCATCCCGGCGACGACGGCTATCGCCAGGCGCAGGACGACGTCCTCAAGAGCCATCTGTGCTACTCCTGTCCGACAGCGCACCGCGATGACGAACGCAGTGCGATCAAGGTGCGACGACCTTCTTCATGGAATGCATACCCGGGGGAGTCGAGGCCCTCACTGATGGCGGTGCCGCTTGACCGTCAACCTCTCAAGGCAGGCGGCAGGCCGTCGATTAACTGGGGGCAGGGAGACGTGAGGCCGAGTCGAACGAGCGGTTGGATTCAACTGCTCAAGCGGGGGTGGCGACATGACATATCCAGCCGTGAAACGACGCTGTGAAGACTGTCCACACAACGCCGAAGCGCTGCTTGGCGAGGCGCAGGCGCAGTACCTCGAGAGGGTGATCGAGGACGAGGACGACCAGCTGGCGCATCTCAGGGTCTGCGCGACCTGTCGCCGGTACTACTCGTGGCGTGCCGGCGACGGCCCGGATGCGCTGGAATGCGATCAAGCACGCAGCGGCGGCGGTCTTGATGGTTGCCGCTGCACGCCGTCTCAGTGGGTTCCGTACTGGCTCAGGGCGAATCGGGACTGGGAGGCGCCGCCGGTGACCGTGAACATCACCGGCGCTGCCTGACCGCCGGACGCGCCGGCGGCCTGCCGTGCCCTCCCGGCGATTCATCCTGCTCGTGACTCCTCCGCGCGTTATCTGGCGTCCTCAATGGGGAAGTGTCCTCCTATCAATCTAGGGAGGGAGCGGTGACGAACCGGGTGGTCCATTTCGAGTTCTCCGCCGGCGACCCAGAACGCGCCAAGGCCTTCTTCGAGAGTGCTTTCGCTTGGCGCTTCGAGAAGTGGGCGGGCGGCGCTATGGATCATTGGACGGTCTCGACGGGCGGCGCCCGCCATGCCGCCGCGCCTGGTATCGACGGCGGCATGGGGCCGAGCTCCGAGATGAATCCCGGAGTCGTGAACACGATCAGCGTCGACGATCTCGGCGCTGTCATCGCCCGTATCGAGGCGGCCGGCGGCGAGATCACGATGCCGCCCCAAGCCATTCCCGGAGTCGGCTGGCTCGCTTACTTCAAAGACACGGAGAGCACCATCTGGGGCGTCTATCAGGACGATGCCTCGGCGGCGTAGAGCCGGGCTGTCGGGAAGGCACAGGAAGGAACAGGTGCAGGCAGCCGGATGGCGAGCCTGCCGGGAAGACAAACGGAGGGAGGTCGTGCCGTGCCGGAATTCGTCAACCCGTTCTCGGGCAAGGTGCCAGACGGGAAGCTCACGGACCAGGAGCTGATTCGCGCCATACGCCTGAACATCGCGGCGGAGCACGAGGCGGTTCATCTGTACATGGCGCACGCGGAGGCGACCGATCACCCTCTTGCCCGGGCCGTGCTGATCGACATCGCCAACGAGGAGCGTGAGCACGTCGGCGAGTTCATGCGCCTGTTGAGCATCCTCACGGGCGATGAGGACAAGTGGGTGTCACACGGCGTCGCAGAAGTCGATGAGATCGCCGGGAGGCTGGGCGCCGGTGAGGCGCCGGTCGAGGGGCCACAGGAGCATGACCAGGAGGAGGGCACGACTCCTCCGGCCGGCCCGCCAGCCCTCGGGTCGCTGCGATGAGCGGCGGAGAGGAGGATCAGATGGACAACGCGTTTCTGGGACGTGAGGACGCTCCCCTGAGCGGCAAGCTCTGGGGGCTGCTCGACTCAACCATGCTCGGCATCGCTCGCGGCGAGCTCGCCGGACGCAAGCTTCTCGAGGTTGACGGGCCCTACGGGCTCGGCTTGAAGAGCGTCCCGCTGGCGGACGAAGAGGTGGAAGACGGCGTCTTCGTCAGCTCGGGCCTGCCCGTGACGGTGCTGCAGCGCACGTTTTCACTGAACATGCGCGACCTTGCCGCTTTCGAGCGCGAGCCCTCATCGCTCGATCTGCGACCGCTGGTCGAGGCCACGCTGGACGTCGTCCGCAAGGAGGACGAGATCGTCTTCAAGGGCTCGACGCGAACGACTGGCTTGATGACCGGCGCGGGAGTCGTCAATGCCGGTCTGTCAGACTGGAGCGAGGTGGGAGCCGCCGAGCGTGACGTCGTCGGCGCGGTCTCCGCCATGGACAGCGTCGGTATGCACGGCCCGTATGCTCTCGCCTTGGGACCGCAGCGGTACAACCTCCTGCTGCGGCGCTTCGAGACCGCCGCGGTGAGCGAACTCGATGTCGTCAGGGCGATCGCGACCGCCGGCGTCATCAAGGCGCCTGCCCTCGAGGACGGCGGCGTGCTGGTCCAGGCGGGCAAGGAGTTCGCGCACATCATCGTCGGGCAGGACCTGAGCCTCGGGTTCATCGGGCCCTCCGGTGGCGGACGGCTCGAGTTCTCCGTGAGCGAATCCCTGGCCGTACGTATCCTCGTGCCGCAGGCCGTGTGCGTGCTGGGGACGGCCTGAGAACAAGAGACGGAGGCGGGAGGCGGAGGGGCGGCGCCGCCCCTCCGCCTCCCGCCTCGAACGAACATCCGGCTCCCCGGGACGAGAGGGTCCCGGATTGCCCGGGACCTGGACCGTGGCCTGCTTGTGCCCAGACGCCTGACTGAATCCCAGGCAAGGGGGGTATCAACCGGATTGCCTGTCGCGTCGCCAAGGGCGACGTGATATGCTCACTGGGCGCGAGCCACAGGGGCTCGTTTTGATTGCGGCGTGGCACACGCATTCTGCGCGGTCGCCACGTCGTTTTGTTTTGCCCTCCGGGGCGAGAGGATGTGTTTTTCATGGCAGAAGGCAAAGTCAAGTGGTTCAACGCAGAAAAGGGCTACGGTTTCATCGAGCGTGAAGACGGCGGCGACCTCTTCGTTCACTTCTCCGAGATCCAGGGTGAGGGGTTCAAGAGTCTCGACGAGGGCCAGAAGGTGACGTTCGTCGAGGCCTCCGGGAAGAACGGCAAGCAGCAGGCGACCGAGGTCCGCCTGGTGCAGTAGCCCGAACACGAACCACCAGTCCTTCACGAGCCGGGCGAGTCCTTGTGACCGCCCGGCTTTTTCGTGCTCCGACAGCGGCTCCTCCAAGGCCCTCGGCGGCGGCGCGCGCGACAGCGAGCCGCCGGATGCGCGATACTGACGGTCATGGAAACTGACAACGGCATGAGCGGCGGCGCCGGCGCGCGGGAAGTCGCGGCGGAGGCGGAGGCGCGGAAGGCCGCGGCGCCTGCGCTCCTCGACAAGGCCGAGCTGGAGGAGCGCATCCGCAGCGAGCGCTCCTGCGTGCTCCTCGTCAACACGCGCTCGCGCCGCGGCCGTGACCTGTTCACGGCGGCGCGAGCGATGCTACGGGCGGCCGGCTTTCGCATCCTGGAGCAATTCCCCGTCAGCCATCCCGAGCGCCTTGGCACGACGATCGACCGCGCCATGGCACTCGATCCCAGCCTGTTGGTCGTCGGCAGCGGTGACGGCACGGTCAGCACCATCACCGGACATCTCGCCTACAGCAACACGGTGCTCGGGCTGCTGCCGCTCGGCACCACCAACAACTTCGCCCGCAGCATGGGCCTGCCGTTCGAGCTCGAGCAGGCCGTACGCGTGATCGCCACGGGCAAGGTCGTCGACGTCGACCTCGGCAAGGCCGGCGATCACTACTTCGCCAATGCCGCCAGCGTCGGACTCGCCGTCGAGGTGGCGCGCACCGTTTCGCCGCAGCTGAAGAGCATTCTGGGAAGACCGGCGTACGCTCTCACCGGCATCTACACGTTTCTGTCACACGATCCCTTCCGCGCGATCGTCGAGACGCCTGAGGCTTGCCACGAATTCCACACCCACATGCTCATCCTGGCGAACGGCGGCTTTCTTGGCGGTCGTGAGATCGCCAAGGGAGCGAGCGTCGAGGACAGGGAGCTCACGATCTTCCCCCTGGGCGATCATCGCACCGTCCGCCTCGCCGTCGATCTGGTCTCGTTCGGGTATGGCCGCCGCAAGTATGTGACGGAAGGGCCGTTCATTCGTACCGGCGCCGCGACGATCACGACCGAACCGAGCCGCAGCGTAGAGATCGACGGCGAGATCAAGGCGACGACGCCGATTCGCGTGAGCGTCGCCAAGCAGGCGTTGCGCATCATGGCGCCGCATGGCTTTCGCGATCTGTGACAAGTCCTCTGGCCCTTTCTGCTGCCTGAGGTGTAAGGAACGCCGTCGCGGGTATCCCCCTTGCATAAGGGAGCGGCCGTGATAACGGTGTCGCGCAGGCACTTCCGGGAGGTTGTAGGTCATGCATCGTTCCGGGTCCCTGCCGGTTCGCCGGGACGCGACTCCTCGGGCGCGGACGATGATGGTTCATGACCGCCGTCTTGTCTGCCCCTGACCAGTGCGTCTGACTTCACGGCCGGTCCCTTATGTCTGCTTCCCGGCGTCTCCGTGCCGGGTTCGGCCCGCGACCGCCGCCCTGCCCCCTGCGTCGCACGGTGATGGCGGCAGTTCCCTCGACCGGGCAGTGGTACTCACAGATGCCGCAGCCGGTGCAGCGTTCCCGCACGACGCTGGGCAACGCGATGTAGTCCTGCGTGCCGTCCGGGCGGGTGACGAGCCGGGGCTCGCGGAGCACGATGGCTTTCTCAGGGATGGGACAGACTTCTTCGCAGACGGTGCAGGGAGTGTCCAGTGCCCAGGGCAGGCACCTTTCCTGATCGATCCTCGCCAGCCCGAGCATCTGCGCCTGCTTGGATTCCAGGTCAAGTTCCGGGATCGCGCCGGAGGGGCAGACGCTCCCGCACGCCGTGCACGAGTACTCGCAGTACCCGAGGCGAGGCACGAGGACGGGCGTCCAGAGGGCTTCAAGGCCTCCCTGGCCGAGCGCCGGCTGCAGGCCGGACGTCGGGCAGACGAGCAGGCATTCGCCACAGCGCAGGCAGCGTGAGAGGAACTCCTCTTCCCTCTGGGCGCCCGGCGGGCGGATGAGTCTGGGCCGCGTGGCGGCCGTCGCCGGCGGCGCCGCCGAGAGAAGTGCGCCTCCGAGTCCGAGGAGGGCGCCGACGCCTAGGGCGGAGACGGTGAGGAACTCGCGGCGGCTGGGATCGTGCCGCGTGATCGGGGTCGGAGCATGCGACCGGCCGATGTGCATGGCCTCTGGCGTCGGGCAGGTGGCCAGGCAATCGAGGCACATCGTGCATTCGGCGCTGACGACCCGGGCGGGGGCGAAGGGGAGGGAGGCGGGCGCGCTCGCGGTTTCCACCGTCGCAGACCGGCCGAGCCGTTCGATGGCGTCCAGTCTGCACGAGCGGGCGCAGGCTCCACAGGAGCCGCACGCCTCACCCACGATCGGCCGGACGAACTGGACCTTGGCGAGCAGGCCGAGCAGCGCGCCGAGAGGGCACAGAAACCGGCACCAGAATCGGTCCGCCAGGATGTTGAGCAGCACGACGCCAAGCAGCAGGAGGAAGAGCGCGAGCGCCTGCTCGTACCGCGGCTGGGACAGCGGCACGGCAGAGCCCTGGAGGTTGGCCTGGAGGAAGTCGACCCGGCCGACGACCCAGTCGAACGCGGGCAGCAGCGACGTCACGGCGGACCGTGTGAGCAGCGTGAGGGGGTCGAGGATCAGGAGCGCCAGGCTGCCGTAGATGGCGAGGATGACGATGCTGCCGAGCAGGACGTACTTGACGCTCGGCAGGCGAGCGGGCATCCGCTTGCTCAGTCGGCTGGCGGTCGGGAAGCGGATCCAGCCCAGCAGTGTGCCGAGCGGGCAGATCCAGCCGCACCAGACGCGGCCGAGGAGAAGCGTGGCGACGATGGTGACGAGGGCGGGCGCCAGGTAGCTGATCCAGGTGCCCGCCGCGATCATCGTCGCAATCGATGTCAGCGGATCGAAGCGGAAGAAGACCGCGGCCGCGGCGTGTGGGTCGAGGCGTTGTTGATTGGCGATCAGCAGCGCGAAGAAGAGCGCGAAGGCGGCGAACTGCACGACACGCCGCGCCCAGCGGGCGCCGCGCCAACGCCGGCGGGCGCGCTCCCTCAGCGGTGAAGTGCCGGCGGCGGCCGTCTCAGACGCTCCGGATCGTGACGGCCGAGAGATCCGCCGTGCCCAGGTTCATGCCGGCGGCCGCCGCGATGTACGGGACGTCGGCCGGCTTGAGACCGAAGAGGCTCGTCGCGTAGGCGTCGGCCGCCACCCAGTCGGCGCAGGCGACGACGGTGTCCTTCGGCACGACGTCGTCGAGGCTGCCGCCGGTCGGCCCGTTTCTGACGAGGATTCTCGTGGCGTCGACGACGGCGAGGTCCGGACGCAGCGCGGCCGCCAGTTCGGCGATGCTGCGGCTCAAGCCCGACCGATGCATGCGGCCCCTCTCGCTGGTCGCTCCCATGAGATTCTTGCCGGCCAATGTGAGGCCGGCCGACCCGTGCTGCTTTGCCACAGGCACGGTGATGACGACGTCGGCTTCGACGATGGCGGCGTACAGCGGATGCTGTTTCAGCACTGTCCCGGGTATCGCGTAGTCGCGGTACCCGGCGTCGCTCATCAGGTGCATGGTGCCGCCGGCTGCCTGCACCGCCCCCGCGATGCCGCTCGCCGAGTACGCCGCGGCGGCATCGGACAGCGGGTTGTCCATGACCAAGACCTGTTTCGCGCCCGCCTCGCGCGCCAGACGCACGAGAGCGGCCACGACGTCGGGGTTGGTCGTGGCCGCATATTCAGGCGCCCTGGCCGTGCAGATGTTGGGCTTGATCACGACAACGTCGCCGCGGCCGACGAAGGCGCGCATGCCGCCGAGCGCCGCGAGCGCGCGCTCGGCGTTCTGGGCAGCGATTGCACCCGCGGCCACCGCCAGCACCGTCCCGGCCCCCCCGGGGCTGGGCGAGACGGCGCTGCGAGCGGGCGGCGCGGGGGTGCCGGAGTCGGTGCTCCCGCCGCAGGCGCCAAGCAGCGCTGCTCCGGCGCCGCCGAGCGCCGCCGCCTTGAGGAACTCCGCTCGGGACATGCGTCGCATGAGGCCTCCTCGGTTCCTGGACCATACCTGCCGTGCGTCCCGACGCTGCGTCACCTTGATGGGACGGCTCCCCATCAGGATACGCCCAGAAGGGAGAAGCGTCATGCGTGGCCGCAACGGTTACCCCGGACCCGGGAAGAGGTATGCCCCCTCCCATACCTGCCAACAGACAGGGAGGCTGACATGCCCCGGAGCGAGTACAGCGAGCACGAGAACGACTACAGACAGTCAGACGTCCGCGTTGTCTGCGAGCGCGGCGACTGGGAGAGCTGGGACGATGTGATCGGCTGGCTCGAGGACAAGGGCGAGAGAGACGATGAGCTTGGTCCGGGCGAGGCCGGTCACATGCTCGCCGACTTCCGTGAAGCCCGGCGCTGCCACGACATGTTCTCCGAGGATCCGGCGGAGCTGTACGTGATCGCCAAGAGCCGGTGCCGGCACCGCGAGGCCGCGGCCTGAGCCGCTTACGGCGCCGTAGCGAGTAGGAGCCGCGGCGCCGCCGACGGCGCTTGGCGTCATCGCGGCTCCCACCATCTATACTTGGCTCGTCAGCGGCACAGGAGGGTGACGCACGATGAGGGCCACGCTCGACAGGCGAGTCAGAGACATCATGCACTACGGCGTGATCACCGTATCGGAGAACACGAGCGTCTCCGACATGTGCCGGATCATGAACGACAACAGGGTCTCCTGCGTGGCGGTCGCCGACCACACGCGTGAGGTGGTCGGCGTCGTCTCGAGCACGGACATCATCGCTTCCGGGCTCCGCCATGCTCAGGGGGGGCACTTCTCGCGGGCCAAGTTCCTGATGAGCACTCCCATCGTCAGCGTCGACGCAGACGATCCGGTGCAGCAGGCCCTCGAGATCATGGTGGAGCATCGTATCCACAGGGTCATGGTACGCATCGACGGCCACGTCGTGGGCATCCTGAGCACGAGCGACATCGTCCGCGAGATCGGCAAGACCATTCAAGTGGCGCCGGAGTCGTTCTACTCCAGCCTGGAGCGGCTCGAGTCGGGGAGCGAAGGCAGCGGCGAGCACGAGATCACCAAGCAGACCGTCTACGACATCATGACCCACGGCGTGCTGATGATCCCCATGACGCTGACAGTGCGCGAGACGGCCAAGGTGATCTCGGACAAGGAAGTGCATCGGGTCATCGTCATGAGCGACGACGGCCAGATGATGGGCGTCGTCTCCGCCTTCGACATCCTGAAGCCCTGGACGGAGGACTACGGCGACATCGAGCGCGACGACGTGATCGCCGCCGACGTCATGACGCAGGACATCGAGGCCATCGAGCATTGGCGCACGCTGTCCGAGGCGATGCAGCGCATGTCCGGCAAGCACATCCACGCGCTCCTCGTCCTTCTGGCGCGCGGCGAGCTCGCAGACGACTTCGTGCAGCGTCCGATCATGTCCACCGGCGTCGTCCCCGGCGCCAACGTGCCCATCGGCCTGGTCAGCGCAACCGACATCGTCCGCGAGATCGGGGCGGCCGGCCGCTCCTTGAGAGGCTGAATCGGCGGTCGCTCGGCCGGCTGCCTGCCCAGCCGGCACGCCGGCGTCGGCCCATGACGGTCGCGCCGCTTCCCAGGCATGTCCGGCCCTGGTCGGGCTCCGCATGCCGCGTGACGAGCGCGCTCCGGGATTGACGGCGGCGTGACGCATTCGATGTAATTGCATCAGGCTTATGCATTCCTGCAAAGCGTCGTGAGGGCCCGGGGGTAGCGGGCACGGAGGAGGACGTCATGATCAGGGTCGCTGAATGGGGTACCGGCATGATGGGTCAGGGCCTTCTGTCGTACATCCTCGACCGCCCGAACGACATCGACCTCTGCGGCGTGATCGTCACGAACCCCGCCAAGAACGGCATGACGGTCGGCGAGCTCCTCGGCCGGCCCTGCGACCTCGCCATGACGACCGACTTCCAGTCGGTGCTCGCCCAGAAGCCCGACGTCGTGTGCATCAACACCCAGAGCAATCTGCACGAGGTGGACCCGCAGATCGTGCCGGCCGTCGAAGCGGGATGCAACGTCATCTGCATCGCCGAGAAGCTCGCCTACCCCTGGGCGAGCGATCCGCAGCGGGCCGACAGGTTCGACCGTCTCGCCCGGGAGCACGGGGTCACGATTCTCGGCACCGGCATCAATCCCGGCTTCATCCTCGACGCGCTCGTCGTCATGTGGAGCTCGGTCTGCCTGCGCGTCGATCGCATCGAGGCGTCGCGGGTCAACGACCTCTCGCCGTTTGGCCCCACGGTCATGAAGGGGCAGGGAGTGGGCACCACGGTCGAGGAGTTCGAGAAGGGGGTCGGCGACGGCACGATCGTCGGGCACATCGGCTTTCCCGAGTCGATCATGCTGATCGCGAAGGCACTGGGCTGGGAGATCGACCTCATTGAGGAGACGCGCGAGCCGATCGTCACCGAGGTCGAGCGCGCGACGCAGTGGGTGACGGTGGCCCCGGGCGACGTCGCCGGCTGCCGCCACGTGGGCAAGGGCTACAGCAAGGGCGAGCTCAAGATCCACCTCATCCACCCGCAGCAGATCCATCCGCAGCTCGCCGGCCAGGACACGGGCGACTACATCAAGATCTACGGCGACCCGAACGTGAACATGGCCAACACGCCCGAGATCCCGGGCGGCAAGGGCACCTACGCGAGCACGGGCAACTACATCCCACTGATGAAGGACGCGCCGGCCGGGATGCAGACGGTGATCGACCTGCCGCTGCCGCGGTTCTGGGCGCCGACGGCGTAGCCGCTCGGCACCAACGGCGCCGCCGGGACACCCGCTGCTATCGTAGAGTCAGATTTTCTGACTGATGCGGCAGAGGCAGATATGTCGAGCGTGACGGTGACCGAGTTGGCGCGGCACTTCGCGGAGTATGTGAACCGCGTGGCCTCTCGCTCCCTCCACTCTTGCAGGCTGATGCAGACGCCTTCGCCCTCGATATGGCGCGGGCACGGGAGGAGCTGTCGGAGGGGCGCGATGCGTGAGTTCGGGCGCGTTCACACAGGCTGGCGCTGGAGGCGTGGGCAGACTGACCGCGACGGGAAGAGAGGCAGCTGTGAGCAAGCCAGTGATGGTCATCATCGGCACCGGCGGCATGGGCGCGGCGATCGCCAGGCGACTCGGGACCGCGCACACGATCCTGCTGGCCGACTTCGACAAGTCGAAGCTCGACCCCCTCGCCGCGGAACTGGCGGGGACGGGCTACGACGTGAGGACGAAGTTCGTCGACGTGAGCAAGCCGGATTCGGTGGCCGAGCTGGCGCAGGAGGCGGAGGCGGCCGGGCCGGTTGCGAGCGTCGTGCACACCGCCGGCCTTTCGCCGGTCCAGGCGCCCGTAGCGGCCATCCTGGCTGTCGACCTGCTGGGCGTCGCGCTCGTGCTCGACGAGTTCGGCAAGGTCGTGGCGCCGGCGGGTGCCGGCATCGTGATCGCGAGCATGGCCGGGCACATGGCGGCGCCGCTCACGGCCGAGCAGGAGGCGCAGCTTGCGATGACGCCGGCGGACCAGCTGCTCTCGCTGCCGTTCCTGCAGCCGGACGCGCTGACCGACGCGGGCGCGGCCTATGGCATCGCCAAGCGCGCCAACCAGCTGCGGGTGCGCGCGGCGGCGCCGGTCTGGGGCGATCGCGGCGCCCGCATCAACTGCATCAGCCCCGGCATCATCGCCACGCCGATGGGCATGCAGGAGCTTGCCGGTCCCAGCGGCCAGATCATGAACGCGATGACCGCGGCCTCGGCGGCGCGACGCGTCGGGACGCCGGAGGACATCGCGGCGGCGGCGGCGTTCCTGCTGGATCCGCACACGAGCTTCGTCACCGGCACGGATCTGCTCGTCGACGGCGGCGTGGTCGCCGCTTTGCGCGCGGGGCGATTGGGAGGCTGAGCCGCCCGCCCGGCGCCATGGGGATCGACAGGCGCCGGGCGTGCGGATCCTCCTGCATTGACAGGGCACCGGACTCTCGGCTGTACTTGCGGCAGGATGCTGCATAAGACCCATGCACGAGCAACGGGAGGGGTGACGCCATGAGCGCGGGCGCGGGCTCGAAACCGCCGAATGGGGCTGAGGAGCGGCGGTGTGCGGCGGGCGACTGGGTCGAGGTGCAGCAGGTGCTGCTGGAGCCGGAGGACCGCGCTGTGGGGCTCCCGCCGGAGACCGCGTCCAAGCCGCTCGTGATGTGGGTGAAGGGGTTCGCCCAGGAAGCAGCCGTCGTGGGCGAAGCCCTAACCGTCGAGACGATGAGCGGTCGGATCGTGAGCGGGCAGCTGTTCGCGATCAATCCCGGCTACTTCCACACGTTCGGAGCGCCGATCGCGGAGCTCACGCACGTGGGACGCGACCTGCGGAACCGGATCGCGTCGTACAGGGCAGACGCGGACGCGGGGGGTGCATCGTGAGCGCCCGGGTCGCGGACATCCTGGCGCGCCGCGGCGAGATCATGCAGCGCGCCCTCGGCATGGACTACGGCGTCTTCGAGCAGAGTCCCATCGCCTTCGACTACGAGGCGATGATGACCGCCCACGGTTACAGCCTGGACGAGATCGCCGCCATCCAGACGCGGGCCGGCGTGGGGAAGACCCCGCTGCTCGAGCTCCGGAATGTCACCGACCTCGTGCGCTCGATGAGCGAGGCGGGCAAGGGCGCGCGCGTCTTCGTCAAGGATGAGGCAGCCAACCTGGCCGGCGCCTTCAAGGACCGGCGCGCCAGCATCAGCATCCATCTCGCCAAGAAGAAGGGCTACGAGGGCGTGATCGCGGCGACGTCGGGCAACTACGGCGCCGCCGTCGCCAGCCAGGCGGCGCGTGCCGGCCTCAGGTGCATCATCTGTCAGGAGACCTTCGACAGCCGGCACATCGGCCAGCCGGAGATCCTCGAGAAGAGCCGCGTCTGCGAGGCGTACGGGGCCGAGGTCGTGCAGTTCACCGTCGGCCCCGAGCTGTTCGCGCTGATGCTCGGGCTCCTCGACGAGACGGGCTACTTCGCGGCCTCGCTGTACTCGCCGTTCGGCGTGTCGGGCATCGAGACGCTCGGTGTCGAAATCGCCGAAGAGATGACGGCGCTGACGGGCGCGCCGCCGACGCACTGCGTGGTGACGCATGCCGGCGGCGGCAACACGACGGGCACGGCGCGCGGCCTCAAGCGGGCCGGGGCGACCGAGACCCAGATCGTGAGCGTCTCGGCCGACCTGAGCGGCCTGCACATGGCCAGCGACACCGATTTCAACCGCAAGAGCTTCACGACCGGCCACACCGGCTTCGGCGTGCCCTTCGCCACCTGGCCGGACCGCGCCGACG
>CAZHMG010000034.1:0-23606 GCA_964533575.1 uncultured Thermoleophilia bacterium | reverse complement strand
CGATCTTCGAGGCCATCAAGAACACCGCCCTCATCCACAAGAGCGGCGGCGGCACGGGCTTCAGCTTCTCCCGAGTACGCCCGCACAACGACGTTGTACTCAGCACCAAGGGGGTCTCGTCGGGGCCGCTTTCGTTCATGAGCGTCTTTGACGCTGCCACCGAGACCATCAAGCAGGGCGGCACCCGTCGCGGCGCCAACATGGGCATCCTGCGCGTCGATCATCCCGACATCCTGGACTTCATCAGCGCCAAGCAGAACGATGATCGTCTGACGAACTTCAACATCTCCGTCGCCGTCACCGATGCCTTCATGCGCGCCGTGGCCGAAGACGAGGAGTACCCGCTCGTCAATCCCCGTTCGGGCGACACCGTGCGGAAGCTCAATGCGCGCAAGGTCTTCCGCAGCATGGTCACGCTCGCCTGGAAGAACGGTGATCCGGGGATCGTGTTCATCGATCGCATCAACGCCGACAACCCGACCCCTCATCTGGGCGATATCGAGAGCACCAATCCCTGTGGAGAGCAGCCCCTGCTGCCCTACGAGAGCTGCAATCTGGGCTCGATCAATCTGTCCCGCGTGGTGTCGGCGGGGCGCGTCAACTACGACGCGCTGGGCCGGATCGTGAAGACGGCGGTGCGCTTCCTCGACGACGTCATCGACGTCAACCGCTACCCGTTGCCACAGATCGAGGAGATGACGAAGAAGAACCGCAAGATAGGCCTCGGCGTGATGGGGTTCGCCGACATGCTCCTGCTGCTCAACGTGCCGTACGACTCGGAGGAGGCGACGCAGCTCGCCGCCGACCTGATGCGGTTCGTCCACGACGAGGCGCGGGCCGCGAGCGTGGAACTCGCAGGCGAACGCGGGGTGTTCCCGAGCTACGAGGGGTCGATCTACGATCGTCCGGGCGGGGAGCGCGTTCGCAACGCGACCACGACCACAATTGCGCCGACGGGCACGATCAGCATCATCGCGAGCTGCTCAAGCGGCATCGAGCCTCTGTTCGCGATCAGCTACGTGCGCGCCAACGTGCTCGACGATGATCGCATGGTCGAGGTGCATCCGTACTTCGAGCAGGTCGCCAGGGAGCGAGGCTTCCACAGCGACGATCTCATGAAGAACATCGCCGATGTGGGTTCTGTCCGTCATCTCGAGGGTGTTCCAGCCGACGTGAAGCGCGTCTTCGCCACGGCGCACGACATCACCCCGGAGTGGCACATCAAGCTCCAATCGGCGTTTCAGAAGTTCACCGACAATGCCGTGTCCAAGACGGTGAACTTCCCCAACGAGGCGACCATCGAGGATGTCGAGAACGTCTACACGCTCGCTTATCAGAGCGGCTGCAAGGGCGTGACGATCTACCGCGACGGCAGCCGTGAGGAGCAGGTGCTCAACGTCGGCCAGACGAAGAAGAAGCGCGAGCGCGAAGCGGCGATGGCCGGTATCGCGACAACTCGTCCGTCCCGGCCACAACTGCTGAGCGGCGAGACGCAGCGCATGGAGACGGGCTGCGGCAAGCTCTTCGTGATCATGAACGACGACGAGTACGGACCGCGCGAAGTCTTCGCCAACATGGGCAAGGCCGGCGGGTGCGCCTCGAGCAACACCGAGGCGCTGGGCCGGCTCATCAGCCTCGCCCTCAAGCGAGGGGCGACCGTATCTGAGGTCGTCGAGCAGCTCAAGGGGATTCGCTGCCACGTTCCCTACGGCATAGGACCCAACGCGATCCTGTCGTGTGCCGATGCAATCGGCAAGGCGCTCGAGCGGCGCTACGTCCTCGGCGGGTCGGCACCCAGCGCGCCGCAGCCTCAGCTCTCGCTGGTCGAGGTGGCGCAGGGCGCCTGCCCCGATTGCGGCGGCTCCATCGAGCATGAGGGCGGGTGCGTGGTGTGCCGGCTGTGTGGATACTCCAAGTGTGGGTAGAGCCTGCGGCGCTACCCACCACGCGTTGCCTGCGGTGCGAATCGTGGGTAGAGCCTGCGGCGCTACCCACCACGCGTTGCCTGCGGTGCGAATCGTGGGTAGAGCCTGCGGCGCGGATCGCGACTGAAGCGGGCGCTGGGGACTACGCTGCTCATCGTTGACGCGACGGACAGGCGCACGGGTGCAGTAGACTGTCGGTGACCGTCGGCGATCCGTCGCCGAGGTCGCCAGAGACGGAGAACGGGAGGAGTTCGATGACCGACAGCACCAATCCGGATGCATCTGTCCCCGCAAGCGGGGTGACGATCTCCGACAACGTGGTGGCGAAGGTGGCGTACAAGGCCATCGCGGGCATCGAGGGTATCCATGCCCTTGGCGGCGGCAGCTCGCGCGCTCTCGCAGGCCTGCGGGGCGACAAGGGCACGCCGGGCATCAACGTCGATCTGCACGAGGGCAGCGTCGACGTCGATGTGACGATGAGCATCGTCTACGGCGCCAACGTTCCGCGCATCGCCGAGGCGTGCCGCGCCGCGATCAGTGAGCAGGTGGAGAACACGACCGGTCTCAAGGTCCGCGCCGTCAACGTGCTCGTCAACGATGTTGTGTTCCCGGAGGACCAATCTGGCTGAGCCCCACAAGAGGGGGAGCGTCTCGCGGACGATCCCGGGCAAGGGCTCACGGCTGGCAGCCGCTGCGCTGCTGGTCTTGGGTGGCGTGGCCGCGCTGCTTCTCGCGGCGCGGCTCGTGGCCGCGCTCGCGGGGTGGGAGATCGCCGGCCTGAGCTCGCTGTCCGCGATCGAGGGGGAGTTCCTCGCCGCCGCCGTTCTGTTCATCCTGATCATCGTGCTGGCCGCGCTCATCTCGATGATCCCCGCTCAGGAGCAACGCTCGCTGTGGCTGGGGGGCGAGCACGGCGGCGTCCTGGTTCCTCTCGCCGCCCTCCAGCGCCTGGCCGAGGCGGAGGCGCTGCGGCACCCGGACGTGGTGCGGGCGGAGGCGCGCCTGCGGGAGCGTGACGGCGCGCCAGCGGGACGCCTGACCGTGTACGCGCGACCGCTCGCCGACGTCACTCGAGTGAGCGGCGATGTGCAGGCGCGCGTGCGTGCGGAGCTCGATCACGCGATCGGGCGCGATACGACCGCCGTCGACGTTCGCACCACCGTGCTGCGGGTGAACCAGCTCACGAGGTATCTCCCGTGATCACCGTCGCCCGCTTCGTTGCCGCAGTCTTGGGAGTCCTCCTCCTCTGCCTCGCGGCCGTGGCGCTCGCGCGCGAGATCGCTCTTGTGGCGGGCAGAGCGTTTGCGCTGCCTCTCGCTGCTCTCTGGCAGCCGTTGTTTGACCAGCCGTCGTGGACGACGACGGGCACGGCGGCCGTGGTCTCCGTGGTCGTGGGGGTAGCGCTTCTCCTGCTTGCCGTCGCCTCGATGGGGAGGCCGCAGGAGAAACCCGCCTTGGTCTCCTTCGAGACCGACCGCGGGCAGACGAGTGTCGACGTGCCGGCGCTCGAGCGAGCGCTCCGCAGGCGCCTCGAGGTCAGCGTCCCCGACATGCGTGTGAAGGACATCGAACTCGGCGAGTGTGGGACGGGGTGCCGTCTGCGCGTGGAGGCCGATCTCACGGCTGAGGACCTCGCAGGCGTCCAGGCGAGGACGGCGCTGCTGCTGCGCGGCGATCTGGAACGCCTGGCGGGCCTGCGGCTCGAGGCTCTCGATCTCGTTGCGGACAAGCTGCTGCTGCCTGTCCGCAGGTAGCTGGGGAGCCACTCAGGTACGTGACGCGCGCCTCACGACTGGTCGTGAGACGCGCGTCACACAAGCTCGCGACTGTGTTCCCGCTCAGGCCGCTTCCAGCCGGCGGAAGCTCTCGCCGACCGTGTTGGCGCCGTCGGCGTCGAGCAGGCGCCTCGACATCTCGAAGATCTGTCCCTCTTCCTTCTCGATGTGGTGGCCTATCATCTCGCGCAGCACCTTGACCTTCGCCATCCACTTCTCTTCGTCGAAGGTCATCCAGTCCGTCTCCTTGAACAGCAGGTTCGCGGCGTGATGCTCCATGCGTGCCTGCTGGATGATCGGGCGCAACTCCGGATCCTGCTCGAGCCGCGCGTAGAAGGTCTCCTCCTCGGCGTCCTTGTGCGCGTTGAAGATGTCCTTTGCCCTGCCGAAGAGATCAGTGTCCTTGCGGTTCTTGGCTATGATCTCGTCGAACAGCGTGAGCAGTTGGCGGTGATCGGTCTGAAGCTCCGTATAGATGTCCATGGACGTGCCTCCCTATGGCCGACGATGCTCATCGATTCCCTGCCCGCGAGCAGGGAAACCGTTGCACCGGTACCGGTGCCGAACCGCATTCGGGTGCGAATCAGGCGCGGATGGCCTCCAAGGCGGTGTGCGGATCCATGGCGGGATCGGCGCTCAGAACGCCCCTCACGAAGTCGCCGCGCAGCGCCTTCAGGGCGATGCGCTCCTCCTCGATCTCGGCGCGCGTGCGAAAACCCATGCGCCGGAAGAGCGGGACCGGGGGGCACCAGCCCTGGACCGCGTGCTGGAGCAGGAAGCTCGTGACGACGGCCGGGAGGAGCAGCCACCAGCGGCTGTGGGTGCGGGAAAGCACGAGCCCCGTGAGGGCGAGGGCAGCCGCATTGGCCTCCAGCATCCGCTCGACGTCCCACTCCCGTTCGAGCTCCTGCAGGCGTGCCGTCAGGGTGATCGGATCAGCCTCGGCGTAGCACTGCACCAGCTCCTCCGTCTTTCGGTCCATGCGTTCGTTGACCGTCTCGCTGGTGTTGGCTCGCACGCGCTCCTGCTCGCCTTGCCCGTTGTCGCCGCTCATGGCTTGCACCTCCCGGCGCCCCCGCAGCCGTCTCGTCACGGATCTGTTGGGGTCGTTGCTGACTCGCGCTCTCCCGTGAGCCAGCTCTTCCCGCTCCTCGGGACGCGCTAACGGTTGGATGCCAGGGGGAGGAGGGCGCTGGAGCGACGGACGCAGGAACGCAGGGTGGTGCGAAAGAAGTGTGCTTGCCGCTTACCAGCCGGGCAGCTGCTGCTCGCCCTCGAGCGCGCGCAGGCCGGTGATGTCGTGGTTGATCTCGAGGATGCCCATGTAGACGCCGCGCTCGTCACGGACAGCGCAATACCGCGTGTACTTGAAGCGGTCCCCGTCCGGGCTCCAGCCCTCGGCAACGTCCCGGGCGCCACTGCGAAAGGCGGCCAGGATCTCTTCGAGTACTGGCAGACTGTGACCGGGATGGCAGTCACGCAGGTCGCGGCCGACGAAGCTCTCGCGACAGGTCCGGTAGGTGCGTCCCTGCCAATAGCGGAGCACGTCGTACTCGTCGGCGTAGCTGAGGTCGCAGGGCATGAGCCGCAGGATCAGGTGGAGCTGATCTGGGCTTAGACAGCCTTTCGACACCTCCATGCGTGCCTTTCTGTCGTCGTTCTCAGGATGTGGGTTTGGTGGCGGAGAGCGAGAAGCTGAACGGAAGATCGCGGCGACGGCCACCCTGCTCGTCGGGCAGCCACCACCAGCGCTGCGCATCCTGCTCCATCCAGTCCCAGAATGGCGCCGGCGCGAAGGGGAACTCGCGCAGATGCCGCAGGCGCAGCCCTGCATCCAACACGCTGCCGATGATCTGCGACAAGCTGTGCTCCCAACCCCAGGCCGTCAGGCCGTGCAGCGCGGTATGGGGATCGGCGTAGGAGCGTTCCACGGCGTCGACTGAGGGCTCGTCAGAAGCGGCGAAGTAGTTGTACCCGATACGGATGGTTCGTTCGCCGGGGACCTCCTCGTAACAACTGGCGAACGGGTGGATCTCGGCCATGTAGAACAAGCCACCGGGCTTGAGACGCCTGGCGATGAGTGCGGCCCAGGGGGCGAGATCGGGCAGCCACTCGATCGCCCCCCAGCTCACGAACACCACGTCGAAGAGGCGGTCCCGAAGGTACGGGTCCGCCTCATAGACGTCAGAGCACACGAAGTCGGCGCGCCGTGACAGGCCGGCCTCGGCGGCCAGCCTGCGTGCAAGCGCGATCGATTCGTTCGACAGGTCGACCCCGACGACGTCGGCGCCCAGACGAGCCCAGCTCAGCGTATCCAGCCCGAAATGGCACTGCAGGTGCAGGAGGCTGGTGCCTTCGTGGATGCGGGGGCCGAGCTCCTCGAGCTCAAGCGGGAAGAGCGACGTCGCGCCGGCTCTAAAGCCCGGGACATCGTAGAAGGCGGAGGCTTCGTGAACCTTCGTCCACGCGTTCCACAGATCGCGGTTGTCCCGACGCGCCGCTGTCGGCAGAGGGCTCGAGCCGGGCGCCTGCGACGCCCGGCTCGAGCCTCCGCCGATTCTCTCGTCCATCCGCCCTCCTGCTTCGTTCAGCCCTTCTTCGCCCTGTAGGCGACCGTGCGGATCAGGCCGATCGTCTCACCATTCTCCCCGGCCGTCGTCGCGTCGCTCATGGCATAGACCCGCTTCGCGCCCTCAGCCGCGAGGAAGGCGGCCACCTGCTCGTCGAGCTCCTGGAGCTCGCGCATCGTAGCGAAGATCTTGATCGGCGTCGCGAACGTCTTGATCTTGATCATGGCACTCCTTTCGTTCACCAGTCGACGAGCCGGCGCTCTCCTTCGAGGGCGCGGATGGCGGTCACGTCCTGTACCGTTTCGAGCGTTCCCCTATACGCGCCGGCGGCGTCACGGACGGCGAAGTAGCGGATGTGGACGAACCTGCCCTGCGACTGTATCCAGAAGTCCGCCGTGCTCTTCTCGCCGGCGTGGAACGCGTCCAGAATCTCCTGCACCTTGTGCACGCTGTTCGGCGGATGGCAGTTCTGCACCTTGCGGCCGATCACGCCGGGGCTGCGCGGGAAGATTCGCTCACCCTCACTGTAGTAGCGGACCTCGTCGTGCTCGTCGACGAAGCTGAAATCGATAGGCAGGGCGCCGAGCATCAGATCGATCTGCTCGGGAGTGAGGGTGCCGGTGGTCAGAGCGAGGAGGCCGGACAAGCCGCCGGAGGCGGCGGATCCGGCCGTCTGCGCATCCGGCGCCTTGCCGTCGCCCGTCGGCCACGGCACGACCTCGCCGATGAACGCGTAGCCGATGTCGCCCTCGTCGGCGCGGATGGCTGCCCACTCGTCGTCGCTCAGCATCTCCATGGACATGGGGAAGAGGATCTTCTCCTCCTTGGTCACCATGTCCTCCATGGTCTGGGCCAGCCATTCGGAGCTCAGCGCCGCCTGCTCGGCGTTGTCATTCGCGACGTAGTCGCGGGCGTCCTTGAGCGCCGCCCTGACGTCGTCGTGCAGCGCCCACATCACCTTGCTCGGACCCTCGACTCCGTGCTTCTCGAGGAAGGGGAAGAGCTCGTTCTCCTTGCGCAGGTAATGGAGTTCGAACCCGGTCAGACGATCCAGTGTCTTGCCGAGCGGCGCCTTGAGAGCAGGCCACGGATCCATGGGAGTGCTGGCGGCGCGAATCGCGCCCGACAGCTTGCGGAGGGAAGCGATGACCTGCAGCAGCGCCTCGTTCTCGCGCTGGAAGGTGTCGATCGGATGGCCGGGGGGGACCTTGATCTTCTCGTGCCCTTCGAGCGCACCTGCGAACACCTGCACGTGCACGTCGCAGAGTCGTTTGACCTCACTCTCCGGCATGCCTTCGGCGATCAGTTGCTGCTCCATCGCAGCTATCTCTCCGGCCTCGATGTCCTCGATGAGCTCGCCGAAGCGCTGCGTCAGCTCGTCCATGGGGTGCCCGGCATGGAGGTCCTTGATGATCTGCTTGAGCGCCTCCAGGCGGGCCGGATCGATACCGCCGGCGGCGGCCGTGTTGGCCACGCCGGGATTGTCGCCCGTCTTTGCTTCGACTTCGGCGGCGACGTCGTGCATGAGCTGATTGAGAGGGATGTTCGCCATGCCCGCGGCCTTCTCCAGGGTGGCCATGCGCGCCATGGTCCGTCGCATCACCGGATTGGTCAGCTTGCCGAACTCCGGCGCATAGGCGGCCAGAAAGTCGAGCAGGAACGGGTACTCGGTCAGCAGGGTGTGAACGGTCGTCTTGGGCGTGATTGTCATACCCTACTCCTTCGGTTGGGATTAGGTGCTGGCCGGATGGTACCACCTTTCGTCAAGGTGAGCGTAGGTCATCGCGCTCAAGCCTCCGGAGCGTGAAGTGTCTCAGGTGGCGCCGTCGTCTGGGGCGCGGGCACGACCGACGCCTGAGTGATGAGAGGCAGGCGCACGGTGAAGATCGCGCCCTCCCCTGTGGCGGAACTCACCGCGACGGAGCCGCCGTGCGCCTCGACGATCGCCGCGACGATGGCCAGACCGAGGCCGGCCCCACCCGTGGCCCGGTCTCTGGCCGGATCGGCGCGATAGAAGGGCTCGAAGACCCGGGCGCACACCTCCGGCGGCATCCCGGGCCCCTCGTCCGCGACCCGCAGCACGGCGAAGCCCTCTTCGGCGCCGGCCGAGATGCGCACTCGCGTGCCGTTCGTCGTATGCCGCAGGGCGTTGCCGGCCAGATTGGCGACGACCTGGCGCAGCTGCGGCTCGTCGCCCATCACCAGGAGCCCGTCCGGGACGGCGAGGTCGATCTCGCGCTCGGGATCGGCGGCGCGAGCGTCAGAGACGGCATCCGTGATGATCTGCGTGAAATCGACCGCCTCCCGCTCCGGCTCGCGGCCTTCGCCCAAACGGGCCAGGAGCAGCAACTCATCGACCATGATCCCCATCCGCCGGCCTTCCTCCTCAATGCGCCGCATGACCAGCGCCAGGTCGTCGGGGTTGTCACTGGCGCCGCGGTTGAACATCTCGGCGTAGCCGCGAATCGAGGTCAGGGGCGTGCGCAGCTCGTGCGACGCATCGGCGAGAAAACGGCGGAGCCGCTCCTCGCTCGCCGTTCGTTCGGCGAAGGCATGTTCGATGCGCTCGAGCATGCGGTTGAGGGCAAGGCCGAGCCGGCCGACCTCCGTCCCGCGGTCGGCCGGCGCCACACGTTCGGAGAGATCGCCGGCCGCGATGCGGCCGGCCGCTGCGGCCATGCCGTCGAGAGGCCGCAGCTCGCGGCGCACGATCCACCATGCCAGCGCCGCCATGGCGACGAGCACTGCGATCGTGACGAAGACTTCGATGACCACGAGCCGTCCCAGGGTCTGCTGCACGTCGCTGAGCGGGATCGCCACCACGAGCGTGTAGGGAGATCGCTCGACATACTGGACGAGGACACGAAACTCCGAGCCTGATTCGACGGCGTCGGCCGTGAAGGCGACGCTCGGTGCGTCGGCGCTGACCGCAGGCAGCGGCTCCGGCAGGTTCGGCACCGGGCGTTCCTCGGCGCCATACTTGACGGTGAGCGCGCTGAGGACGTCGCCGTCCTCGCTGCGGAGCTGCCCATACGTGCCCGGCGGCAGGAGCGTCCCGGACTCACGGCCCGGCCCGAAGGGCTGCTGACCGCGAGTCAGCTCGAAGGCCATGGCGTTGCGGGCCGCGAGGAGCTGCTGGTCGACGCGGTCCACGAGGAACGAGCGCAACGAGAGATACATCGCCGCGTCTGCGATCAGAAGGCCGGCGGCGACCAGGCCGACGAGCGAGAGGATCAGCCGGAGGCGAAGCGTCATTGCTCGCCGGTCGGCAGGCGAAGGCTGTAACCGACGCCGCGAATCGTGTGGATGAGGGGCGTTCCCTCGGCGTCCACCTTCTTGCGCAGATAACTGATGTACGTTTCCACCACGTTTGCGCGG
The DNA here is from genome assembly GCA_964533575.1 of uncultured Thermoleophilia bacterium. GTDB lineage: Bacteria > Actinomycetota > Thermoleophilia > UBA2241 > UBA2241 > CAIXSE01. The sequence continues at coordinate 13,958 of CAZHMG010000034.1, read as the reverse complement.
CCCCCGAAATCGTAAGCCCAGACGCGGTCCATGATCTGCGGCTTCGAGAGCACGCGACGCGGGTTGAGCATCAGGTAGTGCAGCAGCTTGAACTCGGTCGGTGTGAGATCGACAGGACGTCCGCCCCGCAGCACTTCGTGCGTGTCTTCGTCCAGCTCGAGGTCGGCGAACGTGAGCACGTTGCTGTCGAGGGTCGTGGCGCCCTCGCTGCGACGGAGGATGGCGCGTATGCGGGCGACGAGTTCCTCGACGCTGAACGGCTTGGCGACGTAGTCGTCGCCGCCAATGGTCAGGCCGCGAACCTTGTCCACGGACGAGTCTCTGGCGGTCAGAAAGAGAATCGGGACGGTGGAGCGGTCGGCGCGCAGGCGACGAGCCACCTCGAAGCCGTCGATGTCGGGGAGCATGACATCCAGCACGATGAGGCTCGGCCGGAAAGACTGGACTTTGCCCAACGCCTGGATGCCGCTGCGCGCGATGTCTGGGTCGAACCCCTCGTAGCGCAGCGCCATGCTGACGAGATCAGTGATGCTCGCCTCGTCGTCGACAACCAGGATTCTCGTTCGCCCGTGCGTCGCCTCGTCCATGACCGCTCCTCCCCTCGACGTAGCCCGATTGTAGCGTTGTCGCGCTGGGAGAACGCTGTGCGGTTGCTGCGAGGTCACTGCGAAGCTCGCGCCGTGATCTCAGTGAGTCCGCAGAACCAGCGCAGCTCTCTCCCAGCGCCCGGCAGTACAACATGCTCCGCAGTGGAGGATGGCACCGGGTGTGCCGCGGAAGCAGGAGGAGCCATGTTCTTCATCTACTTATGGAGGGAGCTGCGCCGGCGACATCGCCAGGCGCTGCTCACGGCCCTGGGACTCGCCGTCGGGGTCGGTCTCGTCGTCGCCGTGACTGCCTACGCCGGTGGCGTCAATGCCGCTCAGGGCGAGGTGCTGCAGTCCCTGTACGGCGTCGGAACCGACATCTCGGTGACGAAGACCGCGCAGCTGGACGAAGGCGGGCCGATGCAGTTCGGCATGAACCCCGGGAGTCGGGAACGTCAGGGCGAGAGCTTCTCGCGTGACCGGCTGCGGAGCTCACCGGGACAGCAGTCCATGGGTGAGGCCCGCGTGACGCAGATCGCCGGGCTGGACGGAGTGTATGCGGCGACCGGCGCCCTCGTCCTCAACGCCATGCACGTCGAGGGAGAATTCGCCGAGGCGTTGAATCAGGGGGGTCAGAACGACGGCGCGCAAGGGATGTCCGGGGAGATGCCCCAGCCCTCGGCGTCGCAGGCCCCCATTCAGATCTCGTCGTTCTCGCTCACCGGCCTGGACGTCTCCGCGATGGATGTCGGCCCGCTCGCCTCGACTGACGTCGCGTCGGGCCGTTCGCTCACCGCGGCCGACGCCGAAGCCAAAGTGGCCGTCGTCTCCGCGGCCTACGCGAAGCAGGAGGAGCTCGCCGTCGGCGACACGATCGAGATAGGCGGCGAGGAGTTTGACGTCGTCGGTAGTGTGACGCCGGCGAGTGGGGCATCGTCGACCAATGTCTCCATCCCCTTGCACTGGGCGCAGACGCTCAGCGACAACGAGAACAAGATCAACCAGATCTTCGTGCGCGCCGATAGGGCCGACCTGATCGCGCAGGTGGAGAGCGAGATCCAGACCGCGATGCCCAAGGCGACAGTGACGACCTCGGACGACCTGGCCAACCAGGTCAGCGGGTCACTCAAGAGCGCCGCGGACCTCGCCGACAGGCTCGGGACGTGGCTCGCCGTCGCCGCTCTCGCCGCGGCCTTCCTCGTCGCCAGCCTGCTGACCGTGTCGTCCGTGTCCCGTCGCGTCCGTGAGTTCGGAACGCTGAAGGCCCTGGGCTGGCGGAGTCGCAGGATCGTTGGGCAGGTCATGGGGGAGTCCCTTGCTCAGGGCCTCGTCGGAGGCCTCCTCGGCGTCGGCATCGGAGTGCTCGGCGCGAGCTTGATCGCCTGGTTCTCGCCCGACCTGCAGGCGACTGTCGGCGTCACCGCGGCGTCGGGCCGGCCTGAGGGAGGCCCGGGAGGACTGGGCCAGATGGCCGGCTCTCTCGCCGACGCGGCGCAGTCGGTCAGCGTTGACCTCACGGCTCCCGTCAGCGCGCAGCTCGCCTTGGCCGCCGTGGGTCTCGCGGTCGCCGGCGGGCTTCTGGCAGGCGCGATCGGCGGCTGGCGCGCATCGCGCCTGCGACCCGCCGACGCCCTGCGCCGGCTGGACTGACTGGAGCGGTGATGACAACCATGGATGGAGTGGAGACGCGAATGCTGTACGAGTTGACAGATGTCGGAAAGCGGTACCGGCAGGGCCGCAGGGACGTCGAGGCCCTCGCGGGCGTCGATCTCAGCATCGGCGAGGGCGAGTTTCTGGCGATCCAGGGATCTACTGGTTCCGGCAAGACGACGCTCCTGCAGATGCTCGGGGCGATGGATCGATCCACAAGCGGCAAGGTCCTGTACGCGGGACGAAATCTCAGCGACCTGGGAGAGCAGGATCTCTCGGAACTGAGGAGCCACTCGTTCGGCTTCATCTTCCAGGCCTTCAATCTCATCCCTACGCTCTCGGCGGCCGAGAACGTGGAGACGGCGCTCGTGCCCTGGGGCGTCAAAGGCGACGAGCGCCGCAGGCGCGCTCGGGAAGCGCTCGACGGCGTCGGGCTCGCCGACCGCGCCGGGCACATACCCTCGGAGCTCTCAGGAGGAGAACAGCAGCGCGTCGCCATCGCGCGGGCTCTCGTTCGGACACCGCACGTGGTCTTGGCGGACGAACCGACCGGGAATCTGGACGAGAAGACGCGCGGCGAGATCGTCGGCCTCCTCGAGCAGCTTTGGCGGGAGCGGGGACTCACGCTCATCGTCGTCACTCACGATTCGTGGGTGGCGGCGCGGGCGTCGCGCCGTATCTGGCTGGCCGACGGACGCATCGTGTCCGACGGTGGGGAAGCCGCAGAAGAGGAGCTCGAGAGCGAGGTCACGGGGCCGGCCAGACAAGCGATCCTGGCGGCGACGCCTGCGAACGGGGGCTGGTTGAGTTGACCGGGAGGTAGCGCGCGATGGACAGATGTCCCATTGCCGCCGTGGATGCTCACAGTCAGACTCCTTTGGGATCGCGCACAAGGAGCGACAGGTGGATTTCACGTTGCAGATGACCCAGCTCGTTCTCTCCGTTCTCGTGACGCTGATCCTGCTCGCCTTCACGCTCGTCAACCGGCGCGAACCAGTCGCGCCGTGGTTCGCGGCGACCCTTGTCTGCATGCTCGTGTGGAGTGGCGGCAGCATCATGGAGGTCACGAGCAGCAACCCTGCGGCCCGCCTCTTCTGGCTGGACGTGCAGTTCTTCGGCTTCGTCCCGGTGGCGGCATTCTGGTTCCTGACCATGCGCAGGATCGTCTCCGCGCCGCCGCTGTCGTCCTTCGCCAGGGTGGTTCTGTGGACGCCCTGCCTTCTCATCCTCGCGCTCGTCGTTGCCAATCCCGGCAACATCAATCACGCGCCGCCCCCGGCCATCGGCGACGACGTGGCGCTGAGCATCCGGGACCTCGGTCCTCTCTATGCCACGATCGCCTTCCCGTACGTCGCCCTCGTCCTCGTCGCCACGGTCATCGTCCTCGTTCGCACGACCCGGGAGGCGCGGGGCGCGCAGTACCGCCGCGGCACAATCCTCGTCGGGGCCACCCTCGTTCCTCTGTCGATGGGGCTGGTGTACATGTTCGGGGACGGACCTTGGGCGCGGTATGACCCCTCCATGTCGGCGCTCACCCTCTCCGCCGCGGTCTGCGGCATCGTGCTCTGGCGGTATCGTCTGCTCGATCTGGCGCCGCTCGCGCACGGCGCCGTCATCGAGCATCTTGCCGACGGCGTGATCGTGCTGAACGAGTATCAGCGGCTCGTCGATGCCAATCCGTCCGCAAGAAGCATCTTCCCGAGCCTCACGCGCCATGCCATAGGTCAATCGCTCGACGTCGCCCTGGCCGCGCGTCCGGCGACGGCAGCGTTCGTGAGCCGACTGGTCGACGAGGGCGCCGGCGCTCATCCTGTCGCCACAGCCGGCCCGTCCGACCACGATCTGGGAGGAGTCGCAGGCTCACACGACGGGGGCGTCATCCCTGTCGCGGACCAGGACGGGCTGGAGAGGTACTACAGTGTCGCCGTGACCGACGTCCTCGGCCGCGGAGGACGCCGCCTCGGACTCGCCATCGTCTTCCACGATGTGACGCGAGGAATAGACCTGCTCCACCGGACGAAGCGCCTGGCGGACACGGACGATCTGACCGGCCTTCTCACCCGGCGGCGGTTTCTGGAGCTTGCCCATGAAGAGGTGGCGGACGCCCGCCGCCAGGGGCGCCCCGTGACGGTCATGTTGCTTGATCTGGACGGCTTCAAGGCGATCAACGACGTGCACGGACACGCTGCGGGCGACCACGTACTGCGTGAGGTCTCCGCAACGTGTTGTCGCCACGTCCGGCCGAACGATCTCGTGGGCCGTTATGGAGGCGACGAGTTCTGTGTACTCATGCCCGAGGCCGTCAGGGACGACGGCCTGCTCGTCGCCATGCGACTGCGGGAAGCGGTGGCGAGCCTGACCGTGTGGCACAAGGGAACGCCGCTCCGGGTGACGATCAGCGTTGGTGTTGCCGGCGCCGACGTTATCGGCGAGCAGGTCGTGGGCGACCTGCTCGAGGAAGCCGATGACCTGCTGTACGCGGCGAAGCGCGGGGGCCGCGATCGCGTTATTGTCCGCGCCAGCTGAGAGTGCCGCGAGAGAGGGTCTCGCGGCGGTCAGCAGGGGCGCGCCGACTGGGTCGGCGGCGAGGGGGCTGGGTGAGCACTCGCCGTCGGCCTTCGGCTTCGCTGCCGTGAGCGCAGGTCATACGGGCACATCGGCGGGTCAGTACGAGGTGACGGGCTCCGCGGCGAGGCACTCTTCGAGCGCTCGCCGTCCGTCGCCGATGATGCACTCGCCATGGGCCACGAGGACATGCTCGATATCGAGCTCGAGCAGCGGCCGCAGGGTGGATGCGAAGACGTCGTGATACCAGGCCGTGGACGCGGTGCCGCTCTCCTTCCAGAGGCGCAGATGGCCGTCCACGCCGACGATCGAGTCGCCGAAGGCGACGGCGTGCAGGCTCGGGAAATACAGGGGCGATTCGTTGCGCTTCGGCTTTCCGATCGTGAAGGCGAGCGCCGTGCCGTCGGCGATCTCGACGGCGCTGCCGGCCTGCCCCGACGGTATCACCGTCAGCGGAGCGTGCCGCGTCAGTCTCTTCTTCACCGAGGCGTGACCCCAGATCCGCGTCGGCACCTTGCTCCAGAAGCGTTCGTAGAGGGTTTCGGCGCTACGCGTGTGGTACGGGATCGTGATGAGCAGTTCGAGCCGCGACGCCGTGCCGACAAGCGCGTCGAGGGCGCTCAGCAACGGAGCTCGGCGCGGGTCGTCCGCCGCCGGAAGCTGCGGGTCGACGACAACGAGAATGCCGTCGTCGATCAAGGCGTAACTGATCACCTCTTCGGCCTTTGTACGCCACGTGGGGTGTGGGGCTGTCCACTTGTGAATGCCGGGCGCGATCTCGTTCATGTCAATCCCTCTCGCTCGAATCTCCTCGGGGCGCATCATTCTCTTTGCCCAATGAAGCGCCGCCGCCCGAACGCGGGCCGGCATGCCGCCTGACCGCGTCCCGCAGAATCCACTCGACCTGAGCGTTGACGCTGCGCAGGTCGTCAGCCGCCCACTTCTCGACTTCCGCCCAAACGGCAGGATCGATGCGGAGCAGGTATTGTTTGCGCGCGACCATTCCTCAGCACCAGGTCAAGCCGCGCCCCGCTGACGGACCAGGCACTCGTGAGAAGCCATCACTGATAGAGAGTGCCCGTATTGACGACGGGTGTCACCTGCGTCTCTCCGCAGAGGACGACCATGAGGTTGCTGATCATCGCTGCCTTGCGCTCCTCGTCGAACTCCACGACATGCTTGTCGCTGAGGTCGTTGAGGGCCATCTCGACCATGCTCGTGGCGCCCATCACGATCTTGCGACGGGCGGCGATCACAGCCTCCGCCTGCTGGCGGCGGAGCATCGCCTGGGCGATCTCCGGCGCGTACGCGAGGTGCGTCAGGCGCGCCTGTTCGACGGCCACGCCCGCCTGGGCGAGCCGTACGGCGAGCTCGACGCGAAGGGCCTCGGAGACCTCGTCGACGTTGCCGCGGAGCGTGATCTCGCCCTCCGTCTCGGAGAGGGTCTCGCCCGTGTCGTATGGGTACGCGGTCGCCAGGTGCCGGACCGCCGTCTCGCTCTGGGTCGCGACGTACTCCTCGAAGTCATCCACGTCGAAGACGGCCTTGGCGGTGTCCTGGACGCGCCAGACCACGACCGCGGCTATATCGACGGGGTTGCCGCGCTTGTCGTTCACCTTGAGCCTGTCGCCGTTCAGGGTCCGGGCGCGCAGAGAGATCTTGTAACGCTTGAGCTTCTTGGGCTGCGCCTTGGCCTGCTCGCCCTCTTTCCTCTTCCTGGATTTCGTCCAGGCGGACTCGCCGTCCGACTGATTGCCGGGGCCGTTGCTGTAAAAGGGGTTGCCCCAGCGGAAGCCAGTCTGCCGGGCCGTGCCCTTGTAGCTGCCGAAGAGAATGAGGATGCGCGCCTCGTTCGGTTGGAGGGTGAAGAACCCGGGGCTGGAGAGGATCGCGAGGGCGAGCACCACGAGCCCGGCCACCAGGATCGGCCAGCCGGTTGTGGCGTCGGCGCCGGTGTCCCCTGAGGCGCTGATGAGCGCGTAGGCGTGCCAGGCGATGAGAGCTGTGCCGGCGACGTAGAGAAGGATGGTGATCGGCAGCATCACCCAGCCGCTCAGCACGCGGGCCTCGCGCTCCTGTGTCGGGGTTTTCGCGAGAGCCCTGCTTGTGTCCTGCGCCGACATCGCTGCCACCTCCGTGTGCGGGCCGGCGGCGCGCTCCCGGGACCAATCCTTCCTGCGCCAACCTGCCTGTGATACGAGGATGATATCAGAATGGTAGCGAACGGACAAGATCCGAGAAGACGAGGGGCCGGCGGAGCGATGCTCCGCCGGCCCCTCGTTCCTGCCGTGGGACTGGTGGCTAGGACTTGGTGATCGCTCCTCCGCGAAGACCGAGCGGCGCGATCGGCAACGTGCGCGGCGCCAGCATGTACGATGACTGTGCAGCCCCGGGCCGCGGAGTTCCCGGCGTGGACCCAGGGGTGGGCGCCGGGGACGGGGCAAGTGTGCGGGACGAGACTCCCGTCGTCGGTCCGTCGTCGGGGAACGGGGCAGCGGATGCCGTGGTCACTGTGGCCGCCGCCGGCGAGGGGATCGAAGCCGAAGTGGAGACGATCGGGGCGACGCTCAGCGCCGTCGTGTTGGGCGCGGCGGGGAAGGCATGGGCGCCATCGTCCATCGTGTCTGTCGTGCGCAGTTCGGCCGGCCAGCTCGAGATGCCTTGGTCCGGGCTGGCGCCTCCCTGGAATCTGGCGCTGCCGAAGCCGAGCATCGGGGCGAAGACGAACGGAAGGATCCAGAGGCCGATGCCGGTCGCCGTTCCCTGACGGAAGCGCTTGGCCATGTCGAGGCAGGCAAGCAGGTAGAGCACGGCAGCACCGATGCTGATGGCGACGCCGAGGAGCGGGATCCACGAGAGCAGAGCAGCGGCGATCATCGCCCAGAACCACCACTTGGGACGCTCGATGATGTCGATCCAGACCCACCAGTTGTACACGGGGACGATCGCCGACCATCCCGGCCTGCCGGCTTTGGCGTACATCTTCCAGAGACCAGCGAGGGTGAGGATGGACAGCGCGAAGACGATCGCCACGTACAAGACGAGGAAGATCCCGAATCCGCCGCCGTCGATCGGATATTGATTGGTGTACTCCATGGCCCCTCCGCGAGTAGACGCTGCCCCGGCAGGCGCAGCTCGTGCCCATGGGCGGGCTCATCCCACCCGCCGGAAATATCGGCAGGTGCGCGAAGAATCTCAAGGGACGAGCCGGACTCGTCCCGTGGCCGATCAGCAGAACCGGCTTTGCGAAGGACCGCGGCGGAGAGTCCCGGCGCCCACGCCCGGTCAGTTGAGACGCGCTGCGGCGATCACGAACCGCTCGAAGAGCGCCGTGACGTGCGCGACGGTGAGGCTCTCCTCACGTCCGAGGAACGAGGGTCCACGGCTCCGGGCAGGGATCTCGAGCCGGACGAGCCCGAGGTCCTCCATTGGCTCGAGCAGCGCTTGGCGCAGCGTCGTGCTGACGAGTTCGAGGCTCTCGGGCAGGGTGCCATCGTCATCCGCGGAGGACTCCGTATCGCCGGTCAGGCCCGCGGCCACCTCACCGATCGAGATCTCGCTGCCTGCGTTCATGAGCAGCAGCCAAAGAAACGCAGGCAGTGCCTTCTGCATCCATGGATCGGCCGGCAGGCCGTCCGCGGGCTGTGGCCCCCTGCCCTCGAGATAGGCGTCAAAGAGGGCCAGATACAGCTCCCCTTCCCGGCCCGGCGTCAGCAGGGACCGGCCGCGCACCGTCGTGTGGAACGCGCCACGATACGGGCGCAGCAGGCCGGCCGTCTGCAGTGCGAGGCGCAGGCGCCGCAGACGCGGCACGTCTCGTTCTTCCAGAGTGCTGCTCACGAAACGCACGATCTCGGCGGCCTCATCAGGCCAGCGCATCTCGGCGATCGCCCGCTCCACGAAGCTCTGGGTGAGACCCCCCAGCGTCTTCGTGCCCGGAATTGGCGAGGCCGCAGCGGCCTCGAGCAGATAGCGGGCATTGAAGTACGCCGGCGCCTGATCCAACTGGTCGGCGGTCAGCGAGTCGAGCAGGACCACGGGGCCGAGGCCGCGCATGTCACTGCCCGGCCTCTCGGTCCACAACCGGTGTGACCTCGTCCCTGCCGGCGGTCGCGTCATCATGCTCCATCGCGTTGCTCGGGTAGGTGACGGAGGGGAGAGGCGACGCCGTTCGCGGGGACGAAGGCTGGATCTCACCGAGTCCGTCGAGCCCATCGTGGCTCGCCACCAGCTCGAACGTGCTGAAGGACGGCTGGTATACGTCGTCGAGAGTCAGGGAGTGACCCGGCGGAAGGACTTCGTGACCTGTTTCGTCAAGACCGGCCGTCGGCGCAACTCCGGCAGCGGCCGCCTTGACGCTCGCCGCGCTCTTGGCCTTACCACCCGAGCGGCCTCTCGACTTGGCGCGCGGCTTCGTCGCGGCCTGGGCCCTCGGGACCGGGATGAAGCTCACCGCGAGGCCTTCCGGCAGCAAGCCGACGATGGCGACCGTCGCTTGTGAGTCGCCTTCGTCGGGGGCCGAAGCGGACCCCGGGTTGAGATGAAGGATGCCGTCTTCCCAGCGGAAGCTGGGCTCGTGCAGGTGACCGGTGACGATCAGGCGGACTCCGTCACGCCGCGCCGCCGGCAACAGGCGCTTCACCGCCTTCGGCTTGTGCACGACCAGGAAGCGGACGCCGGCGATCTCGCCTGTCGCGATGGCGGGCAGGGCTGCGGTGAGCGCATGCCCGTCCGCGTTGCCGGCAACCGCGGTCACCGGCGCGACATTCTCGAGAGTGCGCAGGATCGAGCGCCGGCCGACGTCGCCGGCGTGGATGATGTGGGTCACGCCTGCGAACAGGTGCGGCACGACGGGCGAGAGCACGCCATGAGTATCGGCGAGAATCCCTATGGCCAGAGGAGCAGGAGACGCTTGCTCCAGAGCTGAGCCGGGCGACGATGCTGAGGCTTTCTTGTTCTTGGGTCTGCCCGCCATCTCGGCCTCCCGCACCGCATGGTTACCAACAGTGGGTAGCCTAGCACGGATGACTCCGGCAGCCGAGAGCGGTCGTCACTGTGCATCCTGCGTCCTTTCGGGCAGCCCGGATTGCCTGGCTGCCGAAGGCCGCACCTCCAGAATCACCCCCGTGGAGGACCCTCATCTCCCCCGGAGGTGAGATGAACGGATGCCGAGGGGCGCGTAGGCTGGTGTCAGAAGCAGCACGACGACATCAGGGGGGAACGGTGACTCGGGGAACAAACGACAAACCAGAACTGGCGCGCATCGCGGGCGTCTTGCTCTTCGTCGCCGGCGTCGTCGCGCTCATGGGCATCATCACCGCCGAGTCGCTGTACCCGGGCGGCTACACCACGGGCGGCAGCATGATCAGCGATCTCGGAGGCACGGAGCCGCCGAACAGCATCGTGGTTCAGCCTTCGGCGGCCATTTTCGACGGCGCCATGATCGGGACAGGGCTGCTCGTCATTGGCGGCGCCGTCTGTTGCTTCGCCGCCGCGCGCCGCAAGTCGCTGGCCATCCCGCTGGCGCTCTTCGGCCTCGGCGCACTCGGCGTCGGAATCTTCCCCGGCGACACGGGCTTGCCGCACCAGCTCTTCGCCCAGCTGACGTTCGTCGGCGGTGGCGTGGCGGCGGTTCTGTCGTATCGCTCGATCTCCGGGCCGCTGAAGGTCATTTCCGTCCTGCTGGGCGCGACGGCGCTCGTGAACCTCGTCGCCTACATCGCCCTCGGCGAGAGTTGGTTCGTCGTGGGCCTGGGACTCGGCGGCCTCGAGCGCTGGATCGCCTATCCGGTCCTGCTCTGGGTTCTCGGGTTGGGCGGTTACCTCATGAACGAGCGGGTTGCTCGAGCCTGACCGTGGCCTGGCCGCGCCGCCGGAGGGCTCGTCACCGACTGCCGTGGCCGCCGTGCCCGGCCAGATCCGCGGCCAGCGCGTGGTATCTCTCGTGTACGCCGACGCCCGTCTCTTCGCGCTCGACGCGCTCGAACTCGGATGCCAGGTCGGCCTTCGCGCGGTCGTCGAACGTTTGCTCCGCAAGAGGGAAGAGGACGCTGTCTTCCTTTCCGATATGCGCCCGCAGCAGCTCCGCGTAGCCCGCGAGCGCGTCGGCGACGCGTCGGCCGGCGTTGGCGTCGCCGGCGCTCGCGGACGGCAGCGCCTCCATGATGGCGCGCATGCGGGCGCGTCCCTGATCGTGCTCGCTCAGCATGACGCTCACCGGCGACTGGGCGATCGGCGTCGCGGCGACGAGGCGCGGGAAGAGGACCTTCTCTTCTTTCGCGTGGTGGCAGCCGTCCGTGAACTCGCGCGTGAACTCAACCATCCTGGTCACCCGCTCGCCGTCGACTGTCTCGCCTGACCTGATGCCGTTCGCCTCGCGCTCCATGGCGCCGACAACCTCCAGCACGACCTGGTGTTCGTCGACGAGCTGCTGCGTCGGGGTCAATTGGTTGACGTGTCCGCCCATCCGATCCTCCCTCGCTGATACCTGCTCATCTGAAGCGAAGGTACCCACCCCGCGCGAACCCTGGCGTTGATGATGGTCGAGAGCTTCCTTTGACCTGCCCGGCGCAGCGGGGGCGGGCGACCTGTCGGCCTCTTCAGCGGACCCAGGTGACGAGCTCGCCGATCGGGGCACGCGAGCGTCGGAACGTGTTGTCGGGCGCGTCCGGCGCCGGATACCCGAGGGTGACGCCCACCGCCATTCGTGTGGTGGCCGATTCGGGAAGGAGGTTTCGAAGGATGCCGGGATAGCGGACGAGCGTGGCGCTCACGCAGGTGCCGAGCCCCTGATTGTGGGCGGCGAGGCACACGCTCTGCACCAGGGCGCCCGTGTCATAGGCGGCATAAGCCGGGGCGAGACACTGGTCGAAGCCGAACACCAGCAGGCAGGGCGCACCGAAGACATCCGCGGCGCGGGCCAGCAGGGCGGCCGTATCGGACGCTTCTCCCGCGGCCTTCAGCGTCGCGAGACGCGTCTCCGACAGCGCCGCCGCGCGTTGCGTGCACGCCTTCGGCCACTCCCTGCTGTGATCGAGGTCGGGATATGGCGGATCTCTGCGGCTGACGGCCGCGCTGAACTGCTCCTTGAACCGGCGCAGACCGTCGCCGCCCAGCACCCACGCGTGCCAAGGCTGGGTGTTGCGCCATGATGGCGTCCATCGCGCCTCGTCGAGAATCTCGGCCACGAGGTCCTCAGGCACAGAGTCAGGGCGATAAGCACGGATGCTGCGGCGGTCGCGAATGACGCGTTGGAACTCCATGGCGATGCTCTCCTTCCTTCACAGCTGCGTGAATGTGACGCCATGGTCATTTGTTCTATGCCCATGGACGAAGCCGAGGGGCATACTACGTGTGAAGACAGTCACGTCGCGATTCAACCGTTGGGGCTCAAGACCGGGAGGGGGACATGCAACTGCTCATCGCACATGGCCAGCATGCATCGCAGCAGGCGCTGCGGCGAGTGGTGGCAGACCTGCCCGACGCCGAACTCGACATCGTGGAATGTGACGACTCCGAAGCCACCATTGACTTGCTCTTGGCGAGTGAGGCCCCCAACGTCGTCCTTGTCGACTGGGACCTGCCGGGATGCGACGGCCCTGAGCTGTGCCGGCTGGTTCGCGCGTACTACCAGGTGGGTCGCCCCTACATCATCCTGCTGGCAAGCAGGAATCACAGGCTGGCGGAGGGTCTCGAGGCGGGCGCCGACGACTGCGTTCACACGCCGGTGCCGAGCGACGAACTCCAGGCACGCATCCGTGTCGGGCTCCGGTTCGCGGCCGCGGCCGTCTCGCAGGAGCAGGTATCGGTGACGCTCGTGGCCGGCACATGGCCCGAGGACGCCGACGGCGACGTGGATGGCGATGCGGGGCAGCGTGAGAGCTCCGTCAACTCCACCCGACTTGCGGCACTCACGTCGAACGATTGGGACAATGTGGCCGAGATGCGCGGGCGCAAGCGGTTCGAACTCGACACGCTGCTGGTGTCGGGCTGAGGAGGTCTCATATCAGGGACTGAGGGGTTCGACGCGCCGACGACGCGTGGGTAGACTCTGCTGGTCACCAGCCCCCGCAAGGTGCGCGGGCGCGCAACGAAAGGACCAGTTCTCATGACCCTCTCGGTCACCCTTCCCGATGGCACCTCTCTCGAGCTCGATGACGGCGCCACCGTGCGCGACGCGGCGGCGAAGATCGGGCCGCGGCTGGCCAAGGCTGCTGTCGCCGCTCGGCTTGGCGGTCGTCTCGTCGACGTCTCTGCCCCCGTGAGCGACGGCGAAGAGATTGCCATTCTGACGCTCCCGAGCGACGAGCCGGCTGCCGTCGACGTGCTGAGACACTCCGCTTCACACGTGATGGCACAGGCTGTGCTGAACCTGCATCCGGACGCCAAGTACGCGATCGGACCGACCATCGAGAACGGCTTCTACTACGACTTCGAACTGCCGGAGCCCATCGCGGACGGTGACCTCGCGCGCATCGAGAAGGAGATGGCGCGCATCGTGAGCCAGAATCTGACGGTGATGCGCCACGAACTGCCCTTCGAGGAAGCGTTGGCCGTGTTCGGACCCGGGAAGGTCGGCGTGAGCGCCTCGGGGCTGCCGCTCGGCCTCAATCAGCCGTACAAGGTGGAGCTCATCGAGGACCTCGTGGCGGCGGCGCGTGCGCAGGGCCACGAGGCCCCGACCATCAGCGTCTACACTCAGGACGGCTTCGTCGACCTCTGCCGTGGCCCACACCTGCCCAGCACGGGCCGTGTCGGGAAAGGCACCTTCAAGCTCACCAGCTTGGCCGGGGCCTACTGGCGCGGCGACGAGAACAACCAGATGTTGACGCGCATCTACGGCACCGCTTTCGCTACGCGGGAGGCCCTGGACGCGCATCTCGCGGCCCTCGAGCTGGCCAGACAGCGCGACCACCGGCGTATCGGCCGCGACCTCGACCTCTTCAGCTTCCACGAAGAGGGTCCCGGCTTCCCCTTCTTTCACCCCAAGGGGATGCGTATCTGGAACGCCATCATCGACTACTGGCGCGGCGAGCACGTCAAGGCGGGCTACGAAGAGCTGCGCACGCCGCAGATCCTGCGCCGCGAGCTGTGGGAGCGCAGCGGCCACTGGGAGAACTACAAGAACAACATGTACTTCACCGAGATCGACGAGCA
>CAZHMG010000033.1:0-24440 GCA_964533575.1 uncultured Thermoleophilia bacterium | reverse complement strand
GGTGCCTGTAGTTGTCTGGGAGCCCTCCGGCAGCTGGCTAGGCGACTCGACGGCACCGAGGTCACGCTGCTCTTCCACTGGGGTCGCGGGCTCAACCTGCACGTCTCCCAGGTCACCGATCAGGTGCTGCTGATTGTCACCTTTGGCCGTGAAACACAGGTCGGGAAAGTCCGTCTCTACTCCCAGCGGGCGATCGAGGTGTTGCGCCAGATCTTCGACGGCCCGGACGACAGCGTGATGCCGGAGATGGATGCGGACTTCGAGAGCGCCGCTGCCACAGCCATGGACGACCTCTTCCGAGACATGTGAGGTCCTGACTATGCCTCTCATCAACTTCGCCGCCCGGGAGATCAACTACAAGATCGTGTATTACGGCTGCGGCCTGTGCGGAAAGACGACCAACCTGCAGTACATCCATCGGAAGATCAATCCCGAGGCGCGCGGGAAACTCGTGAGCATCGCCACCGAGGAAGAGCGCACCCTCTACTTCGATTTCCTGCCGCTCACTCTGGGGACCGTCAAGGGGATGCAGACCCGTTTCCATCTCTACACGGTTCCGGGCCAGAGCTACTACAACGCCAGCCGCAAGCTGGTCCTTCAGGGCATCGACGGGATCATCTTCGTCGCCGATTCGCAGATCACCCGCCTCGACGAGAACGTGGAGAGCTACCTCAATCTGTGGGACAACCTTCTGGGTCAAGGTGACGATTTGACGAAGCTGGGGTTTGTCGTGCAGATGAACAAGCGTGATCTCAGCGATGTCTTCTCGGTCGAAGACCTCAACGACCTCCTCAACCACACGGGGTCACCCGTGGTCGAAGCCAGCGCCATCACGGGTCAAGGCGTCTTCGAGACGCTGAAGGCGGTCTGCAAGCAGGTGATCGCCAAGACTGGCTGATCGGTCAGTGGGGGGCTTCGCTCAGGACGTGCCCACCCGCTTGACCCAGTCCAGCGGGACGTACCGCGAGACGAAGCTGTCGCGGAAGAGCACCCGCCCGTCGGCGTCGCGCACAACGCGCTCCACCTTGATGCTGCGTCCGTCCACCCCCTGCTCCCAACGGACGACACCCGGGCCGAGATCGGCATCAAAGACGACGCGAGGGTTCGACTTCGTATGCACGGGGCTGCGAACGTCGTAGAACCTTCCGGTTGCCAGCGCCACCGAGCGTCCGGTTCTCCCTACCAGCGCGACGGTCAGGGCGTTGTTGTGCGTCCAGCTGCGAATGACCAGCTTTCGCCCCGTGTCGTTTCGGAACGTGAAGTCGATGCTGCCCCAGGCCACCGTGGCGTCGCGTCCGACGGGGTAATGCGCGATGTACAAGCCGTGCGCCTGCCGATCGACGATCGGCAGGCCGGCGAGTAGCGCCGTGTTGAACAGTGTGGTCGCGTACTGGCAGATGCCCCCGCCGACGCCCTGACGCAACACGCCGTCCCCAGCGATCACTGGGGCGTAGTCGAACCCACGATTGACCGTGCGTGGACCCATCGCCTCGTTCAGGGAGAAGATCTGCCCCGGCTCGACGATCGCACCGTCGACGAGCTTGGCGGCGAGCGCGATGTTCCTCGCGCGCGCCTCGTTTCCCGCGTCGAAGTAGGTGGTGAATTGAGAGCCGAGAGAGGCAAGGCCTTGAGCCCGCACCTCCTCGGCGGTCAGTCGGGGAAGCACGGGAGACGTCGAGACGACGACGGTGCGCTGGCCCTTGCTGATCGCGGCCGCATCCATATCCTCCAGCAGGAAACCCATGTCGAGCGCTTCGCCGTCCTGCGCCTCGGTGATGGTGATACCGCCCTTCTCACGAACCACGATGTCGGCGTCGACGGCGGGACGCTCTGCCCATTCGAAGAGCCGGTGCAGTGCGCGGCGGGCCCTGTCATTGCGGAAGGTCAGGGGATACCGCGCAGCATCCGACCTCAGGTTCACGCTCAGCATGTCGGCCATGGCGGCCGGTTCGAGGACGATCGTTCGTGACGCATGACGGAGAAGGATCGGCCGTGAGAAGTACGTGGTGGCCTCCACGGCCCTGGACCTGGCGATGTCGGTGCTGACCTCCGGTGTCACGACACGCATCGGCACCGGCCCCGAATACGCCTTGCCGGCGGCTGCCGCTTCCGTCACCGACGCCACAAGGGCAGTCGCGTCCACCGTCTGGCCGTCGCTGCTGGGCACGACGACGATTCCCCACCCCTTGCGGACCGTCAGGCGCGCATTGCGCGCCGGCTCGTCCGCCTCCTCACCCAGCGTCACAAGAGCCGCATCAAGCTTGGCTGCGTCGACCGCGATAACCGGTTCGACCTCTCCCCCATCCCCTCCCAGGGAGAGGTCCAGACCCAACATGCTGACGCCGCCCAGTTGACGGGCGGCGGCAGCGGTGGCAGGTGCATCCAAGGTGATGCCCAGATCGGCGAGCGCGAGTGTGACTGGTTCTTTGCCAGTGCGATGGAGCCTAACTGTGCCTATGACCGGCCAGAGCTCGCGGCGCAGCGTGTCCGCGGCCTCCGACACGCTGCGCCCTCCGACATCGACTCCTGCCACCTTGACACCAGGCGCAATGGAGTCGTTCGTGACGACCTGGATGATGCCCAAGACGGTCAACGCAACCAAGGCCGCGAACAGGGCAAGAAACGCACCGAAGCGCCGGCGAGAGATGCTCTTCATGAGTTCTGATCTAGAGGTTGTGGTTGTTGATCACGCTGCGCACCGAGTCGGCCAACATATCAGCGAGCTGCTCGGACTCTGCGCGGTCGTCGCCCTCTGCGTACACATGGAATATCGGCTCATCCGCGTCAGGCAATAGCTGCATCCACGCGTGATCGTACGTTATTCGCACGCCGTCCACGAGACTGACCTCAGCGAGGCCTACTTGGGCGTCTCGCTGGAGTTGCTCGGTAGCGGTTCGCATCACGGTCCCCTTGAGCGACCATGGGCAGGCGACAGTGCGGTGGACAAGGGCACTCTCCGGAAGCTGCAGGGCGAGCTCGCTCAGCGGCATGGCTTCGGGAGCGAGCAACTCGAGGAGCTTGCCGAGACTCATGACAGCGTCGAATGCCGGCAGGAATCCCGGGAAGATGTAGCCGCCGCCGAGGGCGCCGGCGAATATCACCCCGTCCTGCAGTGAGGCGCACGCGAGCGTCGGCAGAGACACCTGCGTGCGCACCAGCTCCACCGGAGATTCGCGCGAGGCTTCCTCGGCCCGGCCGGTGATCGTGAGCGGCAGGACGATCTTCTCCCCGGCTGAGGCCTGCCGTGAGACGAGCCGGATGAACAGAAGCAGCGCCGTCTCGAACGGGACCTCTGCGCCACGTTCGTCTATGACGAAGAGACGTTCCGCCCCTGGGTCGATGACGATGCCGAGATCAGCCTCCATGGTATGCACGAGGCGCCGGACTTCGCCAATGTTGGCCTCCAGTTCCTCAGCGCCGGGGCTCACGTGACGGCGGTCGCTGAAGGCCCTGAGGGCCAGCACCTCGACGCCGAGTTCTCCCAGAATGTGCGGCAGGATGAGCGCCGCAGGCGAGGAGGAGTAGTCGATAACCAGACGATAGCGACGGCTGCGAATGAGTTCGAGGTCGAGGCAGCTGGTGAGACTGCGGGCGTAGGTCTCGAGCGCCCGATCGGGGAATCGGATCTCCCCGAACTCACTGTAGAAGGCCCGACGAAAGTCCTGCCGGCCGTACACCCTCTCGATGTCCTTCTGCCGGCGCTCGCTGAGGTCGACTCCGGGCGACTCGAATATCTGAATCTCAATGCTCTCGGGATCCCAGCTGGCGATGCGAACGTGAATACCTCCTTTGGCCTCGCCGTGTTTCACCTCGAAGCGATTGACGGCGCTGCTCGCGTGCCGTAGATCGCGCACCACGACGCCGGTGCTGTTCAAACCGGCGATCAAGGCGCGCTTGATCACGCGAGAAGCGGGATGCGCATCCCGGCTCGTTGTGACGCTGGCCCCTTTCGGCAGCGTGGTGCCGTATGCCATGGCGAGATTGAGCGCGAGCTCAGCAGTGATGTCGACGTTGATGAGCCCGCTCACGCCCTGTTTGCCGAAGAGCCTCGAGCTGCCGCGCGATTCCCAGATGATGCTGGAGTGGACCTGCGCTCCCGCGTCCACCGTCTTGAAAGGGTAAACCTTGACGTCCGGCGCGAGATAGGCCTGTTCACCAATGGTGCAGTCGTCCCCGACGGCGACGCCCTCGCTGCAGCGAGCGCCCGCCTTGATGTCGCAGTGCCTGCCGATGATGGACCCATGAATGGTCGCCGATGTGTCGATGTACGTGTTGGAGCCGACAACGCTATGACGGACTTCAGCGTTGCTCTTGAGGACCACATTGCTGCCGAGGACGGTGTAAGGACCTATTCTGGCGGACGGGTCGAGGCGCACGTAGTTGCCGACGTAGACGGGTGCCATCATGTGCTCCAGTGAGTCCAGGTTGACGCCGTCACCGATAAACACGCGATTCTTGAGCTCCAGCCCCGGCACGGAGGCGCGGATCGTCCCGTCCAGGATGTCCCGATTCGCGGAGAGATATTGAGGGAGGCTCCCGATATCCTGCCAGTACCCGTCCGCGACATAACCGTACAGCGGCGCTCCCATCTCGAAGAGCTTGGGGAAGAGATCCCTGCTGAAGTCGTATGACTCTCCGGCCGGGATGTGATCAAACACTTCGGGTTCGAGGACATAGATTCCCGTATTCACCGTGTCGCTGAATACCTGACCCCACGTCGGCTTCTCGAGGAATCGCTCGATGCGCCCGTCCTCGGCGGTCACGACTATGCCGAACTCCAGTGGATTCTGGACGCGCTTGAGCGCTATGGTTGCCATCGCGCCCCGTTGTCGGTGGAAGGCGACGAGCTTGGTGAGATCGAAGTCGGTGAGTGCATCTCCGCTGATGACGAGGAATGTCTCGTCTGCCAGCCGATCCGCAGCCAAGCCGACACTGCCCGCGGTGCCAGCAGGCATGATCTCGACGGAATAGTCGATGTTCATCCCCAGCGAAGACCCGTCGCCGAAGTAGTCGCGGATGACCTTCGGCATGAACATGAGGGTCGCGACGGTGTCGGTCATGCCGTGTGTCGAGAGCAGCTCCAGGATGTACTCCATGCACGGCTTGCCGCAGAGCGAGACCATCGGCTTCGGCTGGTTGCTGGTGAGAGGCCGCAGCCGGGAACCCTCTCCGCCTGCCATGACGACTGCCCTCACGCGCCACCCTCCTTGCTCGCGTGGCCGGCCCAGCCGCCACTGTTCACCTATGGTAACAGGGGTAAACGAGCGCCTGAACTGGCTGCGGGCGCCTGGGGCTGTGCTAGAATGCGGCTAGAGTCGGCGTGTGGCGCAGCCTGGTTAGCGCACTAGTCTGGGGGACTAGGGGTCGGAGGTTCAAATCCTCTCACGCCGACCATCTCCACTGAAATTCGTTTCTCTCCTCGCGCGCGCCGCGTGTTCCTCTCTTTGGTGCCCGCACCGGCACGATGTCTCGTGCCTTTGCTCGACTACGAATGGACGACGATCGGCTGGTTGGATTGTACGGGAGTGACTCTGCTCCCCATGCCGAAGCGCACCAGCTGGCCGAACATCTGCAACGTGAGGAGCAGCCGCGCGGCGGCTGCTCCTCTGGCGTCCTCATTCAGGCAGCCTTGGTGCCGCGGTCCTCGAGATCCAGCGCGTTCAGGATGTCGTCCAGATGCTGATACGTCAGCCATGGAAGCTGCTTGTCGATCATCTTCCAGACATCCTTGGGGGCACCGTTCTTCTTCGCTGCCTTGACCACCTCGCTCTTCGAGGCGGGCAGCAGAAGGTTGTGAAGGTATCCCGCTATTTCCTGTCTCTGCGTCATTGGGGTCCCTCCCCTCGTCGACCACGTCCCACACTTCGTGCTTTCCCCCGACGAAGCGAATCAAACTACGCATACGGATACCGCGCTGGCGAAGCACGTCAGGTCGTGCAGCTACGACACATGCAGGAAGGACTCGAGGTGGGCGTAGTCGGGCGTTAGCCTGCCTTGATGCAGGATGAGCGCTCCGGAGAGCTCTGGCGGCAGCGTCGCATGGCCGTACGGCACGCCGAAGTCCGCTGCCGCCAACGCGGGAACGTAAGGCGTCAGCGCCGCGCTGAAAGCGGCTGACGCCTCACGGGGCAGTTCGCACGGGAGATTTCCAACCGCCAGCACCACAGGTCCTCGTCCTGCAACGCCGGCCTGTATGGTATCCGTGAACGGATCATAGACGTAGACGGGATCATCGATGCTCGTCTCCCGGAGGGTGAACTCGATCGATCCCTCGATGTCGCAACTCACATCGCCGACGATACGCAGGAGCGGTCTCTCATCGCTGAACAGCTCATGGACGGCCGCCTTCGTGACCAACCGCGGATAGCGGGCGTCCCAGTAGATGCAGTTGATCAGAGCCGTGAGACGCGGTAGCCACTGCTCGAATCGGCCTTCGCACGACTCCGGGTGCCCGAGGTAGTCGGCGAGATCGAAGTCTGACGCGGCATCGCGCCGGCAGACCATCTCCCGCTCGGTGAAAACCGCCGCATACGCCACGCGGCTTTCGACGGGCTGCGCGAACAGATCGTCCAGATCCTGGGGAGCGATGATCCTCGCGCCCAGGGCGGAGAGGACCTCTTGCGCCCCCCGAGAGACGTTGCCATAACCCGCTACGCCGATGACGAACGGGCATATCTCGTTTGGAAGGCCATCTCTGGCGATGAGCGCGCCGATCTCGTTCATCGCTTCGAGCGCGCTCTGCAGTGTGCCGTACCGGTATGTCTGGCTCAACCGGCTGAACGGATTGGGCTCCAGGCCTTCCCACGCCAGACGCCGCCCGAGCGCCCAGAGGGTATCGATGGCTCCGGCGAGGCCCGCGAAGCGTGAGAAGTAGATGAGCCGCGCACCGCTCGCGTCACGAATGCGCTCGTAGTCGATCAGTTGGCACTCCAGCTCGATCAGGCGGCGCAGAAGCGGCATGTTGTGCCGCTGGCCCTTGATCGTGTGCGAGAAGAAGACGTACGTCTTGCCATGCTGAAGCAGGTCTGGCGGGATCTCCTTGACGGCGAGGACGATCGGGCAGTCGCCCAGATTGTCGGCGACCAGCGCTCCCGCCTCACGATACTCGTCGTCTGAGAAGACACGCTGTGACGATGGCTGAACGACGAAGCGCAGTGGATGTGCAGACCCCAGCAGCCTGACGTCGGACGGCAGCAATGGGACCCGTGTCTCCCAGCGATCTTTGTCCTCGCGGCGAATACCGATGTGCTGCATGGCACGACTCCGGACGGAGGAGGGGCTGGGACTACGCCTGCGGCACTTGGATGATAGCGGGCGGCCCGGACTAGGCCAAGAGGGAAAGGGCGCCCTAGAAGCCTACGGCGGCGTTCTGGGGAGGGTGGGAGCCTTCCCCCTTTCCTTTCCCGTTGCCGTTCCCGTGAGACAGCGCTTCGACGATGTCCTCAGGGACAGGCTGGCTGCGCAGGAGGATAGCGTAGAGCGTGTCGGTGAGCAGAGGAGACTGGTCAAGCACGGTGACGAGTTGGCGTAACCGGTGCTCGATGAAGAAGTCTGGTTCCACGCAGAGAGCTTCCGCGATCACGGCGACCACAGCGTCGGCGGGAACGGGCCGGGTGGCCTTGGTGAGGTGATTGAGATAGCCCGCGGAGAGCTTCGTCTTGTACGCCAGCTGACGGTAACTGAGTCGCCGTTCGTCCATCAGGCTCTTGAGCGCCTGAGGGAAGCGCTCTTGCGAGTACCTGTTCTTGGCAATTGGTGTGGTGTAGCGGGCGCTCATCCTAGCGCAGGTATCGCCCTGACCGTGCCGATACTTGAGCAATTGGCGGCCGATGTAGCCGGTGCAGGCTACGACTTGAAGTCCGACCGCTCCCGGGTGGCGTTCAGGTACTCATGAAGGACCGCGTCCAGATCCACGATTGGCACGTCGCTCCGCTCCCCGGACGCACGCCGCTTCACCTCGACGATGCCCTCCCCCGCCCGCTTCCCCACCACTAGCTGCAGCGGGCAGCCCAAGAGATCGGCGTCCTTGAACTTGACGCCCGCACTGAGGTCGCGGTCGTCAAAGAGCACGGCCATACCCTGAGTGCTGAAGTGACCGTACAGCTCCTCAGCCAGCTCACGCTGGGCAGCGTCCGTTGCCCGCACGAGGACAAGATGGATGTCAAACGGCGCTATGCTCGTCGGCCAGATGATGCCGTTGGCGTCGTGATGCTGCTCGATGGCCGCCGCAGCGATACGGGCCAAGCCGATACCGTAGCTGCCCATCATGATGGGTCGTTCCTTGCCGTCCTCGTCGAGGACCATCGCTCCCATGGGCTCGGAGTACTTCGTGCCGAGTTGGAAGATGTTGCCGACCTCGATGACCCGCGCGCCTTCGAGTTCGCCGTCACAGCGCGGGCACTGGTCACCGGCAGCGGCTGCGCGAAGGTCGCCGAAAACGGCCTGCGTCACCATGGACAGCGCGATGCCGCTGCGATGATGGCCGGGCGTGTTGGCGCCGGCGACGAAGAAGCCCTTGCGCACCTCCAGGTCCGCGTAGACGGGCAGCGAGGTGGGCACTGGGCCCACGTA
The DNA here is from genome assembly GCA_964533575.1 of uncultured Thermoleophilia bacterium. Lineage (GTDB taxonomy): Bacteria > Actinomycetota > Thermoleophilia > UBA2241 > UBA2241 > CAIXSE01. The sequence continues at coordinate 15,869 of CAZHMG010000033.1, read as the reverse complement.
CCCGGGCTCGATGCCCTGGGCAGCGAGGACCTCGTCCGCAGTGGCCATTCGGAACCGTGAGCCGAGCGTCTTGCGCAGCTTGAGCTCACTGAGCTCACGATCGCCGCGAAGCAGAATCATGACGGCTTCCGTCGGCCGCTCGCCATCCTCGGTCATGACAACGAGCGCCTTGAGGAAGGCGCGTGCCGGGAGACGGAGGAAGGCCGCGACCTCCTCGATGGTCTTCGCCCCCGGCGTGGGCAGGATCTTGTCCGCGGTGAGATCCAGCGGAAGCGGAGCATCGTCCGAAACGGGATCGTTCGGATCGGGTCCCGCGCACGCAGTCTCCACGTTCGCCGCGTACCCACATCCCCGGCAGTAGACGATCTCGTCCTCGCCCGCTTCGGCGTAGGCCATGTACTCGTGACTCACGGAGCCGCCCATCATGCCAGAATCGCCCTCCACCATCATGCACTCGACGCCACACCGCTCGAAGATCCGATCATAGGCGGCGATGTGCGTGCGATAGCTCTCCTGGAGTGATTCCTGATCCACGTCCAGGCTGTAGGAGTCCTTCATAATGAACTCTCGGGTGCGCAGCACTCCGCTCTTCGGCCTGGCCTCGTCGCGCTCTTTTGTCTGCATGTGGTACCAGAGCTGCGGCAGTTGGCGATAGCTGTGCACCTCTCGAGATGCCAGCCACGTGACGACCTCCTCGTGCGTCATCGCCAACGCCATGTCGGCACCTTTGCGATCCTTGAGGCGAAAGAGCTCGTCCCCGATCGCGCTCCAGCGACCCGACTGTTGCCATATCTCTGCTGGATTGAGGACCGGCATGAGGATCTCCTGGCAGCCGATGGCGTCCATCTCCTCGCGAATGATGGCTGCGATCCGCTGCATGACGCGCCAGCCGGCCGGCAGGTAGACGTAGATGCCGGCGGCCAACTGGCGTACGAGACCAGCACGCACCATCAGCTTGTGGCTGACGGCCTCGGCGCCGGCCGGATCCTCTTTAAGGGTGGGCAGCAGCAGCTGACTGGCGCGCATATGACCTCGCGATACTGTGTGTCGGGCCGGGAGGTAATGCTACCAAGCTCCGCTTGAGGCTGCAGGCACGCGAAGGTGCGGTCGGGCTTCCCGGTCCCGCTTCTCGCCCGCCGGACGGTAGCGCTACGAGTCGGAAGGCCACACGGACATGCGGGCCGGAGCGAACCCTCTCCCGTGCCTGAGGAGGCCGAGTGTTGCGAAGGTGGGACGCTGCCGTTGTCGAATATGGATACGGGTTGTTAGTGGGTGAGTGGCTCGCAGCGCCGGGGCCGTCTCACCTCTGGCCGATAAGGGTAGGATAGAGAGACTCTCGTCAGAGTCAAGGCATGACGAGTCCGGAGGCCGACCCGGCCTGCCGGTGAGACAGGGGGCACACATGAAGACGAGACTGTTGATGGTCATGGCACTCGCCATCGTCCTCGTTCTGGCGTTCGCGGTGGTCGCCCAGGCCGGCGTGTCGCAGGCGACGATCGACGGCATCGTCAAGGACGCTGCCGACGGACAGATCGACGGCGACTGGACGCCGGCTCAGATCCGGGCGGCCCTGGATTACGTCCAGAACGACGCCACGGGCAAGCAGTACTCGAAGACCGAGGGCGTCCTCGAGGACTACCTGGCCAGCCTGCAGGCTCCCGGCGCCCAGGAAGGCGAACTGGCCTTCACCGGGGCGCCGCTGCTCCTGCTGCTCGCCGGCGGCGTGGCGCTGGCCGGCGGCGGCGCATGGCTGCGGCGGCGTAAGTAGACGTTCGAGCAGATCTGTTGTCTGCGGGGCGTCCCTTCGGGCGCCCCGCTCCGTTTCAGGGCTGTCTGGGCAGGTCTGCGCAGGGCGAGCCGGCCCCTATAAGGGCGAGAAGCGCTTCGACGAGCTGGCCCGCCGGCAGGGCTGCAACGCGCTCGCCGTGATCGAAGAGAACTCCTTCGCCTGGGCCAGCGGCGATACCGTAGTCCGCATGCCTGGCCTCTTCCGGTCCGTTGACCCTGCAGCCCATCACCGCCACCGTTATGGGCTGCAGAGACAGCTGTGGATCTTGTTGCAGACGAAGCTCGACCTCCTCAGCCAGCTTGAGGATGTCGATCTCGGTCCGTCCGCACGTCGGGCAGCTGATGACCTCCGGGCCGCGCCGCCGCAGGTTCAGCGCGCCAAGGATCTTCCAGGCGACGTGCACCTCCTGCACGGGATCTCCGGTGAGGCTGACGCGGATGGTATCGCCAATGCCGTCTGCGAGAAGGGTGCCGATCCCCACCGCGCTCTTGATGGTCCCCGACCAGGCAGTCCCGGCTTCGGTCACGCCGACATGAAGGGGGGCGTCGGTCTTGCCCGAGAGGAGGCGGTACGCGGCGATCGTGGTCGGTACGCTCGAGCTCTTGACGCTGAGCTTGTAGTTCGAAAACGCCCAGCCCTCGAACTGGTCCGCCCAACGCAGGGCAGCTTCGACGAGGGCTTCTGCGGGCTCGCGGCGGCCCTTGTCACGGAGGTCGCGGGGCAGAGATCCGGCGTTGACTCCGATCCGGATCGCGACTGGATCACCGGGGGCCTCCGCCGCGGCCTCGACGATCTCATGCACATGCTTCTCGGCCATTGTTCCGGGGTTGATGCGAACGCCCGACGCACCGGCGGCGATGGCGGACATGGCCAGGCGCCAGTCGTAATGGATGTCGGCGATGATCGGAACAGGCGATTCTCTGACGATGCTCGCGAACGACGGTGCATCGCTGCTGTCCGGCAACGCGACGCGCACCAGCTCGCATCCTGCGGCGGCAAGCGCACGCACCTGGCGTAGCGTCGCGGCCGCGTCGACCGTTCTCGAACATGTCATGGATTGCACCACGACGGGAGCGTCTCCGCCGATCGGGACCGGCCCGACGAAGATCTGGCGCCTGCTGGTCACACGGCGCTCCGGATGCCGGCGAACTCGCGCCGATACCAGTCCAGGGTGAGGCGAAGACCATCGGGGAAGGCTGTCTCCGCCTTCCAGTCGAGCAGCCATGCCGCACGCCCTGTATCGGCATGGGAATGCCGGATATCTCCGGCCCGGGCAGGACTGAGCGTCTGTTCGATGCTCCGCGAAGAGAGGCGCTCGAGCTGTGTGAGGATCTCAAGCAGACTCGTCTGGATTCCTGTGCCGACGTTGACGATGATCGTGCCCGTCGACAGCTTGTCGAGCGCTCGCATCAGCGCCTGGGCAACGTCGCCCACGTAGATGAAGTCGCGTGTCTGTTGTCCGTCGCCATAGATCGTCACGCCCTCACCCGCCACGGCTGCGCTCATGAACCTGCTGATCACGCCGGAGTACTCGGAGCTGGGGTCCTGGCGTGGTCCGTAGACGTTGAAGAAGCGCAGACACGCTGCGGAGAGCTGCCCTGCGTCCGCCGCCGAAGCGCACGTCTCTTCGGAGGCCAGCTTGGCGGCGGCATACGGGCTGAGCGGGTGCGGGGTCGAGGTCTCGGCGACGGGCAGCGACACGCTGTCGCCGTAGATGGCGCAGCTGGATGCGAGAACGACACGCGGTACGTGTGCCTCGACCGCGCGGCGGACGATGTTGACGGTTCCGCCGTGAGTTACGCTGTTGGCCCCGGCGGGATCCTCGACCGAGCGTGTGACGGAAGCCACCGCGGCGAGATGCGCAATGCCGCTGCAGTCCTCGACCGCAGAGCGGACTCGGGCATCGTCACGAACGTCGCCTTCGATGAGCTGGAAGTGGACCTGGTGCGCCGCGGCCAGCGCTTCGACGCCGACGAGGTTCTCGTGCTTCCCTGTGCTGAAATCGTCCAGCACTCTGACGCTCTGGCCGCTCTCCAGCAGAGCGCGCACGAGGTGCGAGCCGATGAATCCCGCACCACCGGTCACGAGAACGGGCGCACGCTCCGGAGTGCCGCCCCTGTGGCCTCCGACCCTATCCGCCAAAGATGCGCTTCACGTCGTTGAACGTCAGGAAGATGAACAGCGCGAGGAGCAGGACGGTGCCGAAAGCGATCACGCGTTCGAACACCTTCGTATCCAGCCGCCGGCCGCGAATGCGTTCGAGGAAGTTGAAAGCGATGTGCCCGCCGTCGAACGGCAGGATAGGCAGCAGATTGATGACCCCGAGGTTGAAGCTCAGGTAGGCGAGCAGGAGCGGATACCAGTCCTGCTGCACGGCATCGCGGCTGAGGCTGAGGATCCCGACGGGCCCTACTGCTCCCTCCGGCCCAGTCGCGCTGATTTTGCCGCTGAACAGCCACCAGAAACCCGTGAAGGTGCCGACAACGACATTGGAGAAGCCCTCGAGGCCGAGCTTCACAGACTCGATCGGACCGGGTTGTCGCGTCTCGACGGCCGCCCGAACGCCCATGTACCCGCTGCCGGGGAGTTGCGGATTCTCGATGAGACCGACGGACGCCGTGCGCTCGGAACCCTCTCCCCCGCGCAGGTAAACCAACTTGATGGTTTCTCCGGAGTTGGCGCGGAAATAGGCCGAGGCCTCCTCCCATGAGGCGAACCTCATGCCATCGGCCCCGACGATCACATCGCCCGATTCGATTCCTGCCGCCGCCGCCGGACCGTCTGGAACGACCTCGTCAATCGCCAGCGTCGCAGTCGGGACGCCTTGGATGCCGACGAACAGGACGAGGACCACGGCGGCCGCGACGAAGTTCATCAGCGGACCGGCGAAAATCGCGAGATTTCTCTGCCAGATGGGCTTGCGGTAGTAGACGCGGTCGCCGGTGCCGGGAGGGACCTCCTCCTCCGGCGTCATGCCACTGATCTTGCAGAACCCCCCGAGAGGGATGATGCCGATCCCGTACTCCGTCTCTCCCCACGTATGGCGAAGCGCCGCCGGAGGGAAGCCGACATAGAACTTCTCGACGCGCATACCGAACATTTTGGCGGCGATGAAGTGACCGAACTCATGAACGGTGATCAGGAACGCCAGGCCAAGAATGCCGACGATCCATACTGTCTGACCCATAACGACGGCCAAGACCACGGCTCCGGCGAGCAGGAGTGACCAAGGGCTCAGAGGGCCTCGAGGTCTCTTGGGCTGCGGACTCTCTGGCGTTTCGGGTGAAGTGGTGTCGTCGTCCATGCACTCAGGATACCACGGGGAGTGTCTGCCCATGCCACGGGCATGACGGCGGTCACATGGCGATGCGCGCAGCCGCTTCCCCGGCGAACCGTCGTGTCTCGGCGTCGCAGCTGTAGACATCATCGACGCTCGTGACTGGCTGATCCCCCAGAGCGGCAAGAGCCTCCTCGACGATCGCCGGGATCGCGGTGAAGAGGATTTCGCGACGCAGGAAGCGCTCGACGGCGATCTCGTTGGCGGCATTGAGCACGATCGGTGCGCCGATCGTCCAGGGCGAGGATCTCCTCCCGCCCCGGACATCTTGTTGGTCAGAAGCGCCACGCATTCTTGACGACGCCTCCGCCGCAGCCGCCTTCTCGCCTGCCATGATCGCCAGCGCGAGGCAGCGGAGGGTCGTAATGTCCGTTCGCTCGAAGGAAAGCCGCGGGGCGAACAGATCCAGCCGGCGGACCGCAGGGGGCTGAGGCCGTCGGGGACAGGCAAGGCTGTAGGCGATCGGCGTGCGCATATCAGGCACGCCGAGGTGCGCGAGGATCGCGCAGTCGGCGAACCGGACCATGCTGTGGACGATGCTCTGCGGGTCGAGCGCCACGGTGATGCGGTCGTACGGCACTGCGAAGAGATGATGGGCCTCGATGATCTCGAGCCCCTTGTTCATCAGCGTCGCCGAGTCGACGCTGATCTTCGGGCCCATAGCCCATGTAGGGTGAGCGAGCGCCTCCGCCGGGCTCACTCGCGCGAGATCGATCGGCAGCCGGCCGCGGAATGGGCCGCCTGACCCGGTCAGAAGTATCTCCTCCACAACTGCGTTCGCGTCCGACTGGGCTGCGCCGGCGGCGAGGCACTGGAAGATGGCGCTGTGTTCGCTGTCGACCGGAAGGATGACGGAGCCGCTGCGCCGGGCCGCTTCAAGGACGAAGACGCCGCCGGCGACCATGCTCTCCTTGTTCGCGAGCGCTAGTGTCGCTCCAGACTCCAGCGTCGCCATCGTGGCACGCAGCCCGGCGGCTCCGACGATGGCATTCAGGACGATCAGAGGCACGCCCGCCGTTGACGCCGCTTCAGCCGCTTGGCTGATGAGGTCTCGCAGACCGTCTTCGCCTTGGCGCACCACCACTGCCGGCGATGTCGCGGCCACGTCCGCGGCGCCCTGCTGCAGGCACACCTGATCCACGCCAAAGGCGGCTGCCTGACTCAAGAGCGCCTCTCCCCTGCTCCCCGCTGAGAGGCCGACCAGGACGGTTTCAGGCAGCTGTGCCAGAACCTCGAGGGCCTGCCGTCCGATCGATCCGGTTGATCCCAGAACGAGGACATGCCTTGCCTGTCCATCTGTCTGTCGGCGTGGCGGCGGCACGGCGGAAGGGTATCACGCCGGAAGAGGTCGGCTCGTCAACGGTCAAGCTGCTCGAGTACGTCGTCAGCGGTCTCAGCTGGGGGCTTTCTGTGGATGGAGTATCTCGGCTGCACGAGCATGACAGGGTAGTCCAGCCCACCGGCGCCCTCCTGCAGCTCTTCACGGGAAAGATCCGTCGTGTTGACGAAGTGAACGAGCAGCGAGGGCACTTCCTGATGGCGACGGAAATACTCCAGCGTTGATGCGGGCAGCGTTCCCATCTGACCTCCCCTCCCTGGCCTGATCCAGTAGGAATTGGCGGTGATGTCGCCGTCCCACAGCAGGTAGGCGCCAGGCGCGCCGTAGAAGACGAGGAGCGAGTCGCCCGCGCGCGCTTGGGCGGCAAGATCGTCGCCGAGCCGTGTGACGAACGCGTGCTCCTCACTGGGCACACTGAGTCCCCACCACGGGCCTTCGCTGAAACGCTCAGTCGTGTGCGCCGCGAACTGGGCTTGCTGGCGAAACTGGAAGCTGACCGAAACGGCCAGGATGGACATCAGGACGCCGATCGCCAGCCACGGCACCCGTGCCCCTGCTGGCTTGACGGTCTCCAGCGCCCAAGCGACGAACAAGGCGCTTGCGAGGGCGCCGGGAAACACGCCCATCGAAGCGTGAACATAGCCGAGGGAGCTGGTGTAGGCGGCCATCGCTCCGGTGAGCAGGGTCGGCAGCCACACCCAGATGAGCACGCGTGCCCCCAGCGCTCGCCGCTCCTTGGGCACGAACAGCAGGAAGTAGGGGGCGAGAGCTGCGTACGTCAGGACGAATCCTGCCGTTCCGAGCCCGGGCTGGCTGCCGGCGAACCAAAGCCCGACCGGGACAGCGCACAGCAGCGTCCTGCCTGCCGAGGGGCTCCAGCGGTAGATGAGGTACGCGGCCACGGCCGCCCCGAGGAGATATGGACGAGACCACACGAACCCGAGGAATCCGGCGACCACCTGGTAGGCCTTGGAAGCGCCTCCCATCTGCCCGAGCTCGCGGCCGATGACGAGCGTGTAGCGCCAGCACTGCACCAGATTGTCCACGCCGAAAGCGGACAGCAGGAAGCCCGCCGGAATGAGGATCAGGGACAGCCCGAGCGCCCACGCGCTGACGACGAGCCAGGCGGCCCGGCCCGTTGGCGGTCCTTCGGGATCCGGCGGGTGGGCAAAGGCGCCCTCCGCGACCATGGCCACAGACCTCCGCCCTAGCGCGAACGCGAGGAAGACGGGCAGGAACGGGACGATGAACAGCAGCGTCGGATAGGCGATCACCGAGAGTCCGTACGCCACACCGGAGGCCAGCGCCCAGCGACGTGCCGGGGGCTCCGTGACGGCTCGCAGGCCGAGCAGGGCTCCCAGCGTGAGCATTGCTGCCGCCAAGGTGGTGGACGTGACCTGCGGCGTGTCGCGTGAGAGCAATGTGACGCACAGCGCCGCGATGAGCAGCGCAAGCTCCCAGCGGATAAGGCGACGGAGGACCAGGAGCACGACGACGGCCGTCAGGATCGTCATGAGGAGGTACAGATGCCGACCGTAGAGCACAAGGCCCGTCACATCGTAGTCGCGTGCCATGGCGAAGGCCTTCACGAACGGATACACGAGGAAGCTCGGGATCTGTGCGAGATTCTGCTCGTCCACGAACGGCCGATCACCAAGCGCCCAGCGCCAAGGAACGACGAGCCAGCCACTCTCGTCGTTGAGGTCGAGGCCTTGGAAAAGGCGATACCAAGCCAGTGCGATCGCCACGAGGGCTCCGCCTACGGCTGCCGCGGCAGAGAGGCGGCTCGCCCCCTGGCGCTGGGTGCCTCGTGAATTCACAGATTGCTCGCCCACGAGTAGGCGATCGCTTTCAGTAGCCGAGGCCGACGGTGAGCAGGTAGTAGGAGGCGACACTGGTCCAGAGCAGAGCATCGAACCGGTCGAGAACGCCGCCGTGGCCCGGAAGGCCGCGCCCTGAGTCCTTGATCTGAACATCTCGTTTGAGCAGGCTCTCGAAGAGGTCGCCCGCCGGCCCGAGCACGGCGATGACGACACCGAGGAGCAGGGAGTCGACGACTGTCAGGTCCGTGTAGAGGCCGATGAACACAACCAGGAGGATGGTGCCGGCAACGCCGCCGGCAAATCCCTCCCACGTCTTCTTGGGCGAAAGGTTCGGCGCCATGGGTCTCGTGCCGAAGTACTTGCCGGTGAAGTAGGCGACCGTATCGCCGGCCCAGGTCCCGAAAATGACGGTGAGGACGATGTCGCGTCCGGCATCGAGTTCTCGCAGGAGGAGCAGGTGCGTGAATCCCAGCCCGAGGTACAGGATGCCCAAGAGAGTCACTGCCAGGCGAACCGTCACGCCGACCTTGGGCCCGATCAGGAGGCCCGATACGGCTACCAGAAGAGTTCCAAGCGCCACGGCGCCCAGCACGCCGAGGGGCGTGTGGAACCATGCCATATAGACCATGACTGCGATGGCCAGGAAACCGCCGAGCGGCAAGGGCCGATAGCGCTTCATGAGAACGAAGTACTCGTTCAGCCCGATCAGGGCCAGCGCCAGCATCACGAAGAAGTAGACGAGGCCACCATTGACGACGATGACGATCGCGAGAAGCGCGAGGATGGTGCCGGTGATGATGCGCGTGATCAGAGCGCTGTCTCCTTCGTGCGCCCGCCGAAACGACGTTGTCGCGTTCGGTATTCCTCCAGTGCCGCGTCCAGGCTGCCCTCGTCGAAATCCGGCCAAAGCGTATCAGTGAAGTAGAGCTCGGAGTAGGCGCACTGCCACAACAGGAAGTTGCTGATCCGCAACTCACCCGACGTCCGCACGAGGAGTTCCGGGTCATGCATTTCCGGCACGTAGAGGTGTCGTGTGAGGCTCTCCTCGGCCGGAACCTCCCCAGACTCCACGAGCGCCGCAACAGCATCGACGAGCTCCTGCCTGCCCCCGTAGTTGAAAGCGATGTAGACCGTCATGCCCTCGTTGGAGGCGGTCAGTGTCTCGGCCTCGAGGATCCGTTGCGCAAGCGGATCGGGGACGTTGTCGCGGCGTCCAACGAAGCGCACGCGCGCGCCGCGCTCGTGCATCTCGGGGATCTGCGTGTCGAGCATCTCGACGAACAGCTTCATCAGCGCGTCGATCTCGTCGTCTGGCCGATGCCAGTTCTCAGTGGAGAAGGAGAATACGGTGACTTCGCGGATGCCGCGCTTCATGGCATGCTCGAGGACGCGCCTCAGAGCCTTTGCGCCAGCCCGGTGACCGGCGGCAATCGGCAGATGACGTCGTTGAGCCCAGCGGCCGTTGCCGTCCATGATGATGGCGAGATAACGGCATTCGGCCCCCCCAGCGGCCGGAGTCGCCTGCTCAGGCAGATTCCGGGCTCTCCACTGAGCCCGTCGCGTTCGCCATCCGGCCATGCGATTCCCGTGAACCGGTCTTGACTCGAATCGGCCCTCAGACCTCGAGGATCTCGGCTTCCTTGTGCTTGATCAGCTCGTCGATCATCCGGACGTGCTCGTCAGTCACCTTCTGCAGCTCCTGTTCGGCGCGCTTCTCGGCGTCTTCGCCCACGTCGCCGTTATGGACGAGTTCCTTGAGGTCCTTCATGCAGTCGCGGCGGATGTTGCGCACCGCGACTCTCCCGTCCTCGGCGAGTCGATGAATCAGCTTCACGAGCTCCCGGCGCCGCTCCTCAGTGAGCTTGGGGATAGGCAGCCTGATGAGGACGCCATCGTTGCTGGGATTGAGTCCCAGGTCGGACTCCATGATGGCTTTCTCGATGCTCTTCATGCTCGTCTTGTCGTAAGGCTGGACGGTCAGCAGGCGCGCCTCGGGCGCGGCGACGTTCGCGAGCTGCTTGAGGGGTGTGGACGTGCCGTAGTAGTCGACGTGGATCCGGTCCAGCAACCCCGCGCTGGCGCGCCCGCTGCGCACCGTCGTGAACTCTGCCCTCACGGCATCCACCGCCTTCGTCATGCGGTGCTTCGCGTCTGCCAGCAGCTCCTTCTCCACCGCTCCTCCCCTCACGCTTGACTGTCGGCGGGCGTGTGCACCAGCGTGCCCACGCGTTCGCCGGAGAGCACGCGGACGATGTTGTCGCCCGACATCTTGAACACACAGATCGGCATGCAGTTGTCCATGCACAGGCTGAGCGCCGTCGTGTCCATAACCCTGAGCCCGCGCTCGATCGCTTCGCGATGCGTCAGTCGCGGGATGAACTGGGCGTTCTCATCCTGTTCCGGGTCGGCCGAGAACACGCCGTTGTACTCGCGCTTGGCCATGAGAATCGTGTCCGCCTCGAGCTCGAGTGAGCGCAAGGCGGCGGCGGAATCGGTGCTGAAGTAGGGGTTCCCGGTTCCCGCGGCGCAGATGACGACGCGCCCCTTCTCGAGGTGCCGTATGGCCCGGCGACGAATGTACGGTTCACACACGTCGCGGATCTCGAACGCGCTCATCACGCGGGTGTCCACGCCCTCGCCCTCGAGAGCATCCTGAAGGGCGAGGGCGTTTTGCACCGTCGCAATCATGCCGATGTAATCGCCGGTCACGCGATCCATGCCGGCGACATGCGCCGACATGCCGCGGAAGATGTTGCCGCCCCCGACGACGATGGCGATCTGAACGTCAAGACTGCGCGCCACTTTGATGTGACGCGCGATCTCCTTGGTCGTCGACGGATCGATCGTCTTCGTGCCGCTGCCGAGCGCTTGACCGCTCAGCTTGAGGAGAACGCGGTGGAAGGCGCTGCGTACCGGATCGCCTTCCATCCGCGCTAACACTGCTCGACAGTCTCGCCCAGCAGAAAGCGCACGAAACGACGAACCTCGACGTTCTCGCCGATCACTCCGACGAGGTCGGTGCGCAGTTGCTCGACCGTACGGTCGGGATCCTTGACGAATGGCTGCTCCATCAGACAGGTCTCGGCGTAGAACTTCTCGAGCTTGCCGATGACGATCTTCTCGAGGACGTTCTCCGGCTTGCCCTTGACCTGCTCGGCGTATATCGCCATCTCGCGCTCCACGACCTCAGCGGGCACTTCCTCGCGCGTGACCCACAGAGGGGCCGACGCCGCGACATGCATGGCGAGATCGTGTGTGAACTCCTTGAAGGGCTCGCTGCGGGCCACGAAGTCGGTCTCGACGCCGACCTCGACCAGAACGCCGATCTTGCCGCCCGCGTGCACGTACGAATCGATCGCCCCGTCCTTGGTCGTCCGGGAGCTTCTCTTCTGCGCGCTCGCCAGACCCTGCTTGCGCAGCTCGTCCATGGCCTTCTCCTGGTCGCCTTCAGTGGCAGCCAAGGCCTTCTTGCAGTCCATCATTCCGGCCCCGCTCTTCTCGCGGAGCTCTTTGACAAGTGCGGCGGTGATGTCGGTCACAGCACGATCCTCTCTCAGGGTCGGCGTTGTCGGTAGTCAGTCTTTGGCGGCGTCGTCGCCCTCGCGAACACGCGGCGAATCAGCCATCTTGTCGAGCTTCTCGTCAGGCGCCTTGGACTCTGCGCTCGGCTCTTCGCCTGCCGCGACCTCGGCCTGCGCCTGCGCGACGGGCTCCTGCCTGGGCGCCGGCTTGGAGGCAGGCCGCTTCTTGGGAGCCGGCCGAGAACCCTTGGGCTGCGCTCCCTTCGAGGCGGACTCCGGAGGCTTTTCGCCCGACGCGTGCGCGGCTGCAGCCGCTGCGGTGACAGCTTCGGCTTCGGCCTCCGCGGCCTTCACGGCTTCGGCGATAGCCGCCTCTTCGGCCGCTTTGCGCTCGCCGGCCGCCTTCATCTCGGCCTCCGTGAGGAGCTGGCGCCCCTCAGCAACCGCATCGGCCATCACACGGATGATCAGCGCACAGCTGCGGATGGCATCGTCGTTGCCGGGAATGATGTAGTCGATTTCGTCGGGATCGCAGTTGGTGTCGACCAGACCGACGATCGGAATCTTCAGCTTGCGCGCTTCCTTGACAACGATGGCCTCTTTCCGCGGATCGACGACGAAGATCGCCGCAGGCAGTCGCTCCATGGTACCGACGCCGCCGAGGTTCTGCTCCAGCTTGCGAAGATCGGCGCGCAGTTGCATGGCCTCACGCGTGGGCAGAAGATCGAGCGAGCCGTCCTGCTCTAGGCGGTTAAGTTCATGCATGCGCTTGATGCGCTTGCTCAGCGTGGAGAAGTTGGTAAGCAGTCCGCCGAGCCAGCGGTTGGACACATAGGGCATGCCGACGCGCTCCGACTGCTGCTTGATCTGCTCCTGGCACTGCTTCTTCGTGCCCACGAAGAGGACGCTGCCGCCGCGCTCGGACGTGCGCTTCAGGAACGAATACGCCTCGTCGATCAGGGTGGTGGTCTTCTGCAGATCGATGATGTAGATGCCGCCGCGCTCTCCGAAGATGAACTGCTTCATCTTGGGGTTCCAGCGCCGGGTTTGATGGCCGAAATGGACGCCGTTGGTGAGCAGGTCCTTCATGCTCACGGTGTGCTGCAGTGCAGGCACGATGCCTCCCTTGAGGACGGTTCTCCGGGCGCCGCAGCCCAGCGCGAATGCGCCGGGCGATTGTACGTCGCCCCTCTAGTGCCGGCGGGAATCAGTGGAATCGGGGCGCCGCCTGAGCGACTCCTCCCCGACACCGCCACGGATCAGGGATCCGCCGGATCGGCGTTGACACAACAGCCTGCGATGATACCAGATGACATGAGAAGCGGCGAGCCAAACCAGCCGATCAGAGCATGGCGGCAGGCTCGATCTCGTCTCGCAGGCGACCCTTCAATCTCAGGATCGCCTTGGTGTGAAGCTGCGAGATCCGAGATTCGGTGACACCAAGCACCTCGCCGATCTCGCGTAGGGTGAGATTCTCGTAGTAGTACAGGGCGATGACCGTCTTCTCACGCTTGGGCAGCGCGTCGATGGCCGCTGCCAGACGCGTACGTATCTCGCTGAGGTCGAGCATGCGCGATGGGTCGTTGCTCTTGGGATCCTCGATCGTGTCGATCAGCGCCGTCTGGTCCCCATCCGAACCTGACACAGGCCAGAGCTCGTCCAGAGCCACGATGGACGTTGTCGAAATCTGCGTGAGCGAATGTCGGAACTCCGTGACGGTGATGCGTAACTCGGCGGCGATCTCTTCGTCCGTCGGCGCCCGATGAAGCCGGTTCTCGAGCAGCGCGCAGACGGTCTCGATGTCGCGGGCCTTGCTGCGTACCGAGCGCGGGACCCAGTCCAGCGAGCGTAACTCGTCAATGATCGCGCCCTTGATGCGGGAGACGGCATAGGTCTCGAACTTGATTTGGCGAGCCGGATCGAAACGCTTGAGGGCGCTGATGAGGCCGAGCAGTCCGTAGCTGATGAGATCTGCCTCTTCGATATGAGCGGGCAAACCGTTGCTCATGCGGCCCGCGACGTACTTAACGAGAGGCGCATACGAGAGGATCAGACGATCTCGCGCTGCCTGATCGTCATGATTCTTGTAGCGCTCCCAGAGCTCTCGGACCTTGTCCTCGTCCAGTTTCGCGGTTGTCGCCATTCACGCCCTCGGATGGTGGAGGTCATACATGCGCCGCAGATGTGCCCCTCCCACGTGCGCATATATCTGTGTCGTTGAGACGGATGCATGCCCGAGCAGTTCCTGGATCGCGCGCAAGTCCGCCCCCCGTTCCAGCATGTGGGTAGCGTAAGCGTGCCGCAACATGTGCGGCGACGCGTCGGCGATACCCGCTTGCCGACAATACTTTACAACGAGCCGGCGAATGTCCGAAGTCGAAAGGCGTCGTCCGTTGTGGGACACCAGCAGCGGAGCCTCTCCGAGCCCGTCTCGTGCAGACCCTGCGCCGGTCAGCAGGACCCCACGGCCATGGGAGAGATAGCGGCTGAGGGCGACACCTGCCGGCGCTCCGATCGGCACTATCCTCGTTCGGCCGCCCTTGCCGCGAATCCGCAACTGCTGCCGGCTTGCCTCGAGGTCTTCCATCCTCAGGCCGACGGCCTCCTGGCTCCTCAGGCCGCACCCGTAGAGCAGTTCCAGGACGAGCCGGTTCCGCAATGCCAGGGGGTCGTCGTGTCCCGCCGCGGACAGGACCGCTTCGACTTCGGAGAGTGTGAGGATGCGCGGCAGCCGGCGGGCGCGGCGAGGACCCGGCAACTGCCGCGCGGGGTCTGCCGGAAGAATGCCCTCCTGCGTGAGGTACCGCAGCAGCCCTCGCAGCGTCGACAGCTTGCGGGCCAGGGTGGCCGGCGCGTACCCACGCCGCCCCAGGTCGGCCGAGAAGGCCCGTACCTCGCGGCGGTCGAGGTCATCGACCGTGTGCTTCCTGATCTCGAGCCAATCCAGCAGCTGGTTAAGGTCCGATTGATAGGAGCGGCGGGTGCCGGCACTGGTGCCACGTGCGTCGAGCTCCCCGAGGTAGGCGGTGCAGCGGCCGTGAGGGTCAGCATGGTTCTCCCCCTCACAGCACGTGTGATGGCGTGTGGACGGCTTGTGCGGTAAGGCGGTCAGCGGAGTCCTCCCTGTCGCCGTAAGGTTTCAACGCGAGGAGGTCTCTCTCCTGCCGCACGACAGACGTGAAGACGGCCGCATGAGGCCGTCTCGACGAGTCTCACCGAGGCTGGAGTCTGTATCCTCCGCCGGGAAGGAGTCGCACGATGCCGTCGACCTCGAGTTCGCTGATGGCCGCCGCGATTATGTGCGGCTCCATGCCGCAGTGTCGTGCCAGCTGGTCGACGGTCATCGACCCTGCAGCGAGAGCATGTTGCACATGCCATCTGGCGCCGTTGCTCTCCGGTGCCGTGCCCTGGAGGGCCTCGTTTGCTGAACCTCCGCGGTCACTCCCCACCGGGGTGATGGCCGCCAGCACGTCGGCAGCCGACTCGCACAACGAGGCGCCCTGACGCAGGAGCATGTGCGGGGCGGCGGACAGTCGTCGTCCTGCTTCACCAGGAACGGCCAGAACCTCTCGTCCGAGATCGAGTGCGAAATCGGCGGTGAGGCGCGCTCCGCTACGTTCTCCGCCCTCGACCACTATCACTGCATGGGCGAGGGCAGCCATGATCCGGTTGCGTGCCGGAAAGCGCCACGGTCGCGCCGGCACTCCCCAGGGGAACTCGGAGAGCAGCAGGCCGTCACGGGCTATCTCCTGGTAGAGCCTGCCATTGACCTTGGGGTAGACGACATCCGCGCCACAGCCGAGGGTGGCAACAGTGGCGGGCGTCTGCCGGTGTCGGGCGGCCTCCACCGCAGCCGACTGCGCCCGCGCGTCGATCCCCCTGGCCAGACCACTGAGCACCAGCAGGCCGTTGATCGTGAGATCTCTCCGCAGAAGTCGTGCCATCTCCTCCCCGTAGACGGAAGGAGCCCGTGTGCCGACGACCGCGACCACCGGCCGGACCGAGAGTTCAATGAGTCTCTGTTCGGCCTCCTTCTGAGAGCAGTGATGGCGGCTGAACA
>CAZHMG010000032.1:0-24787 GCA_964533575.1 uncultured Thermoleophilia bacterium | reverse complement strand
CCACCGGCGCCGTCATTCCCTTCGTACCGCTGCCGCCGGTGATGGTGACCATCCTCGAGGACGAGGGCCTGGTCGCGCATATCAAGAAGCACGGCGGATTCGCGCTCCCCGGGGCCTGAACCTCATCAATGGCGTCGCCGGACGACAACCGAACCGCAGGAGCACCATGAGCTACACAGTAACCCTCATTCCGGGCGACGGGACCGGTCCGGAACTGGCCGCCGCGCTCGAGACGGTCATCGCCGCCACGGGCGTCCCGATCACGTGGGAGGTCCACGATGCGGGGCTAGCGGTGATGGAGGAGTACGGCACACCCTTGCCCGAGCATGTCCTCGAATCAATTCGCCGTACCAAGGTGGCCATCAAGGGTCCAATCACGACGCCCATCGGGACTGGCTTTCGCAGCGTTAACGTCGCCCTGCGCAAGGAGCTCGATCTGTACGCCTGTCTGCGACCGTCGAAGACCATGAAGGGCGTGCGCAGCCGCTACGATGGCATAGATCTGGTGGTGGTTCGTGAGAACACGGAGGATCTGTACGCCGGGATCGAGCACATGGTCGGGGACGACGCCGCCGAGAGCATCAAGATCATCACGCGCAAGGGCAGTGAGCGTATCGTCCGCTTCGCGTTCGAGTACGCACGCGCCCACAACCGGCGCAAGGTGACGGCGGTCCACAAGGCCAACATCATGAAGTGCACGGACGGTCTGTTTCTGCGGGTCGCGCGCGAGACCGCCGAGCACTACCCCGAGATCGAGTTCGAGGACCGCATCGTCGACAACATGTGCATGCAGCTCGTGCAGAAGCCGGAGCTGTACGATGTGCTCGTGATGCCCAACCTGTACGGCGATATCGTCAGTGACCTGTGCGCCGGATTGATCGGCGGGCTGGGCGTGGCGCCCGGCGCGAACATCGGCGCCCAAGCGGCCGTTTTCGAGCCTGTGCACGGCAGCGCGCCGAAATACGCCGGGCAGGACAAGGTCAACCCAATGGCCCTGCTGCGCTCGGGGGTACTGCTGCTCGAGCACCTGGGCGAAGAGGCGGCGGCGCGTCGCATGGAGAACGCGATCGCGGCGGTGGTCGCCGAGGGCAGGCACGTGACGTACGATCTCGGTGGGAACGCCGGGACGCGCGGCATGGCCCAAGCTATCGCGCAGCGCATCGCGAGCTGACGCGAAGGAGGCTCATATGGAGGAGCAGGAGCGACGCATCAACCTGCATGCCACGCCCGAGATGATGGCGGGGGTGTACGCGAACTTCGCGAACGTGAGCCACTCGGACTACGAGTTCTCGATCACGTTCGTCCGTTTGGATCACGAGAGCGAGGAACCGGGAGAGGTCAACGGCGTGGTCGTCAGTCGGGTCAATCTCGCACCGCGCTTCATGAAGGAACTGCTCGACGCCATGGCGGACAACGTCAGTAAATGGCAGGCGGCGCAGAACATCAGAGATCTGCCGGAGGCGCCCGGACGCGACTGACGTCCAGCCCTTTCGGGGAGCGGTACTGCGTGGGAGAGCGGGTCACTTGCATCGATAAGGTCTGCGACCGTGCCTTGGATGGGGTGCTGCCGGACGACTCCGATCTGCGGATGCTGTTGTCGGCGGACGGAGCCGAACGAGAGGTCGTGCTCTCGACGGCGCGGGCACTCCGCCACCGAACGTGGGGCGAGACAATCTTCCTGTACGGCTTCGTCTACTTCTCGACGTATTGCCGCAACCACTGTGCGTTCTGCCTGTACCGGGCAGGCAATGCAGCCGGCCGCCGTTACAGGAAGTCACTCGACGAAGTCGTCGCTGTCTGCCGCGATCTGGCCGAGTCCGGCGTTGTCCTGGTGGATCTGACGATGGGGGAGGATCCTGAGATTCACAGCGAGCCGGGATACCGACGCTTGCGCTCGCTGGTCGGCGCCGTCAGCCGGGAGGTGGGGCTGCCCGTCATGGTGTCGCCGGGGGTCGTGCCGGACGCCGCGGCCGCGGCGTTGCGCGGAGAGGGAGCCGAGTGGTACGCCCTGTACCAGGAGGCGTATGCGAGCGCGCTGTACGAGCGCCTTCGTTCCGGCCAACCGTTCGCCGCGCGCGTCGCCGCGCGTCGCGCGGCCAGGCGCGCGGGTCTGCTCGTCGAGGACGGCATCCTGACTGGCGTCGGCGACACGATCGCCGACCGGGCAAACGCCATCGTCGAGATGCGACGTTCGGGATGCGAGCAGGTGCGAGTCATGAGTCTTGTTCCGCAACTCGGCACACCAATGGCGGCAACGCCCTCGCCTGCACACGAAGACGAGCTGCTCACAATCGCCGCGATGCGTCTGGCGATGCCGGAGCGCTTCATCCCCGCCTCGCTCGACGTCGACGGTATCGACGGTCTGGAGCGCCGCCTCCAGGCGGGCGCGAACATCGTCACCTCCCTCGTGCCGCCGGGCAGTGGGTTTGCCGGAGTGTCCCAAGCTGCCTTGGGCATCGACGAGGGGCAGCGGACCGTGGCAAGCGTGCTGCCACGTCTGCACGCGCTCGGTCTGAGGGCCGGGTCGGCCCGGGAGTACCGGCAGTGTCTCATGGCCCTGCGTCATGCAGCTCACGTCGCCTTATGAGACTGCTCGTCGTCGGAGGAAAGCTGCAAGGGACTGAGGCCTTGTATCTCGCCTCGAAGGCCGGCTACGAAACGATTCTGGTCGATCACTCGCCCGAATGCCCGGCGGCAGGCCTCGCGGATCGCGTCGTTGCCGCCGATGTCACAGCGGACGAGCGGATCACACGTTCGCTCGTCGCGGCGTGCGATGCGGTCCTTCCGGCATGTGAGGACGCCGGCACGCTCGAGTGGCTTGCCGAGCGCCTGCCGGGATGGGGCGTGCCCCTGCTATTCGACCGTGCCGCGTATCGTGTCACTCGTTCGAAGACCCTGTCACGCGACCTCTTCGACGCGCTGGATGTACCGAGGCCCCGGTCGTGGCCCGACTGCGGTTTCCCGGTGATCGTCAAGCCTGATGCCGGCAGCGGCAGCCAGGGGGTGGCGACGGCGGGCGACGAAACGATGCTGGCAGATGCCCGAAGGAATCTGAAGGTGCGTGGTCAATCAGCCGTCGTCGAGGAATTCGTGAGCGGGCCTTCGCTGTCGCTCGAAGTCGTCGCGTTGGCCGGGCAGGCGGTGACGCTGCAGGTGACAGGCCTGGAGTTCGACACTGTGTACGACTGCAAGCGCGTCGTGGCGCCAGTCGGGGTGGCGTCATCGCCGCCGCATGCCCGGCAGCACGCGAAGGTCCGCAGCGGGCATTGGCAGCCGGCCGTCGAGCAGGGAGTCGGGGAACACTTCGCGGAACTGGGCCGTCGCCTCGCAAGAGGGCTGAGCCTGAATGGTGTGATGGACGTCGAGGTCATCGTGCGCGATCGCCAGGAGCTCGTCGTCCTCGAAGTGGACGCGCGCCTGCCGAGCCAGACGCCGACTGCCGTGCTGTGGTCGAGCGGCCAGAACATGGTTGAGGCGCTCGTCGACATGAGGCTTCGTGGTGTTCTGCCCTCCGCTGGCTCGGAGCCTCCGCGAGGATGCGTCTATCAGCATGTGCAGGCCCGCGACGGCCGCCTCTCGGTAGTGGGGGAACACGCCATGGCGAGCGCCCGTCCTCTGCGGCTCGTGCCGGGCTTCTTCGGGGCCCAGGAGGCACTGACCGACAAGGGCGATCCCAATTCGCCGTGGGTTGCCACAGTGATCACGACCGGAGTGACGCTGGACGAAGCGCAAGGTCGCGGCCGTGACGTGATAGAGGCCATCGCCGGCAGGGAAGGCCTGCAGTTGGAGGCCGAGCAGACGCCCTTCGAGTACGGAGCGTCCGCATGACCAGGCTCACCGCGGCCGACGTCGTCGGGCCGGAGGCTCGCCTGCGGCTGCTCGACGAGCAGCTGATGAGCCTTGCCGGTGTCGATCTGGCCGGCCTCGCCCTGAATGCGGCCGGGCATCGGCATGGCGACGTCTTCGCCGGGGTGCGCATGGCCGCGGTGCCCATCACAACCGGTCTTGGGCTGATCGGCGGCTTCTGCGACGCGGTCGCGGTGGTCCTGCGCCATCTCGGCTGTGACGCTTTTGTCACCGATCAGACAGACGTGCGCGGCATTGATGAGGCTGCGCGCTCGGCAGCTGAAGTCTTCTTCGTGGCCGATGATGCCTGTTTCGTCGCTCTGAACGTCATGAAGGGACGATCCGTCGACAACGACAGTGCCACCGCGTGGGGGTACGTGGCGGCTCTGGCCGCGGCGGCCGGGACGCTCGAGGGCCGCGACGTGCTCCTGCTCGGGCTGGGACCGGTCGGCCTCGCGGCCGCCGAGCGTCTCATGGAGCTGGGCGCCGAGATCAGCGTAGTCGAACCCGACCGTCAGCGGCTGCGCGACGCTCTGATGGAGCACCAGGCGCTGCGACCTGTGCCGCTCGCCGAAGGTCTCGTGCGCTGTGACTTCGTGTTCGACGCGACGCCGCAAGCCGCGTTCATCACTGAGTCCGCGGTGCGGGCCTCCACGATTGCCGCCGTTCCCGGGCTGCCGTCAGGGTTCACCGCCGGGGCACAGACCAAGCTGGGGATGCGTCACGTGCACGATCCGCTCGCCATCGGCGTGGCGGTCATGGCCGCGCTCGCCCTCAGCTAGCATCTGACGGAGCGCTCGTCCCTGCCCCCGGCCTGCGTTCGGCGCCAGTTGCTGCTGATGAAGCTCCTGCCCGCATCATGCGGTAGCATGACGGTGTGCTGCGGGGCTCGCGTGACGTGGCTGGCGCAACGGCGCGGGGGGTCGATCGGAAGGATCAGCGTGGGCTCTAAACCCACGCAGGCGGGTGTGACTCCCGCACTCCCCGCCACCCTTCTTCATCCGGGCCTTTCCTCAGCGAGAGAAGCTGACCGGGATGCGTACCTGGTTCCGACGTGACCCATCCTCCATCGACACGTCGTAGACGATGAGTTCTCCCTTCTCGGCTGAGGTGGTGAACGCGATCACCTTGCGGAATGTGCCGCGACCGGGTCCGCCCTCCGACGCCTGCATCACGGCGCGAACGATGCGGCGGCCGCTGGCGTCGCGCAGCTCGGCGAGGAACGACCCTTCGAAGACGCTGGCGGTGCCGCGCAGCACGAATGGGCTCTGGAGTACGCTGCCGACGGCGGGATGTTCGACGAAGATCGCCGGTTCGAAATCGACCCAGTCGTCCCGCGTCTGCGGTGAGGAGACGACGATACCTTCGCCTCCAAGCTCGGTGATGGCTCGCCCGTCGAGGAGGAAGCTGACCCCCTGCACGGTCTGGAACTGCGTCACCGTGTAGACGACCTGGGCGATACGCGCCGTCATCGAGAGCGAGCCGCCCCCACCTGCATACTCCGATGAGAGGTCGACATACGCTATGCCATCACGGATGGTTACGCCCAGCAACTCTGTTCCTTCGGGAATCGTCGTTCCCAGCCCGGCTTCCCGCTCCTCTCGGGTCGGCCCATCGCACAGCTCACGCAGGGCAGCGACGGCGACTCCCGTGGTGCGAGGCACGAGGCGCTCCGCCACGCCGAGCTTCTCGCCACGGAGGAAGTACACAAAGAGGCGCGTCGTTTCTGCTGTGGTCCCGGTCGGCGCCGGCGACGGCGGAGTCGACGGCGAAGCGGGCGTTGTCACCGTTTCGGTTGGTGTCGGTGACGAGTTGCCGGATCCGTCGCCACAGGCGATCAGGGCGGCCGCGAGGAGGAGGACACCGGCGACCAGCAGCAGTTGCTGAAGACGGAGGAACGCGCGAGCGAATCGGGGTCTCATGGCCACCTCGGATCGTGAAGGGTAGACCAGCTCTTTCGTCACTCCGGCAGCAGCTCCTTCCGGCGATGGTACACTCGATGACGCCTGTGCCAACAGACCCCAACAAAGCGCGCTACTATCGGAAGCAGGTTCCACTCTTCCGCCTTGTCGAGAAGATGAAGCTGTGGCCTTCTCGCCGCGGTATTCTGCACGGCATCAGGGAGTTCGAAGAACGGGGTCAGTACGCCATCGTCATCACGCACTGCAACAAGCACATGGTGATTCACGATTCCAAGACGAGTCGCGCCGCGCGTTGGCTGCGCAACAAGTGGTATGCCGAGGCCTGCTCTGAGTGCCGGATCCCGGAGTGGAAGCTGCAGAAGTATGCCGCAACACACTTCCGACGCGGCTACGGCTCTCATCTGGGTGACTGAACCGCGAGTCCGCCGCTAGAGATTGAGACGCACTCCGTCCGCATACATCAGACTGCGGCCCGCTCGTTCGATGTTCGGGAACCCCTCGCGCGTCATCACTAGGCGCTCCAAGCCGAAACCAAGACCTACCCACGGCTCGACGATTCCCCAGTTGCCGTCGAGTGGATGTGGGCCCGTACCGGCCGAACAGACCTCTATACCGTCCACCTCGACATCCAGCATCTCCCCGTACACCTCTGAGGTGCTGCGCACCAGCTCATAGCTGCGGATGCGCGCCGCCTGCATCACGTCGTGCACGAGATCGTCGAGCCGGCTGCGCGCTTCGTCTTCGGCCAGTCCCAGCTCCACGAGGTTGAGCATTGTGAACTCGTTCAGATGGCTCGCTCCCTGGCTGTCGCGGCGGAAGCAGGCTCCGATCTCGAAGATGCCGAAGGGGCGGCGCCAGATCCGTGAGAAGCGTCGCAGCAGAGCATAAAGATTCGGCGCCAACATCGGGCGCAGGCACCGCCCGTCCTCCAGCCAGAACACATGTCGGCGCAGAGGGTGTTCGTGGCCGATGCCCATCCTCCGGAGCGCCTCGCCGGTGATGATGTGAGGCGTCACGACCTGGACAAACCCGAGCCCGCTGAGCATCGAAGCGAGCGAATCCTGCAACTCGACGAGGAGGGGGCGGTGATCGCCGGTGCGCAGAAGGTGCAGGCGCTCCCGTCCGGCGCACGCCAGCGTATCTTCGCTGTGCTTGAATCCCGCATCGCGCGATCGCTCGTCGGTGAACGCTCTTTCGACGTCCTCAAGCGCGGCCCCGAGTTCTCGCAGGCGCTGTGCCTGCGTGACCGTGAAACGAACCGTTCCCTCGGCTGGCCCCTCGCCTCCGTTCACTGCTGCGGCTCGCCGGTCCGACGGCGTGCCAGGTAGTCTGCCAAGCCGGCGAGGAGAGCTTGGGCAACAGTCTCGAGGTGGTCGGGACGAGCGGCGAAGGCCTCCTCGCCGGGGTTGGTCAAGTACAGTGGTTCCACGATCACTGCGATCGCTCGTGACTCGCGCAGAATCCCATAGTTGCGACCGAAGCAGCCGATGTGCCGCGAGCCGGTCGCGGCGAGCCGCGCGCCGATGCAGTCGGCGAGCCGGCGCCCGTGCTCGGAGTAGTAGTGGCTGCGCTGGAAGTAGTAGCAGGCGGAGCCGTTTGCCGCCGGCGATTCGTTCTCGTTGCAGTGCAATGACACGAGGTAAGTTGCCCCAGTCGCATTGGCGGCCTCCGTTCTTGCGTACAGGGGCACGGTCTCGTCCATCTGCCTCGTAGCGTGCACGCGGCAGCCTTCGGCGCGCAGAAGCTCTGCCAGGCGCAATCCCAAGGCAAGGCTCACGTCCTTCTCGGCGACGCCATGCGCTGATACACACCCGGCATCCGCACCGCCATGCCCTGGATCGATCACGATGGTCTGGCCCATGAGGCTGCGGGCCGCGGCGAAGCCGCCGTCCCGCTCGGGGATCTTCTTGCCCTCCCTTCCGGACTCCGCCTTGCGCAGCGCCTCCAGCTTACGGAGCGTCGTCTCGCCCACGAGTCCGTCCTGGGGCAGGCCCGCGTTCCGCTGGAAGTCGAGCACCGCCCGCTCGATGTGTTCGTCGTACACGCCACGTTCGGGGCCGGCGTTGAAGCCGAGCAGGTTGAGCTTCACCTGCAGCGCCAGAACATCGTCGCCTCGGAACGGGGGCTCGCGAAGGTAGAGCAAACGGTCACCGAGGGCATAGCCAGCCTCGACGAGCTCACGCCACGTGTTGTCTCCGACAATGGCGTCGACGAGCAGGCCACGTTGCTGCTGGAAGGAGCGCAGGGCGAGTTCCGTGTTGGCGCCGAAGAATCCGTCCACCCCTTCGGCGCCGAGCTCGAAGCCCTGCGTCCTCAAACGTGTCTGGACGTCGAGGACTTCCTTGCCGCGGTCGCCGCGAGAGAGGTTACGCACAAAGACTCCTGATTCGCCGGGACGGGGCTGGCCTGATTCTATACGACTGCGCCGGGCGTGAGCCGGGCTCCCGCCGTGCGGCAGCCCCCACGGTCTCGATCATTCGCACTACTTGCACCGTGTTTACAGGTTGAGACAGGACTTGTACTATCCATTCGGTGGATGTTTCGCGAAGGGAGACGCGTGGACCGCGATCATGAGCTGTCGGCCGTCTTGGCTGACGAGACCCGGTACCACATCTATCGCTCCATAGCCGAACATGCAGGCGCCGACGTGACCGTCAGCGATATCGCCGATCGCTTCCATTTACACCCCAACGTCGCCCGCATGCACCTGGCCAAGCTCGAGCAGGTCGGCTTTCTGTCGACGAGCTTCCGGCGCGGCAGCGGAGGGGGGCGCCCAGCCAAGCTCTACCGCCTGAGCGACATGGTCGTGAACTTCGGGTTTCCGCCTCGTCGTTACGAATTGCTCTCCCGGCTCGCGCTGGAGGCGCTTTCAGCTGGAGGATCCCGTGAGGACGCCCTCCGCGTCTGTCACGAGTCGGGCATGGCGGAAGGCCGCCGGGCGTTGGCCGCTGACGGCCGCGCGCCCTCGAAGGCATCGGAGGCAGCCGCTATCGTCCGCCGCGTGACGGAGGATCTGGGGCTCCTGCCCGAGGTCGAGTGGGAAGCCAGCACTCTCAAAGTCATAGTCCACAACTGCACGTTCGGCGAGCTCTCGAGCGGCGAGTCCAAGCTTGTGTGCCCCATGCATCGCGCCTTTCTCGAGGGCGTGCTTGAAGTCGTGACCGCCGGGCTCGGCGATCTGCACATCGCCGCCGGCGCCTGCAGCATCAGTCACGGCGGCGATCGCTGTGAGATGTTCTGCACGATGCCCGCCAGGGAAGGTTCTTCGTCCGGCCCGGCACGAGGGGAGAAGTAGTGGATGTGAAGACGACTGATCGCGGTCTGCTCGAGCAGACGATGGCGCGAGCCCTGCGGCGGGGTGGCGATTTCGCCGAGGTCTACATCGAAGACCGCGAGGGCATCGGCGTGCGGCTCGAGGACGGCAGGATCGAGCAGACGAGCGGCGGCCGGGAGGCAGGAGCCGCCGTAAGGCTCCTCTCAGGGGAGCGCACCTACTACGCGTACAGCGACGAGATCGACGAGGCGGCGCTGACCAGGGCGGCTGACTCTGTGGCGGCGGCCATGACAGGCGGTGGGCAAGGGCCATCGGTCATCGTGCTTGGCGACGTGAGCAGCAGGCCGAACGAGCACCCGGTGAAGATGCGTCCGGAGTCGATCGCGATCGCTCGGAAGGCAGAGCTCGTGCGCGCGGGCGACGACGCCGCACGGTCTGCCGGGACCGACATCACCCAGGCGATCGTCGCCTATGGCGACGGCCGGCGGCAAGTGCTCATTGCCAACTCTCTCGGCGAGCTCGTTCACGACGATCGCACGAACGTTCGCTTCGTGGCCCAGGTCGTCGCGCGACGGGGCGATGTGATCCAGACCGGCGTTGAGACCATGGGCGGGAGTGCCGGCTTCGAGCTCGTGAACGAGGCGGTGGCCAGAGCCGTTTCCGCAACCGCCGCCGAGAAGGCCCTGATCATGCTGGACGCCCGGCCCGCGCCGGTCGGCTCGATGCCGGTTGTCTTGGGCAACGGCTTCGGCGGCACGCTGTTTCACGAGGCCTGTGGGCACGGCCTGGAGGCCGACGCCGTGGCCAAGGGGGCGAGCATCTACTCCGGCAAGCTCGGCGAGGTCGTGGCCGCTTCCATCGTCAATGCCTACGACGACGGCGCCATCCCCAACGGGTGGGGCTCGCAGGCGTTTGACGATGAGGGCGTGCCGACGCGGCGTACGCTCCTGATCGAAGAAGGGAAGCTGAGGGGTTATCTCTTCGACAGGATGCGCGCGCGCGAAATGGGTTCGCAGCCGACGGGGAACGGACGGCGACAGTCCTTCCGCCACGTCCCCATCCCGCGCATGACGACCACCTACATCGCTCCGGGACCGGCTTCGTCGGACGAGGTCATCGGGACGACGTCACGAGGCTTCTACGCCAAGAGTCTGGCGGGGGGTCAGGTGGAGCCGGCGAGCGGCAACTTCGTTTTCGGGGTGGCGGAGGGCTATCTCATCGAGAATGGGAGGTTGACGACGCCCCTGCGTGGCGCCACCCTCGTCGGCAACGGCATCGATATCCTGATGAAGATCGACATGATCGCGGGCGACTTCGAGGTCAAGACCGGCACGTGCGGCAAGGACGGCCAGAGCGTGCCTGTGGGTACCGGACAGTCGACACTGCGGATCAGCGAGATGACAGTGGGGGGGACGGCCTGATGTTCCCGGTAATCGATGCCGTGCTCGAACGCGCGGCCACTCTCGGAACGCACGACGTCGAGGTCTACGCGGAGAAGGCTAGCTCTCGGCGCGTCAAGGTGTACCAGCAGGAGGTCGAGCAGCTCACGGCGGCGCAGCGGCGAGGCTTGGGCGTGCGCGTCTTCAATGAGGGCGCCGTCGGCTATGCCTATACCTCTGACCTTACCGACGAGGGACTGAACGATGTGGTGCGCCGGGCGGCCGACCATGCGGCCGTCAGCGATCCTGACGAGTACGCCGCTCTGCCGGAGCCCGCCGGCGCGCCCTCCGACGTGACCCCATTCGATGCTCGTCTCACTCGAGCGACGGACGAGCAGCGCATTGAGATCGCGCTCCGCGTCGAGGCCGCTGCACTGGCCGCGGATTCCCGGGTGAAGACGGTCGAGGACACCGTCTATGCCGATGCCGACGGCGAGGTCTACATCGCCAGCGCCGCCGGCGTTCGCGGCTCCTACCGCGCCAATCACTGCTACACGTTCGCCTACGTTCTCGCCGAGAAGGATGGCCAGGTGGAGACGGGTTACTCGTTCTCGCTCGGCCGCGCCCTCGAAGAGCTCGATCCGAACGGCTGTGGCGAAGAAGCCGCGGCACGCGCCTGCCGGCTCCTCGGGGCGCGCAAGTGCCCGTCAATGAAGGTTCCGGTCGTGCTCGATCCGTTCGTGGCGGCATCGTTCTTCGGCGTGCTCAGCTCGGCGCTCACCGCGGACGCCGTCCAGAAGAACCGCTCGCTGTTCGCCGGACGCGAAGGTGAACGAGTCGCTGCGGAGCTGTTCGAGCTCGTCGACGACGGCACGCTGGAAGACGGCCCCGACAGTGCGCCGTTCGACGGTGAGGGTATGCCTTCCCGCCGAACGCCGCTCATCAGCGGCGGAGTGCTCCGGGGATTCCTGCACGACAGCTACACGGCCCGCAAGGCCGGCACCATGTCGACGGGGAACGGTCTTCGCCCGTCCTATGCGGGTGTTCCTTCGGTGCAGCCGACCAACCTCGTCGTGTCGGGCGCGATGACGCCGCTCGACGACCTCATCGGCGGCATCGACAAGGGCGTTTTCGTCACGAACGCCGTCGGCGTTCACTCCGGAGCCAATCCGATTTCCGGCCAGTTCTCCGTCGGGATCAGCGGGATTCTCATCGAGGGAGGCCGGCTCACGACGCCGGTCCGGGAGGTCACTCTGGCGGGCGACATGCTGGGCATGCTGGGGAGCGTGCGCGCTCTCGGCGACGATGCGCGCTGGGTGCCGAGCGGGAGCATACACACCCCTTCGGTGCTCATCGACGGCATGGCCGTCGGCGGCACCTGATAGGCTGCGTCCGCAGTCGTCGTCTCGCAATCAAGGAGGGGGACAGTGAGCGATCTCGGCCAGCGTCTGCTGGACGCCAGCTACCTCGAAGGCGATTTCATCCTGCGTTCAGGGCGCCACAGCAAGTTCTATCTCGACAAGTACCTCTTCTCGACGCAGCCTGATCTGCTCAGGGATATCGCCGCCGGCCTGACCGAGAAGCTCGCCGCGTACGAACCTTTCGATCTGCTCGCGGGACCGGAGCTTGGGGCCGTGGCGATCGTGGCTGCCGTGTCGCTTCAGTGCGGCAAACCGTTCGTCATCGTGCGCAAGGGTGAGAAGGGATACGGGACGAGCAAGGCGCTGGAGGGACGCGCCGAAGCGGGCCAGCGCGTTGTCATGATTGAGGATGTTGTTACTTCGGGCGGCGCCGCCCTCATGGCAGCCGAGAAGCTGCGTGCAGTCGGACTCGATGTCCCAGTGCTGCTGTGTGTCGTTGATCGGGAAGAGGGGGGGCGCGAGCAGATCGAGGCGCAGAACCTCACATTCGATCCTCTGTTCACGGCGACGTCGCTGGGCATCAGGAAGGCTTGAGGCGCCGCGGCTCTCAGAGACGAGTGCTAGACTTGGCAGGTTTGCACGAGGAGCGCAGACCTGAGGAGCAGGGATCAAGCCCGAGTCGACCGTCAGAGTACGCTTCGCCCCCAGCCCGACGGGGACATTACACATCGGCTCCGCCCGTACCGCGCTCTTCAACTGGCTCTATGCGCGGCACACTGGCGGAGTCTTCGTCCTGCGCATCGATGACACGGATGTGCTGCGCTCCGAGGACAGGCACGAAGACTCCATCCTGACCGATCTGCGCTGGCTGGGCCTGACGTGGGACGAGGGACCGGAGGCCGACGGCCTGCACGGCCCCTACAGGCAGAGCGAGAGGCTGCATCTCTATCGGACCGCGGCCGACGATCTCCTGGCCGCAGGAATGGCTTATCGCTGCTTCTGCTCGGAGGAGCGCCTGGAAGAGCTGCGCGAGGCGGCGCTGGCCGACGGCAGGCCGCCTCGCTACGATCGCCGCTGCTATGCTCTCAGCCGCCGCGAGGTGCAGGACCGTCTGGACGCGGGTGAGCGGGCCGTCGTGCGCTTCGCGGTCCCGCCGCAGGACATCGTCGTCGACGACCTTCTGCGCGGCCCGGTGGTGGTGGGGAGCGCGGCCATCGGCGATTTCATCATCGTCCGTTCGGACGGTATCGCGGGCTACAATTTCGCCTCTGTGGTCGACGATCGCGATATGGGCATCACGCATGTCATTCGGGGCGATGATCATCTGACGAACACCGCCCGGCAGCGCCTGCTGTTCCAGGCGCTCGGTGCCGCCGTGCCGCGCTTCGCCCATCACTCGCTCGTCCTGGGCCCGGACGGCGGCAAGCTGTCCAAGAGGCACGGAGCCACGTCTGTCGGGGAGTTCCGCGACCTCGGGTACCTGCCTGAGGCGATCGTCAATTACCTCGCGTTGCTGAGCTGGTCTCATGGCGCCGACGAAGTTCTCAGCATGGAGCAGATGGTCGCGGAGTTCGAACTCGAGAAGCTCTCGCTGAGCGCTCCCATCTTCGATCAGGCAAAGCTTGACTGGCTGGCGCACGAGCACGTGATGGGGCTCCGCCCGGAGGTCCACGAGCGCTTGTTCAGCGACAGCATGCCTGCCTCCACGGCTCCGCAGTCGGCCGCCGCTCTCGCGGCCGCGTTTCAGCCGTCGCTGGTCGCTTATGGGGAGGCTCCGCTTCTTGCGGCGACCGTCCTCAACCGGCCCTCGCCTCCGGCAGACCTCCGTCAGATCGCCCGGGCAGGCGCCGCGGCGCTGCGCGAGTTCCGCCGCCTGCGTGCGGCCGCGGCAGTCTGGCTGCCGCACGAAGGGGCGCGCGAACTTCTCGGCGCCTATCGGGCCTGGGGCAAGGAGCACGGCAGTGGCGCCAGACAGGTGCTCATGCCGCTACGTATCGCCCTCACCGGCGCGGAACACGGACCGGAGCTGCCCTTCGTCCTCGCCGCGCTCTCGCGGGACGAGACCATACACCGCGTCGATGCCGCCCTCGCCGACGACCAATCGACATCAGGAGACGCTCAGTGATCCGCCTGTTCAACTCGCTCAGCCAGCAGAAGGAGGCGCTGGAGCCTCGGGATCCGGGGAGAGTCGGCATCTACTGTTGCGGGCCGACGGTCTACAACCTCATCCACGTCGGGAACGCGCGCCCCTATGTGGTCTTCGCCGTCCTGCGCTCGTGGCTGCGCAATCGGGGCCTCGACGTGACGCTTGTCACCAACATCACCGACGTCGACGACAAGATCATCGTCAAAGCGAGCAGTGAGGGGCGTTCGGCACGCGAGGTCGCCGATGAGTTCTCGGCGGCCTACATCCACGATACCGATCGCCTTGGCCTGCCGCGGCCGGATATGGAACCCAAGGCGACGGAGACCATCGAAGACATCGTCAACCTCGTGAGCCGGTTGGTTGACCTCGGACATGCCTACGTCGCCAAGGGCAGCGTGTACTTCCGAGTCCGAGCGTTCGACGAGTACGGCAAGCTCAGCAGGCAGCAGGTGGACCAGCTCGCTGAGAGCATGCGCATCACCCATGAGCCCGGCAAGGAAGATCCGCTCGACTTTGCCTTGTGGAAGGCCGCGAAGCCCGGCGAGCCTCGCTGGGACAGCCCGTGGGGTGAAGGCCGACCGGGCTGGCACATCGAATGCTCCGCAATGGGCCTGCGTTATCTGGGCGCCGGATTCGACATCCACGGGGGCGGGCGCGACCTCATCTTCCCGCATCACGAGAACGAAATCGCCCAGAGCGAGGCAGCGGGATTGCCCTTCGCGCGGATATGGATGCATAACGGCATGATTCGTAGCGAGGGCCTCAAGATGGCGAAGAGCGTCGGCAACATCTTCCTGCTCCGCGAGGTACTGGATCGGTACAGCCCTGCCGTCCTGCTCACGTACTTCCTGACCACCCACTATCGCAGCCCTCTCGAGTTCTCCGCAGAGAAGCTCGATGAAGCCAGGGCCGCGTATGGACGGTTGACGAGCGCCGTCGAGGACCTCGGGTTCCGGATCGACCACGCCGAACTCGCGGTCCAGAATGGGTCCTATCCGGAACTGAGCCGGCGTGTGGAGCGGGCGCGACATGCGTTCGCCGAAGCCATGGACGACGATCTCAATACCGCGGCCGCGATCGGGGAGCTCTTCGCGGCAATCGGAGAGGCGCGTCGCTATCTCGCCGAAGTCGATCGTGGCGCTGCTCCTCTCGACCCCTCAGCCCTGCAGGCGGTTCGTGACCTTCTGGTCGAATCGCTGGCCGTCTTGCTCATTGATCTGCCGAAGCCGGCGGCGCGCATGGCCGCGACTGGCGTCGCACAAGACGGATCCACGACCTGCGCTGCCGGAGACGCCGTCCTTTCCGCAGCAGTACTGGCGGCAGACAACCGCTGGGACGACGTCGGCTCGCTCTACGCCGATCGCCTCCTCGGTGGCGACGCGTCGTACGCGTGCGCGCTCCGTGATCACTATCGAGCGGAGAAGCGCTGGAACGAAGCCGACCGGATGCGCGACGAGATGCAGGTGGCGGGCTTCGAGGTGCGCGATACGCCTCAAGGGACGCAGGTCGTCAAGCGAACGTGAAGCGCGGGCGCTGCGCCGACGTTCACCGCCGCCAGGGCCGAGGTAGTGTGTGAACATGGACTGGATCTACGGGCGCAATGTGGTGACGCTGGCCTTGAAGGTTGGCGCCCGGCGGCGAGCATACAGGCTCGCGGCGACGGCGCCCGCTCTCAAAGCCCTCGGTCCGCAGGTACCTCACGGACTGCCCGTGGACATGCTCTCCGCTCAGGAGCTCGACCTGCTCACCGGCTCTCACGACCATCAGGGCGTGGCGCTTCAGGTGGATCCGTTTC
This sequence comes from uncultured Thermoleophilia bacterium, assembly GCA_964533575.1. Taxonomy (GTDB): domain Bacteria; phylum Actinomycetota; class Thermoleophilia; order UBA2241; family UBA2241; genus CAIXSE01. The sequence continues at coordinate 9,064 of CAZHMG010000032.1, read as the reverse complement.
ACTATGTCGGGCCAGAAAAGGTCCTGTCCGCCGACATCGTGGTCGTGCTGGACGAGGTGACTGACCCGCATAATGTCGGCGCCGTGGCCCGTAGCGCGGCGGCGGCCGGAGCGGGTGGACTGGTGCTCCCACGCCACCGCTCGGCTGCCGTAACCCCCGCCGTCGTCAAGTCGTCGGCCGGCGTCATCGAGCACCTGCCTGTGACGAGAGTGACGAACATCGTCAGCTTCCTCAAGGAAGCAAAGGCCGGCGGCGCCTGGGTTTACGGCGCCGCCGGAGATGCGCGCACTGCGTTCTGGGACCTCGACCTGTCCGGCCGCGTTGTCCTGGTCTTCGGTGCGGAGGGCCACGGTCTGCGGCCACTCGTCGCTCGCACGTGCGACGCTCTCGCATCGATTCCGATGCAACACCCCGTCGAGAGCCTCAACGTCAGCGTCGCGGCTGCGCTCTTTCTGTACGAGGCGAGGCGGCGGCGACCCGGCGCGGGACCGTCTGCTGCCGAGCAGGGGGCCGCGCGGTGAACCGTACCCTCTACATCATCGACGGCTACAACCTCCTTCACGTCCTGTTTCCGGGTGAGACGACCGAGGCGCTGTTCGCGCGTCGCGACTGGCTGGCGGATCGGCTGGCCAGCCTGACGGCGCTTGAAGGCGCGAACGCCGTCCTCGTCTTCGATGGCCATGGTCCGCAGAGCACCAGCTGTCAGCCAGTCAAGGGCGCGGCAGTCGAGGTGTGCTTTGCCGGGGGCCGCTTCACCGCCGATACGTTGATCGCCAGGCGAATCTCGGAGCAGCCCGCGGACGTTCATGTGACAGTGGTGTCGGGTGATCAGGAGGTACAGCACACGGCATCAAGGGCAGGCGTCAGGCGCATGAGCTCTCGCGAATTCAGCCAGGTCCTGGGAACCATTGACAAAGCGCTTGATTCTTCCACGGAAGTCAGTAGAATCCCCTCACGGCTTGAGGATAAAGTTGACCTTGAGACTTTGCGCAAGCTGGAGGCCATGCGGAAGAAGACGTAGGCCGGTTAAGGCTTCGCTCAGGCGAGGCACGGGGGCTATCGGGGCAGATCTGGGGGCATCATGGCGCGACAGGCAGAGCGCAGACGCAGTGCAGGGGCGTCACGAAACCCTCACCCTTTCCTTCAGAGTACGGATTTCTCGCTGGTCCAGGCATATCGGCGCGGGAACGTCGATGCGCTCGATGCCCTCATGCTGCGGTATCATCAGTTCGTCCGGCTGAAGGCGAGCTCGTACTTTCTGGCGGGTGGCGACGCCGAAGACCTCATTCAGGAGGGCATGCTCGGCCTCTATAAGGCGGTTCGCGACTATCGCGACGACCGCCTTGCCTCATTCCGCAGCTTCGCCGAACTCTGCATCACGCGCCAGATCATCACCGCCATCAAGACGGCGACTCGCCAGAAGCACGTGCCTTTGAATGGGTACCTGTCGTTCAGCCAGTCTCCCGGCGACTCCTCCGACGACAGCGACTGCTCGCTCGCGGATGTCCTGCCGGGACCCAGCGCCCATGACCCCGTGAACCAGGTGATCAGCTCAGAGGAGGTCGAGAGTCTGACCGGCTGCCTGACCGGGGCTCTCTCCAATCTGGAGGGACGGGTACTGCGGCTGTACCTGCAGGGCTTGAGCTACGAGCGAATCGCGGAGCAACTCGACTGCGACTGCAAGACAGTCGACAACGCTCTTCAGCGAATCAAGCGCAAGGTCGATCTGCACCTCGAGAGGCGCAAAGTCCTGAGTTAGTCCTCTGTTGCTCAGAAGGTCATAACGCTGACGTCGTGGCCCTGGGCCTGCACGAGCAGTTTGAAGTCGTGCGGGTTACCCGCCACGCCCGCGGCATCGCTGAGTGTTATGAACCCGTCCTCGTAGAGCTTCAGGAGCGCTTGGTCAAACGTCTGCATGCCGTAGAAGTCACCCTCTTTGATCGCATCGGCGATCATGTGTGACTGATTGGCGTCGAGGATGAAGTCTCGTACGCGGTTCGTCGCCACGAGGATCTCGATGGCCGGGATTCGGCCTACGCCGCCCGCACGTGGCAGGAGGCGCTGCGAGATGATCCCCCTCAGGGTGCCGGCCAGCATGATGCGCACCTGGTTCTGCTGATGGAGGGGGAAGAAGTCGATGATGCGGTTGAGCGTCTCCGTAGCGTCGATCGTGTGAAGCGTGCTCATGACGAAGTGACCCGTCTGAGCCGCCGTGAGCGCCGCTGTCACGGTTTCGAGATCCCGCATCTCCCCGATGAGGATGTCGTCAGGGTCCTGACGCAGAACGTACTTGAGGGCGGAGGCGTATGAGTCGGTGTCGAGTCCAATTTCGCGCTGGTTGATGATCGACTTCCTGTCCTTGTGCAGGACCTCGATCGGATCCTCGATCGTGACGATATGCCGGCGCACGGTGCTGTTGATGTGATCGATCATTGCCGCCAGCGTTGTCGACTTGCCGGAGCCGGTGGTCCCGGTGACGAGCACGAGCCCGCGAGGCTCCATCGCGAGTCGCTTGACGATGTCCGGAAGGTGCAGCTCCTCGAACGAGGGAACCTTGGTCGCCACCTGACGCATCGCGATGCTGATGCTTCCGCGCTGCCGAAAGACGTTGACGCGGAGCCGGACCTTGGCGGGAGCGGAGTAGGCGAAGTCGATCTCGTTCGTCTCGCTGAAGCGGCGGATCTGCTTGTCGGTCATGATCGACGCCGCGACATCCTTGGTGTCCTCAGGTGTGAGCGGCGCATCGTTCATGATCAGGAGTTCGCCGTCGATGCGCAGGACCGGAGGACTCCCTGCCTTGATGTGCAGGTCGGACGCGTTGCGCGTCAGCATGTCGGCGAGCAGTTCGTCTATAGGTCTCACGTGGCGGCCCCGTCGGTTGTTCGTCGCTGCCCTCCTTGTTTCGGCAATTGCGGCGAAAAGGTTACAGCCGGAGGCACGCGGACCTGGCGTCCGAGGTTCCGTAGCTCCTGGCTCGGTCTCGAAAAGGCAGAGGGCCGGTTCACGCTGTGAACCGGCCCTCTGCCGAATCTCTGTCTGCCGGTCGCCCAGCGCCACCTCGGGCTAGAAGCGCCCTCCGATCCAAGCGCTGCTCATGTCACTGTAGCGCACGACGTCGCCCGTGTGCGGTGCGTGAATCATGGTCGAGCCGCCGACATAGATGCCGACGTGGCTGCTGAACGACGAGTTTCCGAAGAAGACGAGGTCGCCCGGCTGAAGCGCGCTGATCGGCACCGGGGTGCTGGCCTTCTGCTGCAGCGTGGCGCCGTGGGCCAAGCCGATGCCGACCCGCGCGTAGCAGTACATCGTGAGGCCCGAGCAGTCGAAGCCGCTTGGGCTGGCGCCGCCGTAGACGTAGGGAACGCCGAGGTAGCGCTGCGCGATGGCGACGACGGCCGAACGGCCAGAACCACCCGGATCGACGACCGGAGCCGACCCGCCGCCGCCGGCGCTGCTGTTCATTGACGCCTGCTGCGCGGCGGCGCGACGGGAGGCCTCGCGCTGCTGGGCCTGGAGCCGGCGAATGTCCGCTTTGATCCCGGCCGTCATCGATTCGAGCTCGTTCTCCAGGGAGAGGATCTCGTTCTTCTGCGCCGCTCGCTCCTTGACGAGCTGCGCCGCCGCCTCTTTGTCTGATTGCAGCTTGGTGCGTCGGTCCTGGATGTCGGCCCGGTATGCGGCGATAGCATTGACCGTATCGACATCGTTGTCGCCGATACGGCCGATGAGATCGAGCTGGGTGACCAGGTCGTCGAACGTGCTGGAGGCGAAGAGCACGTCGACCAAGCCCACATCACGCGTCTTGTAGATCTTCTCGGCGCGCGCCTGCAGCTGGTTGTTGGCGATCGCGAGGTTGTACTCGGCAACCTTCAGCCGACGGCCATTCTCCTTGATCTGCTGCTGCACGGTGTCAAGCTCCGCGTTCGCTTGGTTGTACTTCTCCACAGCGACGTCGGCCTTGTGGTAGACCGCCTGCAGCTCGGCCTGGACGCGCGCGAGCCTGGTCTTCTTTTCGGAGATCGGGGTGGCGAGAGTGAGGGGTGCGAGGGAGAGAAGGAGGAAGAAGGTGCCGAGCAGAATGGTGAGAGTGACAAGCCGTTGTCTGCCGTTCACTACATCGCCTCCTTGGGGGCGCTCCGGTACCGACTGCGCCTCGTTGAGGATCCTCGTGCGTGAGGCCTTGGACCTCAATTGCGGTACCCTAGCACCGGTCATCGCCCGTTACAACACGGCGCCCCGGGCTCTGTTGCGCGAGCCAGGGTGCCCCTCGTCGCGGGCTTGGGACTTGGAACGTGATCAGTGAGCGCCTGTGAGCCCGTTGGCCCCGGACGTGCGTGTGGGTTGTGGCCACATTCGGTGAAGGGCTGAGACGAAGGCCTTGTTGCGCTCGTCCCTGAGCCACCTGCGCATGATGTTCCGGCCCCACCAGTGAAACACCAGTTTCTGGGTGGCTCTCACGGCGAACAGACAATTGAGCCACGTCCGGAACGAGTAGAACCGCATGTAGCCTCGGAGCACCTCGATCTGCAGCTCGTACGGGGTCATGAGGTTGGGCTTGAAGACGGCATGGTGGGCGTCGTAGAGGTGCCAGCGCTTGTCAAAGATGCGGTCTGCCGCGTCCAGGTCCCTGAACTGAGGAGTACCGGGCAGCGGCGTGAGGATGTTAAGCATCACGGTGTCGATGCGATTGGCGATTGCGAAGGACACCGTGTCGCGCACCGTTTGCACCGAATCTGTGTCTGCACCGAGCACGAACATGCCGTGACAGTGGATGCCGTACTGATGCAGGATGCGAATGGCCTTCTTGATGTCGTCGACCGTCTGCGACTTCTCGAAGTGGTCCAGTGTCTCCTGACTGACCGACTCCAGGCCCAGGTACACGATCTGGCACCCCGAGCGCTTCATCAGATCGAGGAGCTCGGGGTCTCGCGCAACGTCGGTTCGCACCTGCGCATACCATGGCATCGTGAGTCCCTCGTCGATCATCATCTGAAGGAGCAGCTTCAGACGGCGCTTGTTGGCGGCGAAGTTGTCGTCGTAGAAGAAGACGCGCTTGGGGCGCTTCTCCTTGAGCTCCGCGATCACGCTTTCGGGGCTGCGGAAGCGGTACTTGCGTCCGAACATCGCCGTGACCGAGCAGAAGTTGCAGGCGAAGGGGCAGCCCCAGCTGGTCATGATGGGCAGGGTGCCCATGTGCTCATGCCCGACGATGAGATCGAGATCCGGGAACGGGAGCGCATCGAGATCCGCCAGCGGGCTCCTCAGCGGGTTGTGGACAGGAGCTCCATCCTTCATGTACGAGAGTCCGGCGATGCTCTCGAGCTCGCGCCGACCCTCCAGTGCCTCGATCAGCTCCAGGATCAGCTCTTCGCCGCCCTCGCCCCGAGCCACGTAGTCGACGTGATCGAGCGCTTCGTCGGCCATGAACGTGACGTGTGAGCCGCCCATGACGACGGGGATCCCCAGCTTCCGCGCGTCGTCGGCCATGTCGTATGCTGCCGGCGTAGTCGACGTCGTGCTCGAGAGACCGACAAGATCGGCCGAGTGCACATCATCCCAGTCAACCGGCGCCATCTGCGGGTTATAGATGAGTACGTCGTGGCCGCGCGCCTTGAGCGTCGCGCCGATGATCGGGAGGCCGAGGCGCGGAAGGAGGACCTTGGCGTAGACATGCATACCCGGGGGCTCAGGCTCAATGAGTCGAATCTTCATGGCGCTCCTTGTGTGGTCGGCCGGTGGCCGGACGAGGGTGCGGCATCCCCCTTCGCCGTCACGGTCGGCCGAAACCAAAATCCTGGCCAGTCTATGCCGCCGAGCCGGCGAAGTTAACCCGGTATCCGTTTCGAGGAAGCACGGGTCGCCGGATGGAGGCGGATCAGAGTCAGATGAAAAGGTTGAGGATGAGGAACGCGACGGCCGCCACGAGTCCGGCGGCCGGGAGTGTCACAACCCAGGCGATGGCGATGTTGCCGGCGACGCCCCAGCGAACCGCGGAGAGGCGCTGCGTGGCGCCGACGCCCATGATGCAGGACGTGATCGTATGCGTTGTTGAGACGGGGATGCCGTAGTGCGTCGCGATCTGGATGATCGAGGCGGCGCTCGTCTCGGCCGCGAATCCGTGAATAGGATCGAGCTTGATGACCTTGTTCCCGAGCGTATGGATGATCCGCCAGCCGCCCGAGTAGGTACCGATGGCCATGGTCACCGCGCAGGCGATCTTGACCCACAGAGGGATCTCGAACGAGCTGATCTCGCCGCTGGCGAACAGGGCCAGTGTGATGATGCCCATGGTCTTCTGAGCGTCGTTGCCGCCGTGGGAGAACGCCATGAAGCCTGCCGAGATGGGCTGCAGGATGCGGAACCAGCGGTTGACCGGTGACGGAGGCCACTTGTGTACGAGCCAGGTGAGCGCCGTCATGAACAACCAGGCGACGATCAGGCCCAGCAGAGGCGAAGCCACCATCGGAACGATGACCTTCGTGAAGACGCCGCCCCACAGGACGCCGTCCACCCCGGCGGCGGCGATCATCGCGCCGATGAGACCGCCGAACAGGGCGTGCGACGAACTGGACGGGATGCCGAAGTACCACGTGGTGAAGTTCCACACGACGGCGCCGATGAGTGCCGCGAGAACCAGGGGGAGCGTCACCAGATCTGTGTTGACGAGGCCCTCGCCCACCGTCTTCGCGACGCCGGTGTAGATCAGGGCGCCGATGAGGTTGAGAATGGCCGCCATGCTCACCGCGACCTTGGGCGACAGGGCTCGTGTCGCAACCGACGTCGCAATTGCGTTCGCAGTGTCGTGGAAGCCGTTGGTGTAGTCGAAAATGAGCGCGACGATGATGATGACGATGAGGAGAGTCAAGGGTCAGGACCGCTTCAGTCGATCGAGCCGATGCGCCGGCCGGTGGCGGCGGGGCTCAGCGAAAGCGCTGTCCTCCCGGGCATGTCGGCACACGCTCTGTCGGTTTCGCGGACTCGGGTGTTCACGACGCTCCTTCTGCGGTCGCCTGTTTGGCTGCCCGGGCCGCGTCGCGCCTTGTTGCCTGCCCCTTCTTGACCGGCGCCAATTGTAAGGCCGCCCGGCCGGGAAGACAAAGCCGGCACCCAGCGCACGAGACGGCGCTCCGCGAATGATTCTGACCCTGCCTCCTGAGCACGCGAGGAAGTGGAAGACGGGCATCAGGAGCAGGCAGGTGATCGCGCCCATGAACGCCGCCGGCAGCGTGAGCAGCCATGCGGCGGCGGTGTTGCCTGCGGCGCCCCAGCACACGGCCGAGAAGCGCTGCGTCGATCCCGCGCCCATGATGGCCGCCGTGATCGTGTGGGTCGTCGAAACGGACGTCGCGATCGCGTTGGCGGTGTCGTGGAAGCCGTTGGTGTGGTCGAAGAGCAGGGCACAGCCGACGATGAGGATCAGGAGGACCACGAGGCGGGTCGCTTCAGTTGTGCTTGAGCACGATTCTCTCGATCACGTTGGCGACGTGTTCGCACTCGTCGATCGCGGCCTCGAGAAGCTCGTACACGTCCTTCCACTTGATGACGTCGATTGGGTCCAGATGCCCGTCGAACAGCTGCGCCGTCGCATCCCGGATGAGGCGGTCGCCCTCGTTCTCCAAGCTGTTTATCGCGATGATGTGCTCGTCCAGGCCCTTCGGCTTGGCGAGGTTGTCGAGACAGATCCGCAGGAGGGCGGTGGCCTTGCTGATCACCGTCGCCTGGGCCTTCGCCTGCGGCGTGGGTTCGCCAATGCGGTAGAGCACCATCGCATCCGCCGCGGCCTCGATGTCGTCGAGCACGTCGTCGATGCTGCCGACCATCTGGTAGATGTCCTCGCGATCGATCGGCGTGATGAACGACTGGGTGAGCCGCTTGATGATGTCGTGCACGATCTTGTCGCCGACGTGCTCATGCTCGACGATGACGGCTGCGATCGACATCTGGTCGCCGTTGCTCATGAACTTGACGAGCTGCTGCGCCGCCGCATCGAGGTTCGCGCCCAGCTCCGAGAACATCCGGAAGTAGTCTTGTTCTTTGGGAACGAGGCTGAGTCTCACGAGGTTCCTTTCCACATGTCCGCCCCTGTGCCGCATGCAACTCTATCCCTTGTCCGGACGGGCGCAACCCTGCGGCAAGGGGGTATTCCGCCCCGGCAACGCTTGTGTGCTGCGGCGTCTTGAGGGGCCGCGCGGGCGGTCGATAGGGTTAGGCGAGGCCGAAAGAGCGAGGCCTCGCGCTGTTCAGGCCCCCGAGGAGGTAGAGCATGAGGAAACTGATCGTAGCCGCGGTTCTGGCGCTGACCGTCGTTCTGGCGCTGACCCCGCTGGCGATCGCCAAGAGCGGCAAGCACGCCGGGCACGCGAAGGGCAAGGTCAAGTTCGCGCTTGTCGGGACGGCGGCCGTCCTCGGCGCGGTCGAGCCCGGTGCCGGAGCCGGCGAGGAGCCCGCCGTTACCGATGAAGCCAAGCCCGCGGACGGCGTGCTGATCGTGAATGTCAAGGCAGGGACGAAGACAGTCCGGGCCTTCCGGGGCAAGGAACTGCCCATCAGTATCGCCGAGAACGCGAAGATCCGGCTCGTGACGGCCGAGGGCTGTGTCGCCGCCGAGCTGGGCGACATCGCCGACGGCGCCAAGGTGAAGGTTCGGGGCCGTATCGTGAAGAACGACGGCGTGACGACGTTCGAGGCCACGTTCGTCAAGGCGAAGAACCCGGTTTCGGCGCCGAGTGTTCCCGTCGAGCCCGTCACACCGGAGCCGATGACGGCCAAGTGATCTGACGCGCGGCGACAACGCGCAGGTGAGGGAAGAAGCGGGAGACGAAGGAGGCCGGCCGGTGGCGCTCACGCGCAGCCGGCCGGCCTCCCGCATCCGGCATTCAGGGCCGCTTGCCGCTGTCACGCCCCCACGGTAGCCTTTCGGCACGAGGACGAAGCGCTGCGAAAGCGCTTGCATCCGGCGTAAGAATCACACTCACGTGCTCGCGGACGTGCCGCGCAAGGAGGCTTCGGTGTCAGCAGACCTGTACGAGCAGATGAAGCAGACGGTCATCGATGGCGAGCCCGA
>CAZHMG010000031.1:0-24820 GCA_964533575.1 uncultured Thermoleophilia bacterium | reverse complement strand
CGCGTAGGCCTTGAGCTTGTTGATGAGGCCGATGCCGCGGCCCTCCTGGCGCATGTACAGCACCACGCCGATGCCCTCAGCGTCGATGCGCTTGAGCGCCTCGGCGAGCTGCTCGCCACAGTCGCAGCGCTGCGAGCCGAAGACGTCGCCCGTGAGGCACTCCGAGTGCACGCGCACGAGCACGTCCCGGTGGCCGGCGACATCTCCCTTGATGATGGCCACGTGATGGCCGCCGTCGATCACGGATTCGTACCCTACAGCCTTGAAGTCGCCGTACACGGTCGGCATCGACACGGTCGCCGCCCTCCGCACGAGCTTCTCGGTGCGGCGCCGATACTTGATGAGGTCGGCGACGGTGATGATCTTGAGATCGTGCCGCGCCGCGTACTGCATGAGATCGGGGACACGCGCCATGGTGCCGTCGTCGTTCATGATCTCGCAGATCACGGCCGCCGGCGTGAGCCCCGCCAAGCGGGCGAGGTCGACACCGGCCTCCGTCTGCCCCGCGCGCTCCAGAACGCCGCCGGGCTGGGCCACAAGCGGGAAGACGTGGCCCGGCTGCACGAGGTCGTGCGGCTGCGTCTCCGGCGCGATCGCAATCTGGATGGTATGCGCCCTGTCAGCCGCCGAGATCCCCGTCGTCACCCCCTCACGAGCCTCGACCGAGACCGTGAACGCGGTCTGGTGTCGAGCCTGGTTGTTGCTGGTCATGGGCGGCAGGTTGAGTTCGGCGCAGCGTTGCGGCGTCAGCGCCAGGCAGATGAGGCCACGTCCTTCCTTGGCCATGAAGTTGACCTGCTCCGCGCCGGCGAACTGCGCCGCCAGCGTCAGATCTCCCTCGTTCTCGCGATCCTCGTCGTCGCAGACGATGATCATCCTGCCCTCCCGCATATCGGAGAGGGCCTCTTCAATGGTGGCGAACTGGCGGGTCGGCACGCCGGCGTCGCCCTCCTTCGCCATCATTGCGATCCCGCTGTCATGCTGCTCGTCGTTCATCAAAACCCCGCTTCTGCGAGCTTCTCCCAGGTCAGTCCGCCGGCCGGCTTGCGCCCGGCGACGAATGCGTAGACGTACTTGGCGATCACATCGGCTTCGAGATTGACCCGCGTCCCCCGCGCCAGACGGGCGAGCGTTGTGACCGACGCTGTGTGAGGAATGAGCGAGACGCGCATCCGGCTGCCGTCGACGTCGACGATGGTCAGGCTCACGCCGTCGAGGGCGATGGACCCCTGCGCCACGCTGACGCGGCTCACGGCGGCGGGGGTCTCCATCTCAACGACCATCGCGTTGTCTTCCCGCACGGTCGCGCTGACGACGCCGACCCCGTCGACATGGCCGCTGACGAAGTGGCCGCCGAGCCTCGAGCCCAGCGTCAGCGCCCGCTCGAGGTTGAGACGGTCCCCCGGGCGGCGTTCGCCCAGGGTCGTGCGGCGTACCGTCTCCGGCATCACGTCGGCGAAGAAACCGTCTGTGCGGAGTGCCGTGACCGTGAGGCAGACGCCGTCGGTGAGGATGCTGTCACCGATCGCGGTGCCCTCGAGCACGAGTCGCGCCGCGACCTCAAGGGTGGCGCTCCGCTCCCCGACATGCAGGCGCCGCAGGACGCCTGTCTCTTCGACGATGCCGGTGAACATGCGTCAGTCCCCCACGGTCGCGAGCGTCCCGGTGATCAGGAGATCGTCGCAGATGCGCTGCCACTCGACGTCCGCGAGCCGCCACGCTTCCGAGACGGCGTCAACGGCGGGGGCCGCGAACAAGTCTGGCGCCCCGCGCCCGACGATGAGCGGTGCGACGAAGAGCCGTACCCGGTCGATGAGGCCGTCCCCCAGCAGGCTGCCGGCCAGCCCGGGTCCGCCCTCGCACAGGATGTCGAGAAGGCCTCGCTTCGCCAGTTCGGCGAGGCCCTCGCGCAACCCGTTCGGGCCGACCTCGATGAGCTCGGCCCCCCTTGTCTCGAGCAGCCGCTTCGAGCCCTCCTCGGCGGCCTCGGCGATCACGATCGTCGGCGTGGCATGCGCCGTCGCCAGAACCCTGGCCCCTGCCGGCAGGATGCCGCTGCGTGTGACGATCACCCGCACGGGATTGCGGCCCTCGGCAAGGCGGACGGTGAGTTCCGGGTCATCACGTCGCATCGTGCCGGCGCCGACCATCACGACATCGCTCGTCGCCCGCCAGCGGTGCACGAGCCGACGGCTGTCGAGGCAGCTGATCCAGCGCGCATCGCCACGGGCTCCGGCCACCTTTCCGTCCAAGGTGATCGCTGCCTTATAGGTGACGAGCGGCAGTCCGGTCGTGTGGTACTTGAAGAAGGCAGCGTTCTGGCGCCGCGCCAGCCCCTCCCACGGGTCGCCGAGCAACTCCACGCCAATCCCCGCTTCCCGCAGCCGGGCCAAACCGCGGCCGGCGACCAGCGGATTCGGGTCGGCAACGGCGATCACCGCGCGCTCGATGCCGGCCTTGACGAGCGCCTCGGCGCACGGCGGCGTCTGCCCGTGGTGGCTGCAAGGCTCGAGTGTGCAGTAGAGCGTCGCCCCCCGGGCCCGTTCACCAGCCTCGCGCAAGGCCACCGCCTCGGCATGCGGCTCGCCGGGCCCGTGATGCGCGCCGCGGCCCACCCTGTGCCCGTCCCGAACGAGCACCGCGCCGACCAGTGGGTTCGGATGGGTGTGGCCGCGACCGAGTTCGGCCAGTGAGAAGGCCTCATCAATGTAGAGCTCGTCGTCCACGCAATGCCCTTTCCGGTGCCCAGGGCGGACGACGACGAGGCGTCGCGTCGTGCTTCTCCCATCCGGACTGTCACCGTCGGCCCAGGAGTTCCACCTGGTCAACCTCGTGCGAGGCTCGCGGGCTCTAACCGCCGGTGGGGACTTTCACCCCGCCCTGAAGCAATCTGACTCTGAGTCAGGATTATACGGCGCTGACGGCTGCTTGCGCCAGTGCACGGAACCGCGCACCGGCCTCGCCGCCGGCAAACACACTGGAGCCGGCCACGAGCAGATTGGCGCCGGCCTGCACGAGATCAGCCGCGTTGTCGGCGCCCACCCCGCCGTCGACCTCGATGGCAACGCTGGCGGGCAGCAGCGCACGTGCTTCGCGCAGCTTGGCCACGGAGGTGGGGATGAAGGCCTGTCCGCCAAAGCCCGGGTTCACCGACATGATCAGGACGAGGTCGCAGAAGTGCCTGGCCTCCGCCAGGGTGGAGACGGGCGTGGCGGGATTGAGCGACACGCCGGCCAGTGCGCCTGCCTCGCGGATCTGGGCGAGCAACCGATGCAGGTGGACGGACGCCTCTTGGTGGACCGTGAGGACGTCCGCTCCGGCCGCCGCAAACTCGGCGATGTAACGCTCTGGATGCTCGATCATGAGATGAACGTCGATGAGAGCGCCGGCATCGTGGACGAGCGGCGCGAGGGCTTTCACGATAAGGGGTCCGATCGTGATGTTGGGGACGAACTGTCCGTCCATGACGTCCACGTGGATCACGCGGGCCCCGGCGTCGAGGACCTCCTCGACATCGCGCCCGAGATGCAGGAAGTCGGCCGAGAGGATCGATGGCGCGATGTTGATGTCGAGGAGCCGGGTCACCAGAGCCTCCAGACCAGGTAGCAGGACGCGGCCTTACCGCCGCAGGCCGCTATTCTACCCCGCGGCGTGGCGGCGCAGGCGGGCGATGAAGAACCCTGTGGAACCGTCGTCGGGCGGCAGCGCGACGAGCCCCTCAGGCAGGCCGGGGTGCCTCTGGTGAGCACGGTCCGCCCCCAGATCGTCCAGCGTCCAGCCGCCGACCTCGAGGAGCGAGCGTACGACGTCGACGGTCTCTGCGCGGGGCAACGTGCAGACGGCGTAGGTCAAGGTACCGCCGGGTCGCACGCACCTGGCCGCCCTGTCGATGAGGCGCCGCTGGAGATCGGCCAAACGGCCGATGTCCGAGGCGTGCCGGCGCCAGCGCAGGTCGGGGCGCGAGGCCAGCGTGCCGAGTCCGCTGCAGGGGGCGTCGAGCAGGACCGCGTCGAACGCTTCGTCGTACGCCGGAGGCAGCTCCAGCGCGTCCGCCCGCACGAGCTCGACCCCTTCGACGCCCAGCCTTGTGAGATTGGCTCCAAGCTGGCCGAGTCGTGCCTCGTCAATGTCCACACTGGTGATGCTCCCTCGAGGCAGGGCCGCAGCCATCTGGCTCGTCTTCGTCCCCGGAGCCGCGCACAGATCGAGGAGGCGCGGGCTGCGCGGCGACATGCCGGCGTCGCCCCCGGCTCCTTCGCAGACGACGCGTCCCGCCAGCTGGGAGCCGCGAGACTGCGGTGTGACAAGGCCGGCGCGGAACGGCGCGGAGCGCTCGAGTGCCGGCCCTTCGTACAGCAGCGCTTCGGGTATGTCGGCGACCGCTGTCGTCTCATAGCCGGACGCGGACAGTCGCTCAGTCGTTTCGGTAACCGTCCCCCTGAGCGTGTTCACCCTCAGGCAGCGTTCCGGAGCGGCGTTCGCAGCGACCAGGAAGCGCTCCGCCGCGGCGTCGCCCAGCTCCTCCCGCAGCAGCCGTACCAGCCATCCGGGACACGAGTGACGGACGCCCCAGGCCTTTGACCCGCTGCCTGCGGCGAGCTCTGTGAACGTCGCCGCCCCGCGCGCCGCCACCTTGCGCAGGACGGCATTGGCGAAGCCTTGAACACGCGCACTCAACGGCGCCAGAAGGGCGACGGCGTCGTCGACGGCGGCATGAACCGGAACACGGTCAAGAAAGAGGATCTGGAAGGCGGCGAGCCGCAGGGCGTGAAGCACGGCCGGGTCCGTCTTCTCCAAAGGCGCCTTGGTGTAAGAGCCCAGCACGGCATCAAGCGAGCGGCGCCGCTTGACTGTGCCCGCCACGAGCTCGTTCGCCAAGGCGCGATCGCGAACGCTCAGTCTCTCGAATTCGGGGAGCCCGGCAAGGGAATCGTCCAGGCGCCCGTCGTCGCCGACGCGCACGAGGACGCGCCATGCCACGTCGCGGGCCGGGCTTAACATGCGACCGGGGACGCCGCAGTCATGAGTGCGCGAGAGAGCGGCCGGCGCCGCGCAGGAACTCGGCTGCCGTCATCCTGCCCCGCCCCTCCTGCTGCAGCTCAAGTACTTCGACCCAGCCGTCAGCGGCCGGAAAGGCCAGCCGTCCGCTGTCCGGAACCGGAAGCCGCCCCTCGCCCTCACGCGCCTGCCAGATGAAGGTCCTTCGGCCGAGCAGCTCCGTGACGGCGCCGATGTGCGGCGACAGCGCCCGCACCTGATCGACGATCTGCTTGCGTCCCCGCGACCAGTCGATGGCCCGGTGATCAGCGGAGATCTTCGCCGCGTACGTCGCCTCGCCGATCTGTTCTCGCCACACGATGCTGTGGCCGGCGATCGCGTCGAGCGTCGCCAGAACGCCCGCGGTCGCCGCCGGCGCCAGCAGGCCGTAGGCGGCGCCCGCGTCGGCGTCGCCCGGTACGGTCACCAGCCGAACGTCCCCGACGGGTCCCTCGTCCACACCGGCCGCCATCTTCAGTATCGTGACACCGAGCTCGGTCTCGCCCGCCATGAGCGCTCGCTCGACGGGGGCCGCGCCGCGCCAGCGGGGGACGAGCGATGGATGCACGACGATTGTGAGGACCGCGTCCAGGACGTTCTGGCGCAGGATCTGGCCGTAGGCACAGACGACGAGCACATCCGGATGAAAGGAGAGAAGCTGCTCGAGGGTCTCCGGGGCCGAGATCCGCTCGGGCTGCAGGACCGGCAGCCCGGCCCGCTCGGCCTGCAGCTTGATGGCGGGCGGGGCGGGTGTGCCGTGACGGCCCTTGGGACGGTCGGGATTCGTGATGACCACGACGGGCTCCCGGCCGGCCGCGAGAAGACCGGCGAGCACCAGCTCGGCGAACGGCGCGGTCCCCGCGTAGGCGAAGCGCACTGCGTCTCAGAGGCCGCCGGCGGCGGGACCCGCTTGTCCACTGCCGCCGTGCTCGGCCAGCTCGCGCATGGCAGCCGCGCGTGCGCTGCGCGACGTCCGGTCGATGATCAGGACCCCGTTCAGGTGATCCGTCTCGTGCTGGATGACGCGCGCCTCGATGTCCTGGGCCACGAAATCGACCGGCTCGCCGTACGCGTCGAAGCCCTGAACTCGCACGCGCAGCGAACGTGCGACCGGCATGGTGAGCCCGGGTACGCTCAAGCAACCCTCGTCGCTCTCGTCGACCTCCTCCGACAACTCGCTGAGCACTGGGTTGACCAGCACCCGTGGATCGTCGTCCACATCGTAGACGAGCATTCGCTGCAGCACGCCCAGCTGGGTGGCGGCGAGCCCGATGCCGGGTGCGTCGTGCATGATCGCGATCATGCGCTTGGCAAGCTTACGGAGGCCGCGGTCGAAAACGCTGACCTCCGGCGCACGCTCCCGCAGGATGGGGTCGCCCACGACCCTGATCTCGCGTTGCGCCTCTCGCTGACGACGATCCAGCTCCGTGCGTTCCTTCCCGCTCAATGTCGTCGAATCGCTCATGTCCTAATGGTACCTCACCCTCAAACCGTCAGAGCCACTGCGGATCAACGTCGGGCACGAGCCGTACGCCCCGCTCCGCGTACCGGGGGCGATTGCGCTCGAGCCACGGACGCAGCACATCCAGAGTTTGCCCTATCTGGGCAGTCTTAACAACAAGGCGGCAGGAATACCGGCTGTGGCTCCGCCAGACCGGTCCCGGCCCGAGCACCACGTCACTGCCGGGAAGGTGTGCTCTGAGTCTCTCCCCGGTGAACCTCGACGCCACGGTGACCTTGTTCTCGTCGTTGCCGGAGAGCTCGAGCGCAACGAGCGAGGCCGCCGGCGGATAGTCCAGCTCCCGGCGGCGCTCGAGCTCCTCCGCGTAGAAGCGCTCCTCCGCGCCCGCGGCGGCAAGCGCGATCGGGCGAGACTCGGGATTCAGCGTCTGGACGAGCACCCGCCCGGGATGCTTCCCGCGGCCGCTGCGACCTCCGACCTGCAGGAGCAGGGCGAAGGTGCGCTCCTCGGCGCGAAAGTCGGGGAAGTGCAGCGTGAGGTCGGCGCTCACCACACCGACCAGCGTGACGTCCGGGAAGTGGTGGCCCTTCGCGATCAGTTGCGTGCCGACGAGCACTTTGGCGCCCGGTGCGGCAAAGCGGTCGAGAACGAGGCGCAGCCGCGCATGCGAGGCGGCGACGTCGGAGTCCAGCCGCAGCAGTTCGACGCCGGGAAGCAGCTTCTGCACCTCGCGCTCTACCCGTTCGGTGCCGTAGCCGTGGCGCTCGAGGTCGAGGCCTCCGCATTCGGGACAGCCATGCGGCGCCGATTCGCTGTACCCACAGGTGCGGCAGCGAAGGCCGTGACCCGAGAAGTAGGTGAGCGTCACGTCGCACCGCGGGCACTCCCAGACGTGACCGCAATGGCCGCAGATCAGGTACGAGGCGAAGCCCCGGCGGTTCTGGAAGAGAATGGCCTTGTTGCCGGCGTCGATGGTCGCCGCCAGGGCCTCCGCCAGCTGGCTCGAGAACACGCCATGGTGATCACGCATGTCGACGATCTCGAGCGCCGGCGGCTGCGAGCCGTCCACCCGGCGGGGCAGGTCGGCGTGCAGGGCAACGCGCGCGAAGCTCTCGACGCTGGGCGTGGCCGAACCGAGGACGACGACGGCGTCGCTCGCCTCGGCTCGCCAGCGAGCGACGGTGCGGGCGTCGTACGCGGGCTCGCTCTCCTGTTTGTACGACACGTCGTGCTCCTCGTCGACGACGATGAGCCCCAGGTCTGTGAGGGGGGCGAACACTGCCGACCGGGCCCCCACAGCGATGCGAATCTCGCCGCGCGCGAGTGCGCCGTATGCCAGCAGGCGCTCACCGGCGGAGAGGCCCGAGTGCAGCACCGCGACGGGCTCGTCGGCGAAGCGAGCGCGCACTCTGTTGACGGTCTGGCCGGTCAATCCGATCTCCGGGACGAGCATGAGCACCGAGCGGCCGGCTTTGAGCGACGCCCTCGCCGCTTGCAGGTAGACCTCTGTCTTGCCGCTGCCCGTCACCCCGTGCACGAGCACTTCCTGGCCTGGCAGTGCCTTGCGGAGGATGTCGTCAAGCGCTTCCCGCTGCTCCTCGAGCAGATGGGGAATATCGGGCACCGAGGCGCACTCGCCGGCAGGCGTCTCGCCTGCATCCGCCGCGGCACGAGCCGGCTGGGAGGGGGCGGACGAGCGCGCCTCCTCCTCCACGATCAGCGCGCCTGAATCCAGGAGCCGTCGCAGCGCCGCGGTCGCTATGCCGCAGGCGGCTCGCAGCGTCCGTTCGTCGAGCAGCCCAGCCTCCTCCACCAATTGCAGCGCGGCTCGTTGTCGCGGGCCGAGGCGCGGGGGCGTCGCCTCTCCGCGCCGCAGGGTGCGTCCCGGCGGCGTCGCGCCGACGACATGGACGCGGTAGGAGATGCGCACCCAGCCCTTGCGCCGGTACCGCTCGGCCAGCCGCGTGAGGTTCCCGGCCGGCAGCTTGAGGCCCTCGACGTCGTCGAGGGCCTCCTCCCCGGCCTCCCGGGCCGCACGCCCCCCTGGCGTCAGCTCGTACTGCCGCACGATCTTGAGCGCGCCCGTCGGCGGGCAGACGAGGGCCAGCGCGTTGCCGAACGAGGTGAGGTAGTACTCCTCCACGCGCCGCGCGAGAGCCAGCAGATCGGCCGGGATGGCAGGCACGTCGAGCAGGTCACGAATCGGGAGGACGCGCCCCTCATGCTCCGTGCCGGGGCGCAGCTCCAGCACCACTCCGATGATCGTCTGGGCGCCCAGCGGCACGGCGACGAGGGCGCCCACGACCACGCGTCCCTCGAACTCGCCGGGGACGCTGTAGTCGAAGACGCCCGTGAAGGCGCGCGTGCGCAGCAGCGGGAAGACGCCGGCGTAGCTCATGCTACGCCCAGGCACTTCAGTCCGCGCCCGTCACCCCGACCGCGAGGCCGGCGGCGGCGCGCAGCGCATCGATCTTGTCCGTGCGCTCCCAGGTGAAGTCGTGGTCCTTGCGGCCGAAGTGGCCGTAGGCCGCCGTCTTCTTGTAGATCGGCCGGCGCAGGTCGAGGTCGCGCAAGATCGCGGCAGGGCGCAGATCGAACGTCGTGAGAACCGCGTGCTCGATATCGGCCAGCGGCACCAGTTCCGTTCCCTGGCAGTCGACCATCACCGAGACGGGATGGGCGACGCCGATCGCGTAGGCGACCTGCAGCTGGCACCGCTCGGCAAGCCCGGCGGCCACCACATTCTTGGCGACGTACCGGGCCATGTAGGCGCCGGAGCGGTCGACCTTGCTGGGATCCTTGCCGGAGAAGGCGCCGCCCCCGTGAGGGGCGCTGCCGCCGTAGGTGTCGACGACGATCTTGCGGCCGGTCAGACCGGTGTCGCCCATGGGGCCGCCGATCACGAACTTGCCGGTCGCGTTGATGACCGTGATGTCCTCGAGGCGGGTGACGTCGTAGAGGTTCTTGGGAAGAATCGGCTCCACGACGTGTTCGAGCAGGTCGGGATAGATGATGCTCTGCAGATCGGCGGTTTCGGCATGCTGTGCGGCCAGCACCACCTTGACGATCTCGACCGGCTTGCCGTCCTCGTAGCGCACGGTCACCTGGGACTTGCCGTCTGGCCGCAGGTACGGCACGATCTCGGCCCTGCGCACCTCGGCGAGGCGCCGGGCGAGCTTGTGCGCGAGGGAGATCGGCAGCGGCATGAGCTCAGGTGTCTCGTTGCAGGCGAAGCCGAACATCATGCCCTGATCGCCCGCGCCCTGCAGGTCGAGGACATCGTCGTCGTTGACGTCGCAACGCACCTCGAGCGCCTCTGAGACGCCCTGACTGATGTCCGGCGACTGCTCATCGATGGAGACCATGACCCCACAGGTCTCGAAGTCGTAGCCGAAGTGCGCGTTCGTGTACCCGACGTCCTTGACCGTCTGACGAACGATCTTCGGGATGTCGACGTACGTCTCGGTCGTGATCTCGCCCGCGACGAGCGCGAGACCGGTGGTCACCAGCGTCTCACAGGCCACGCGGCCGTAGGGATCGTCCTTGAGGATGGCATCGAGAATGGCGTCAGAGATCTGGTCGGCAAGCTTGTCGGGGTGACCCTCGCTGACCGATTCGGATGTGAACAGATGGTTCCTGGTGTCCACCGTACCTCCCGGGGGCTTCACACGGCGGCACGATGGGCTGCCGGCGCAGATGGGTTGCTGGTCCTATCACGGCGGTGCCGCCACCCGGCGCCCTCGTGGGCGACGACGAACGGCGGCAACAGCGCCAGCGAGTGTATCAGACGGTTCGAACAGGCTTCAACGACGTGCGCTCACGACCTGGGGCGGTCCTGCTCGTGCGCCACCGCCACCTCGCAGAACACGCTCGACCGGTCCACCGTCGTAAGGAGCGGATCCACTCCGATCCGGCGACACAGGGCATCGAACGCCTCAGCAGAAAAGGTGCCTGAGCGGAACCCGTCACCACAGACGACTGTCCCCTCACCCGTTCGGTCGTAGTCCACAGCGCCCACGAGTCCGGCCTCCGCTTGAGCCTCGAACCAGCTCAGGCGATGGCGCCAGAACACCGGCGCGTAGGTCGAGAACATGACCCGTCCGCCTGGGCGCGTGACACGCAGCGCCTCGCGCATGAGCCGTTCGGGATCCACGCCGAAGGCGCAGATGCCGTTCTGCACGCAAGCGACCAGATCGAAGGCCCCGTTCGGGAAGGCCAGCGCGACGGCGTCCATCTCGAGGAACTCGAACCGCGAATCCTCGCCGGCGAGTGCACGGGCCAGGGCGATGCTCTCGGGAGCCGTGTCGATGCCGACCACACGCGTCGACGTGTGGGCGAGGCGCAGCGCAACGCGGCCGTACCCGCAGCCAAGCTCCAGGACGGCGTCACCCGGGCGCAGTCTGCTCTGCACAAAGGCGATCTCGGATTCGAGATACTGCCTGACGCGTTCGGGAGCGAGTTCGTACACCTGCCGAAGGCGGTCCCCGGACAGGCCGGTCCTGACGTAGTAGCCGCTTATGCCGCCC
Source organism: uncultured Thermoleophilia bacterium (assembly GCA_964533575.1). Taxonomy (GTDB): domain Bacteria; phylum Actinomycetota; class Thermoleophilia; order UBA2241; family UBA2241; genus CAIXSE01. The sequence goes on along the minus strand of CAZHMG010000031.1, from coordinate 13,795 downwards.
CCTCTCCCCTGACCCACCAAGGCCCGACAGGTCTAGCACAGATTCCGCCATCCCGACAATGCCGAGGGGGCCGGGCTACGAAGGCGGGTAGAGGACCAGCCAGATGCCGAGCAGCCCGATGGCGAAGGACACGACGACGCGGAACCGGATCGGCGAGAGCCGCCGAAGGAGGCGCTCGCCGGCCAGGGTTCCGCCCAGGACCCCGACGACGGCGACGGCGACGACGAGCCAGACGCCGGAGAGATCCTCGCCGAACCGATGAAGGTAGACGGGTGTTCGCGCGACATCGATCATGACGCCGACGATCGTCGAGGTGGCGACGAAGGCGACAGGTCGAAGCCCGAACGCCGACAGGGCGGCGGCGCGAAGGCCGCCTTGATTACCAGCGACGCCGCCGAAGAAGCCGGACAAAGCGCCGAGAATCCATACGACGGGTCCCTTGGCTCTCCACCGCCCTGTCCAGCCGGTGAGGCCGGCGACGGCCGTCAGGAGGAGCAGAACGCCGAGCACCCGGGCGAGCACGGCGGGGGCAAGGCGCGCGAACACGAGCGCGCCGATCAGCCCGCCGACGGCGCTCAGCACGCCGAAACGCGCGACGACGCGCCAGTCGATGGCCCGGCGCAGTTTCAAGCCTCGGAGCACCCCACCGGCAAGGTGCGGCAGCGCCACCGCCGCCACCGCGACGTCGGCGCCCAGTCGTACGGCGATCACCGGCGTGAGGAGGCTGCCGATGCCGAACCCGACGACCGACGCCGTCGCACCGGCGACGAACGAGACAGCGGCGATCAGGACTATCCACCAGGTCGGCATGGTGGCATTGTTCCCCCGGCCGGACAGGCTGATCGCCGCGGTTCCGTCCTTCCCCGCACAGAGATCGCCAGGGGGCGCAAACCCGAGGCGCGGCGACTCAGTATGCTTGTGTCTCGGCCACATCGTGGGAAGGACTGAGTCTGATGGCGTCATCTCGAGGGTCGTCCGAGAAGACGAGAGGCGAGATTCTGAAAGCCGCTCGCGAGCTCTTCGCGGAGCGGGGCATCAACCTCGTCAGCATCCGCGACATCGGCGCGGCGGCCGGAGTGAATCACGCCTTGGTGCACCGCTACTTCGGCAGCAAGGAGGAGATGGTCGCTGACATCCTCCGGCGAGAGTGTGAGGTGGCCGACTCCATGTCACCTCCCCCGAGCGCGGCGGCGGGCGACGCGCTCGAGGGCTTGCGTCAGATGCTGCTCTTCGCCATGGCGGAGGGGCGCACCACGATCAAGCTCATCACACGCGCGGAGCTCACCGGCCTGGAGCCGGAGAAGATGCTCGACGGAGATCTCCGGCCGCTGAGGCTGCTGTCAGCGTGGATCGGCTCTCAGCAGTCCGGGTCCGAGGTGCCGGAGGAACAGCGCTTCGATCCCGCGCTGGTGAGCGCCGTGCTCGGCGGCGCGCTGTTCTCGATGGTGACCCTCGCGCCCTGGCTCATGACGGCGGTGGGACTCAAGCCGGAGGATGCCGAGATCCGCCGGCAGGAGATCGCCGACATCCTGGTCGATCTGGTGGCACGAGCAGCCGGAGTGACGTCCACGGACTGAGTTGCGCACGTCCGGATGGGGACGGGCCGAGGCACGGAGCCCGCACGTCCCGCTCCGCCCCTGCCATCCCGCCGCTTGCGGCGCGCTCCTGCCGCACGACTCCGGCAATCCGGCCCCTCGTCGCGGCCGTCTGCCGATCCGTCTGCGCTTCCCTGTTTTCCCGACCGCAAGCAGGGAAAAGGAGGTGGTAGATGTCTCAACGGACCGAAACCGGCAGGCGAAGATGCAGCAGTTCTTCATTGGTATCTCCGGGGCCATGGTCGGCGTCATCGGATGGCTCCTCGTAGGCATGTACATCCAGCGGCGAGCGCACGACCGGCAGGCCCGGGACGCGGCAAGGGCCGTCTACTTCGAGCTGGGCTCGAATCACCTGGCCGTCTTCACGGCTGCGGAGTACGGCGTGTTCGGCGCCCTGAGCCGGTCGACGTTCGACCGTCTGCTCCCCGAGCTGGCCACCTGGCTTCCCGCTGCGGAGCTGCAGGCTTTGGTGATCGCCTACCTCGGACAGAGCGGGTATGAGCAGGCGTCGCAGGACGATGACCTGCCTCCGGAACTCCGGCGCGTCGCTCTCTCCGCCGTTCTGGAAGCGCACAGGGTGGCCGTGGAACTGCTGCGCCGGCGCGTATTCAGCAAGCGCGAGATCGAAAGTCTCACGACGTACGCCGATGCGGAGTACAGCAGGCTCATGCACTCCGCCAACCTGCGTCAGCGGTAGGAACCCGCGGTGTACAGACACACGAACAGCAGGCTCAGCAATCTTCAGATCGGGCTCCGGATCATGGAACTGCTGAATGCAGGCGATGTCGAGGCGATCGAGCAGTACCTGGCGCCCGATTCAGTGGAGGAGATCCCGCAGTCGGGCGAACGCATTCGTGGCAGCAAGAACCAGATCGCCGTGATGAAGAACTACCCGGGCCGGGCCGGCGCCTTCGTCGCCGGCCCGGCCGAGATCATCGCCGCAGAACCGCGGTACGTCATGACACCCACCTTCAACCTTCTCAAGGTCGAGGGTAGCGGCGACGCCCTCACCCTCTACTCCAAGGCCCGATACCCCGACGACACAGAGTGGTTCGTCATCAAGATCCTCACCTTCCGGGACGGGAAGATTGTCAAGCAGATCGACTTCTATGCGCCGGTATTCGACGCTCCCGAATGGCGCCGCTCCTGGGTGGAGCCTATGAACGCGGCGAATGGGGAACGCACGATTGCGACGTGAAGCAGACGCCTCGGCGCCGGAGATCAGGTCTCCGGGGAAGCCTCTGCGAGAGTCAGCTGCCACGAGACGCCGAACCGGTCCTGCACCCATGCGTATCTGGCTGCGAATGGGTAGGCCCCCAGCGGAATCAGCACCATTCCGTCGTCGGCCGGCGACGCGAACAGCCGGTTGATCTCCGGCTCGTCGTCGCAGGTGACGAACAGCGACATCGTGATCTGATCGTCCACCGCCTTCATCGCCCTCCCTCCCCGATTTCCCGCACCCTGAACGCGACGATCCGGCGTATCAGATCGCGGGGCAGCGGGTGACCCAGTGGGAACTGGACCGATCCCTTGCCGCGCCTGTACGGCTTGAGCTCCTCATCAAAGGCCGCCATGCCGCTCGGGATCGGATAGAACCCGATGTGATGCGCGTAGCCCCCGAAGTGCACCAGGTGCTTCCCCTTCAAGTCGAACGTCGGCAAGGCATAGCTGATCGTCTCGGACGCGTCGGGCGCCTCCGTCCTGATGATCTCTCGCACCTCTTCGAGGACCCTCTGCGTCTCGTCGGGAAACCCGGCGATGTACTCGTCGATGGAGTTGGCGGCCGGCCTCTCGGACATCGTTGTGGCCTTTCCCCGATTCCGCTCGTATCGGTCACGGGTCCTCCGCGGCCCGTCCATCGCGTCTAGGCTTCCCTTCGCGCTCACTTCTCACGCCCTTCGGTTAAGGTGCGGGTATAGACCGATTGAGGGATGGGCATGAGCAGGAAGGCGATCCTCATCACCGCGAGCGCACTGATCCTGACCGGCGTGGTCGGCTTGGTCTTCGCGCTGCTGTTTTCGAGGAGTCTCGACGGCGGTGCAGCCGTGTCTCCCGGGGGCGCCGCGCGCGGCCCCATGGGAATGGGCCGCGACAGTGACGCCATGTTCATCCGCCAGATGATCCCCCATCATGACGACGCGATAGCCATGGCCGACATCGCCCTGACGCGCGCCGAACACCCGGAGGTTCGGCGCCTCGCCGAAGTCATCAGGCGGACCCAGACGGCAGAGAACGCCCAGATGCGCGAATGGTATCGGCTGTGGTTCGGCAGCGAGGTTCCGGCGAACGGCGCCGGCATGATGGGACGTATGTCGGCCGACGGCGCCGAGCAGCTGGAGGAACTCGACCGCGACGAATCGTTCGACAAGGCCTTCCTCGAGGAGATGATTCCACACCACGAGATGGCTCTGATGATGGCCAGGATGGCCGGGAGAAGCACGAGCCGCGACGAGATGCGCGAGTTCACGCAGATGATCATCGCCGTCCAGAGCCGTGAAATCAGGCAGATGGAGGAGTGGTACGGCCAGTGGTACCGCTGACGAGATCAGCGGACCTGACGAAAGGACGTGATCAGAGGTGATGAATGAGTATCGCGACTGGGGCTGGGGCTACGACATGATGATGGGCGGCGGATGGCTCATCGGCCTGATCATGCTGTTCTTCGGATTACTCGTGCTGGCCGGCCTCGTCCTGCTCGTCATATGGGCGGTCCGCAGCTCGTCCGGCCATCGAGGCGCTCCGGGGACAGCCCCGACATACAGCGCCGGAGGCCAGGATGAAGCTGTGACGATCGCCCGCCGGCGTTACGCGGCCGGGGAGATAACGAAGGAACAGTACGAAGACATGGTCAGGACGCTCGACGGCCCGGGTCTTCGTCCACCCGCCAACCCCGGTACGCCGTGAGCGCGCACTGACGAGCAGCCGACTGGCGCAACCCGTATGACCCGATCAGCCGGATCGCCTGCGACGCGAAGAGCGCCGTCCATGACCAGCGGCCCCACTGGCGAGAGTGCAGAGCCCGCGCCGAAGGCGGCGGCCCTCGTCTCGTCGGCATCAGGGTAGCAGGAAGACGATGGCCGTGACGCCTCCCCCCAGCGCCCCTCCAGCCACCACGTCCAGCACGTAATGCTGCTTCACGACCAGCGTCGAGAGCGCGATCAGCAGCGCCCAGACGAAAAACAGCACTCCCACCGGCGCCCCCGCCACCATGAAACCCGTGAACACGGTCAGCACGGAGAACGCGACGTGGATGCTCGGGAAGTTCCCGTATGGCTTGGCGAAATGCTGGAAGCATGCGATCAGCCGGTGCGAAAGGCCCCGCTCGCCGCTCACGTCCACCCGGACAATGCTGCTCGGGAAGGCGACATGGATGACGGCGGCGACGAGCGTGATCACGCCGTAGGTGACACCCAGCCTGATGAAGAGCGCCCTGTCCGAGATCATGAGCGCCGGCAGGATGCCGAAGAGATACGTCGTGAGGTAGACCAGGATGAAGCCGGGGACGAACGGGATCAGCGCGTCGAGGGCCGTGCTCGGCCGAAATCGCTGCCGCCGCGGCGTCTCGATGTTGTTGATGAGGAAGTACTGAAGCAGCCAGACGGCGACCCCGATGCCGAGGGCGGCGAGCCTGATCGGAAGACTCAGCGACTCGGACACGACGCTCAGCTCGTGAAGGCGGCCGGCGCGCTCAGCAGACGGCACTGCTCGAGGAGGGCGTCCGGCGAGCACAATCTGAGATTCTCCTCGATCCGCCGCAGGTGGAGCTCGACCTGCTCGCCGGGGACTCCGGCGGGGGCGTAGGCGACGTAGAGGACGTGGGCCGTCTGGGGGACGATCGGCGAGCGCTCATCCTGCCCGTAGATGATCGAACAGCGCACGGCATCCGCGTCGCGCATGATCATGTCATCGGGCCGCAGGTCCTTGAGCGAACCGTTCATCAGCACCATTCGGTCGCCTGCGCGTGATGCGTCCATCAGGACCGGACCGCGGAGGCAGGACACATCATGGCCCGCTGCAAGGACGAACGTCTCGACCTCAGCCATGAAGTTGGCGTCGACGGCGGGCGAGACGGCAGGCAGGTTCTTGCCCTTCAGGACGATCGACTCGAGCTGCAGCTGCACGTGGTATGTCTTGCCGAAGCGCCGGTAGTACGCCGCGTAGGCGGCCATGACCGGCTGCGCCAGGAAGTCGCGTCGCGCGAACTGGCCGTATCGTGCTCTCAGCGTCGCCTCCGCCGCACGCTTGCGCTCCTCGAGAAGCGGGCACGGACCCGCGTTGCTGATGCCGGAGAGCTCGAGAAGGCCGATGTGCGCGCCGGAATGGACCCTGTTCCAGTCGTCTGTCGCCGTGATGGTCAGCATCGGGGCTCAGCTCCTCGCGGTTCCGCAGCTGCTCATGAGCATCATTGTCCATCGACTGGCCGGTGTGGGAAAGACGCGATCGATGCCGAGCGCTTCGCGACGGTTCAAACCGCCCGCTTCAACGCTCAAGCGGCGACAATGAGATCGGTTGCAGACGCATGGGGCGCCGGCATGGTCTGGTCCCCGCCGTGACTTCACTCGTGCGCCGGCGGTCACGTCCTGGTATAGGGTGCTGTCCGAAGCTCGCGAGCCGGAAGGGAGAGGCGATTGTCGAGAGCCTCGTCGTGGCGAGCGATGTCACGACCGCTCTCCATATGGGCAGATTCGGCAGGACAACGACAGGAGACAGCGGTGGTGACGAAAGGATGAGCGAGCAGACTCCAGGCGGGGCCGCAGCCGCGAGCAGACGCACGCGCATTGTGGCGACCATCGGGCCGGCGTCGGCAGCTGAAGAGACGCTGGAGGCGCTGCTGGAGACCGGCATGGACGCCGCGAGAGTGAACTTCTCGCACGGCGAGCCCGCTGTCCAGGCGGAGACGGTCGCGCGCCTCCGCGCTCTCGGACGCCGACAGGCCCGCCCGCTCGCCGTCATCGCCGATCTGCCGGGCCCCAAGCTGCGCGTCGGGGAGCTCATGACGCCGCTCGACGTGGCTGCGGGGAGCGTCGTCACGATGGGATCCGAGGGCCAGCTGCCGGTCACAGACCCGGGCCAGCTCGGCTACCTGAGGCAGGGAGATCGGGTCCTGATCGACGACGGGGCCCTTGCCCTCACGGTCGTGAGTGCGGACGAGGGGCATGCCGCGCTGCGCGCGCTCAACAGCGCCGTCGTCTCGTCGCGCAAAGGCATCAACCTGCCCGACACGCAGCTGCCGATCGCCGCGCTGACCGCGCGCGACAGGGCACTTCTCACGCTCGCGCTGGCTGCGGGCGCCGATCACATTGCTCAGTCCTTCGTGCGCAGCGCCGCGGACGTGGCGGACCTCCGCGCGGCGCTCGACGACGCGCGCAGCACGGCACGGATCATCGCCAAGATCGAGAAGCGGGCGGCGCTCGACGACCTCGAGGGGATCATCGCCGCCAGCGACGCGGTGATGGTCGCGCGCGGCGACCTCGGCGTCGAGATCGATCCCGCCCAGGTCCCCCTCTGGCAGAAGGCCATCATTGCCGCCGCCCGACGCGAGGGACGACCCGTGATCACGGCGACACAGATGCTGCAGTCCATGGTCGCGAGCCCGAGGCCGACCAGGGCCGAGGCGAGTGACGTCGCCAACGCCATCCTCGACTCGACCGACGCCGTCATGCTCTCCGCCGAGACGGCGATCGGCGCCTATCCTGTGGCGGCAGTACAGACCATGGCCGAGATCGTCGTGCAGGCGGAGCGGGGCCTTCCCGGCCGCCCTCCCGGCCGCTACCCCTTCGTGCTCGAAACACTGGGTCCCGAAGGGCCGGCCGAGGACTATCGCGAATCGGCGATCACGGATGCGATCAGCTCGGGAGCGTACAGCGTGGCCAAAGGCACGGGCGCACGCGCCATCGTCACATCGACGGTCTCCGGACGCACGGCCCGGGCGGTCGCTCGCCTGCGCCCGCGGCAGATGCTGGTCGCCCTCTCCGCCGATCGGGAGGTCCTGGACCAGCTCGCCCTCTGCTGGGGCGTGACGCCGCTGCTCTCTCGCGGCACGGGAAGCTTCGACGACATCGTGAAAGAGGCGGACGACCTCCTGCTGAGCCACGGATTGTGCCGCCCGGGCGACGTGGTCGTGATCACGGCGGGTGCTCACGGCTACGCGCCGGGCACGACGAACCTTATCAAGGCCCACGTCGTCCGCTGAACGGCAGGCGCAGACGCCCGTTGGAGCTGGCGGCTGCGTCGCCCGGGCCTTCGGCCCACGCCGGATGCCGTGAGCAGCTCCCGTCCCGGTCCGCTACTGACCGGCCAAACCCAGCACTCCGGGCAGCGAATCCGCCCACTCCTCGATCGCCTTCCAGTCGCGCAGATCCGCGGCCGGGACCTTTTTCATCGCGGGATTCGCATCGGGGAAGCGCAGGCGGCCCGGCTCGAGCACGCCCCCGAACAGAGCCACCGCGACCGGGTGGATGCCGTCATGCTTCTCAAGCGCTTTGTTCAGGTGTTTGCGTGCCTCGACGAACTGCTCCTCCGTGTCTTCGATCGGTCCCATGCCGAAGACGGCGAGCGGCGTCGCCGACAGTTCCCTGCGATGGCGCGAGAGGAAATGCCGCCCCTCGCGGATCATGCGGAAGTAGTAGAGGGCGCCGCCGAAGATCACGGCGTCGTACTCCGCCAGCGAATCGACGTCTCCGGCGGCGGCGACGTCCGTCTTGATACCGTGGTCGGCAACCTTCTTGGCTATCGCTTCGGCGACCTCACGCGTGGAGCCGTACTTCGTCGCGTAGGCAACCAGAACTGCTGGCATGGCCTCTCCCCCATCCCCGTGTCGCAGCGCCGAGTGATCGACGAGCCTGCCCCTGTGCAACTCCATGCCCGTCTTCGAAGTCGACTCGCTCTCGCGGCGGCGCTGCCTGCCATCCCCAGCTTCCGACTCGGGCCGCGGCCGGTCAATTCCCGCGGCGTTGCGTGTTCCCGATCATGCCGCCCCCTGCAGGGCTTGCTCCCTACCTGTCGCCGGCCTTGCCTTAGACTGTGGTGCCGTCACGATGCGAGGTGCTGAATGCCTGTCGAGAAGCTCTTCTGGCCGGATCCCTACCTGACGCGTATTGACGCTACCGTCACCACGGTCAAGGCGAACGCCGTCACCCTCGACCGCACCGTCGCCTTCGCCTCGTGTGGCGGCCAGGCGTCCGACGACGGCACGATTGGCGGCCGTCCGATCGTCCGGGCGCGACGCCTCGGCCTTGAGATCGAGTATCTGCTGCCGGAGGGGCACGGCCTGCGGCAGGGCCAGAGGGTCGCAGTGGTCATCGACTGGCCCACCCGTCAGCTCGTCATGCGCCTGCACTTCGCGGCGGAACTCGTCCTCGCGCTCATGGCTCAGGCTCACCCTGAAGCTGAGAAAGTGGGCGCGAACATCACGCGAGACAAGGCACGCCTCGACTACATGTGGGAGGGCAGTATCGCAGAGGTCTTCCCGTGGCTGGAGCGGGAACTCGAGCGCATGGTCAGTGCAGACCTGCCGATCAGGAGCGCATTCAGCGATGAAGCCGAGGAAAGGCGCTACTGGGAGATCGAAGGATTCGCGCGCGTGCCGTGCGCCGGCACGCACCCAGAATCGACCGGCGAAGTGGGCCGGATCAGGCTCAAGCGCGTCAATCCCGGGGCGGGCAAGGAGCGCATCGAGATCTATCTGCGGACTGATTGACCTTCCCTGTCAGCCCGTCAAGGCCAGCCAGGGCAGCGCTGTGAGAGAGAGGACGGCTGCCTCGCCAAGCAGTATGAGGCCTGGCGTCAGCCATCTCTCGCGGCCACGCTGCGCCGAGCCGGTCGCCTGCGATCGCGGCCGCGCTCGCAGCAGGACCCCAGCCGCGGCCAGGTCGACGGCCACCACCACGGCGAGCAGGGCCAGCTTGACGCCGTGAAAAGCCGGATCCCACGGCCGGCCCGACATCGAGTCCGCCGCCACGTAGATCTGCCAGGCGGCGACCGCAACGGCGACGAGGGCGGCGACGAAATACGGCCATGCGGCGCGTCGCTTCCACCAGAGCACTGCGGCCGACGCGCCCAGCGCCGCCGCCGGCAGCACCCACAGGAGAAAGGTGCGTGCGTCGTCCACCAGACTCGTGTATGTGGGGCGAGCACGTTCTCGCGTGAGCATCATGACGATATCGGCGACGCCCTCCGGCGGCTCGGCCGCAAGGGCCTCTGAAGGGAGGCCGAGCGCGTCCGCGAGCATGATCCCTGCGGCCACCACCGCCACGCCGGCGCGCAGCGGGATGTGGCCGCGTTTGGCACGGTCCCTCGGCTCACTGCTCATCGTGCTGCTCCAGACGGCGAGGCCCGCTCGTACGCCGCGCCCTCGTCTCTCCCCATCGTTTCGCCCGCATGGCTTGGTGCGCCGCCGTACCAGGGCAGTGTACCCAGGCACGAGCCGCCGACGACGAAAGAAGCGCTGTCTGCCTGCCGTTCCACACGGAGAGACCTGAGCCGGCGCTCAGTTGCTGATCGCGGGCGCCTGGTGCACGAAGGCCGTCGACGTCGCCAGCCGAAGCATGAAGCGCGAGACGCTGGCGCGCGACACGCAGAGGCGCACCTCTCCCCGGCCGTAGTGCCCGGCCCGCACCGGCAGGTCCCTCCGGTTGCTCAGCAAGCCAATGCGGACCAGCGTCCAATCGGTCCCGGACGCCCGCACGACGCTGCCGATGCGCTGGATCTCGCAGGAGGCGCCGGGAAAGATGATCCGGACCGCGCTCACCAGCAGACAGTACGGCCCGTCGAAGCGGTCCCGCGAATCCCTCAGGCTCGCCGTCGACAGCGCCACCAGCCGCTTCACGCCGTGCTCTTCCATAGCCTTGACGATCATGCGCGTCCCCTCGCTCAGCGCGGCGCCGCGAGCCCGGCTGCCGGGCCCCAGCACGCTGATGACGGCCCCCGCGCCGGCCACCATTTGCGCCACGGTATCAGCATTGGAAAGGTCGCCGACGACGATCAGCAACCTGCGGTCGTGAATACCGCTCAGCGGGCGGGGATCGCGAGCGAACGCCGTTACCTCGTAGCCGGCTTCCAGAGCCTCCCGGACGATCAGACGCCCGACGAGCCCGGTCGCGCCGAACACCGCGATCCTCATGGGCTTCCCGTCGAGGGACACCCGCGGGTCAGGCTCCGCCACCCGTGAGCCAGGTCAGAAGTTGACGTGCGAGCCGTCACAGTGCGGAGGCGTGCTGGTCAGCCCGCACGTGCAGAGCCTGATCTCCGTCTCGCCGTCGGTCAGGAACCGGAGCGGCGTGATGCCGGTGCGGGCGTGCCGCCCGTCGCAGTACGGCGGGTTCTGCGTCTTGCCGCAGCGACAGAAGAAGTACGTGCCGCGCTCCAGCGTCACCCTTTCCGGCTTCGGGTGGCTCCCCGCATTCTCGAACCTCATGTCGTCCCCTCTTCCGAATGAACCTTGCCTGCCTGCCGACCCCGCCCCGACGCTCGAGCTACTCGCGCCATGGCGCCCATCGGTGAGCTCGGGCTGCGAGGCGGCTTCTGTCTGCGCCCGCCCGTCGCCGGCATCCTCGTCCCAGGACTGCAGTTCGATGATGTTGCCCTCGGGATCGGTCACGTAGCACGCGGCGACGCGAGCTCCTGTTGCCGTCGTGAAGACGGCGATCTCCCCGACCGCCGTGCCGCCCGCCGTCAACACCCCTCGGCGGGCGTCCTCGACGGAGTCTACGACAAAGGCGATGTGGGCGAAGCCCGGCCGATTGACCGCCGGGGCCAGGCCGGGCTCGACGGGCGAGTACTCGAAGATCTCGAGGGTGGGACCGTTCTCGTTCAGACCCGGCAGACGGAGGTGGACACCGCGGAGCGCCGCTCCGGGGACGGACGTGAGCGCCGCGACTTCGGGTCCTGAGTAGTCGCGCTCGGGTGGGACTCTTTCACATCCGAAGACCGACTCGTAGAAGCTGGTCAGGACGCGCCAGTCACGGGCGATCAGGTTCGTGTGAACGTACCGTGCGCCCGGAATCACAGGGGTGACAGTGTGCGGCTTCCGCGTCATCTGAGCGAGCGCCGATGACGCTCCATGGCGACGTTGTACTTGAATTCCGCCTCGATGTACTCGCGCCGGATGCGAGCTTCTTCATCGGGCGTGTTGGCGGCGCCCCAACGTCGTTGCGTCTCCCTCAGCTCGCGCAGAAGACCGACCGCTTCCGGAGCCAGGCCGGCGTTGGCGAGCACCCTGGCCGCCATGCGGAACTCGGGAGGCAGGTGGGCGAACTTGTCGGGAGGCAGCGGCCGGCCGCGCAGCGGAAGATCGTCGAAGGCGCACTCCCGCTGCGCCTCCTCTATTCGTCGCTCGGCTATCCACGCCATCCAGTCCAAAATGGCCTCGCGCCGTGTCGCAGAACGGGTCCGCCGCCTTACACCTGGCACTGCGGGCAGACGTAGCAGGCCCCGCCGAGGTATTGCATCTTCTGCACAAGTGTGCCACATAGTGGGCATGGTTCACCCGTCGCCCGCGCCGACATGATGCGGGGGTACCCGCCGGCGTGGCCGAAGAGATCGCGTTCGTCGTCACGACCGCCCGCGGCCGTCACATCGCGGACGGTCGCGACGATCTCCCTGTAGAGCGTCCGCGCCTGCTGCTCGTCCAGGTCCGCGAGATCGTGTCGCGGATGAAGCCGCGCCCGGAACATGATGTCCTGGGCGATCGCGTTGCCGAGCCCTGGAATCAGCTGATTCTGGGTGAGCAGACCCTTGACGCTGCGCTTGCCGCCACTGCGCACCTCCGCGACGAGAGCGGTGAAGTACTCCCAGGTGAAGGCCGGGTCCGCCGGGGTGATTCGCATGTCCTTCACGTACGTCCACTCCCGCTCGCGGCCTTTCTCGAACAGCCCCACGCCGCCCCACATCTGCGTTGTGGCGGAAAGCGCGGATCCGTCGTCGAAGGCCAAGCAGAGATGGTACTTTGCCGGAGATGAGGCCGGCGGCGCGTGGTAGAGGATCCGTCCGCCCCATTCCCCCAGCAGCATGACGTACCCAGGCTCGAGAGGGATGAACAGCCACCGGCCCTCGGCGTGTGGCCGGCCGACGAGCAGACCAGCCACGATCGCGGCGAACTCGGCATGCTCCCGGTTGTACCAAACGAACTTGTGGGGAGCATTGCCGAGAGTGCCCTTGGCAACAGACTTGCCCTCGATGGTCGCAGCCATCTGGTCCGCGATCGTCGTCAGCTCCGGCAGCTCGAACATATGGCCCTCGCTATCCGGCGCGCGTAGACGAAACGCGCGCCTCCGGGTAGTCGCTGCCGAACTCGTCGCGGTAGCGGCGGCGGAACTCATCGAGCGAGAACCGGTGGTTCTGGGTCCCGTTCTCGGCGATCTTGATGGCGCCCATCAGCGACGCGATCCTCCCGGTCGTGTGCCAATCCAGCCCCTCGGACAGGCCGTACAGGAGCCCTGCCCTGTAGGCGTCGCCGCACCCGGTCGGGTCCTTGGCCTCGCCTGCCGGGACGACCGGGATGTCGACGCGCTCGTCCCGAGAGTAGATCGTGGAGCCCTCCTTGCCGCGCGTGATGACGACGGCATCCAGCTGCTCCACGGCGTCGTCGATCGTCATTCCGGTGCGCTCGGCGATCAGCGCCCACTCGTAGTCGTTCGCTGCCAGCCAAGTCGCCTGGCTGATGAAGCGGCGCAAGTCTGCGGCGTCGAACAGCGGCAGCCCCTGACCCGGGTCGAACACGAACGGGATGCCGGCGGCGGAGAACTGCCGCGCATGTTCGATCATCCCCTCCCGGCCGTCGGGAGACACGATGCCGATGCTCACACCGATCGCGTCTCCGACTGCGTTGCGGTGCGAAAAGCTCATTGCGCCGGGATGGAACGCCGTGATCTGGTTATCGTCGAGGTCGGTGGTGACGAAGGCCTGGCCAGTGAAGGAGCCGTCGACCAGCGTCACGTGAGAACGGTCTATGCCGCACTCGTCCATCCACCGTGCGTAGGGGGAGAAGTCCTCGCCGACGGTCCCCATGGGCAGCGGATCCCCCCCGAGCAGCTTGAGGTTGTAGGCGATGTTCCCCGCGCAGCCGCCGAACTCCCGGCGCATCTCCGGGACGAGGAAGGATACGTTCAGCATATGGACCTTGTCCGGAAGGATGTGGTTCTTGAAGCGATCGCCGAACACCATGATGTGGTCGTACGCGAACGAGCCGCAGATGAGCGTGC
>CAZHMG010000030.1:0-26151 GCA_964533575.1 uncultured Thermoleophilia bacterium | reverse complement strand
TCTCGGCGAAGACGGTCGCGAAGATGGCGGCGTACACCCAGAGGCCGAGCTCGCCGATGATTTCGGTCAGATGCGCATCAAGGTGCAGCGCAAAGTCGAGGACACGGTCGATGGTGGTCATGCGTTGCTGTCGGCCGGGCGCTCAGTCTTCCCAAGCCCGGATGTGAGCGCCAGGCGCGCCTCGTACACGATGTGGAAGCGGTCGAAGAACACGATGATCAGCGTGAGCAGCAGGATGAAGAAGAGCGCATCGCCGGCCGGCATCAGCTCAAGGCCGAGGACTCGGTCGAACAGTCGCGCCCCCATCAGGATCGCCATGTTGACGGCGACCATGGCCACGAACTCGACGGCTGCGGTGCGCCAACTGCGGCCGCGCCGTGCCATGACGTGGCTGAGGAGGGCGTTATAGGTGACGAAGATGGCTACGCCGATGCCCATGCTGACGGTCCTCACGTCCAGCCCCAACATGCTCGCGAAGATGATCGAGACCAGCGCCGTGAGCACGATCTTCTGCCCGAGCGCCCGGCTGAACACCCTGCCGTGCAGGCGCGCGAGGCGATAGGTCTCCCCGTGCTTCAGCTCGGCCGGCAGGTCATCCGCTTTGATCTGGATGCGGTGATCCTTCGGCGGAGCCTTGCGTGTCACCAGCCACCAGATGAGGGCGAGGAGGGCGGCGCCGAGAACGATGGCCGCCACCAGCACCGCTGGCGCATTGGCGGCGGCGGCGCCCCACGACGTATCGGCGCTCACTCCGAAGAGATCCTCTTTGATGAAATCGGTCATGTCGTTCTGGGCAATGTGAATCCAGTACTCCTGCGGCAGCTTGATGAAGATCCAGATCAGAGCTGCGGCGATGACGACGGTCTTCATTCCCATCCGGCTTGTATTCCAGCGCAGGCGCACGAGCTCGTAGAAGATGAAGAAGTACTCGAACGTGTTGGGGAAGATGAAGAGGATGGTCCGGATCTGGGTGAGCTCGAATGCAACGACGCCCACGAGACGGTAGTAATAGAGGAACTGACTCACCCTGAGGGCGTGCCCATTGGTCCAGTTGCGGTAGGTCGAGAGGTAGGTGATCGTCAGGTAGTAGATGTCGAGGGCCTTGTCGTACGACTGGTAGCCCTCCAGGTCGATGGCGGGGAACTGCTGAAAGATGCTCTGATCGACGGAATCGAGCACCAAGCATGTGACGACGCCGACGATCGGGTAGTAGGGAATGGTGAGTGGCAGCAGGAACCGAAGCCCGATGACGAGGAGGACGATCGCGTACTCCGTGGGGCCCATCGCTCAGCTCCTCTCTTCGCTTCCCGGCCAGGGGGAGACGGGGAATGCTCCCAGTATATGCGCGCGAAGCGATCGACAGGACGTGTGGCGTGGCTGACGCAGAGGCTGACGTCAGCGCCTGGCATGTCGCCGCAATCGCACCTTCGCAAAGGCTCTCGTCCCGGCAAAGGCGTTGGTGTGCCGTTACGGCTTGGGCACGACCAGCACGGGGATCCTGGCGTTCTTGACGATCTTGTCGGCGACCCCGCCGCCGCCGAAGAAATGCGCTACGGCTCCGAGGCCGCGCGCGCCGATGACGATGAGATCGGCGTGCACGCTCTCGGCGAAGTCAAGCACCTCAGCGGTTACGTTGCCATGCCTGACAACGGGCTCGGTATCGGCGTCATTGCTGAGGTGGTACTCCGCCTGCAGACGTTCCATGGCGGGCGCTGTGTCGGGGTACTCATCGACGGACTGTTCCGGGGTGTAGTGGCTTGGCAGCACGTGCAGCACGTACAGGTGGCCGTCAGCCAGTCTCGCCACCGACAACGCCTCTCGAAATGCGTGCATCGCGCTTTCCGAAAAGTCCGTGCAGAAGACGATCTTCATCTGAGTACGCATGATGCCCCCTCGCCCCTTGGTCTCGAGTGTGGACGGAGACCATGCTCCGTTCGAAGGATCCTACATCGTGAGTACGAAAGGAGGGAGGCGGGGCATCAGGCTACGAGGAATATCGTTCTGGGTGCGTTTCGCGGGTCATTAATATTGCTTAGCAATAGGCTCTCAGCCATACCTGCCGGGGGTATCGAGCCCTGCGGCGCCGGCTCAAGCTCCTGACATCGTCATCGCCGCCCAACGGCTCGGTTCATCCTGCAAAGCGTCAGTTCGCACAGGTCTGTACCGGATTGACACTGTTCTGGGCAGGAATCTCACACGCAGTTAACACAATCTCAACGAACGCCGGTTCCAGCCGGCTGAGCGTGCCTGTATACCCACTCCTGGCGATTACTACACTTTTCGTTGGGTTTCGTTATGGCATAGGGTGCCGACGGGTGGAAGGCCGGTGGGGGTCCCAACAACTCATACCTGTCACACGATCTGCCGATAGTCTGCCTGGTCATGGAAAAGAGACGGTCGCCACGTCTGGCGAGAACCCAATCAACGCTGCCGGCTTTGCTGTAGCCGCGGCCCGTCTCGAACCGAGAAGGAGAATGCCTTGTACTGCACATCCTTCAAGACACTGCGAGGCCACATGAAGCTGGTCGTAACACTCTCCCTTGCTCTTGTTGTGCCCCTTGTCTTCGCTGCCAGCGCGGCGGCAGACACTGTCCTGCTCTCGAGCGGCAAGCCGGCGGCAGCGACTTCATCCGCCTCTGGGCACGAAGTGCGTTACGGGAACGACTCGAACGTCAGCACCACGTGGCGCGCGTCCTCTCGCAGCTTGCCGCAGTCGTGGCGGGTCGACCTCGGGGGTCCCAGTTCCCTCGAGTTCATGACGACCTACTGGCCGTACGGGACGACCTACACGTACTCGCTCGCCGGGAGCAACGACCTGCGGACGTGGGAGCAGTTCTTCCAGGGTCGCGGCTCGGGTCGGACGAAGAACGTTCTCTTCGGCACGTATCGCTATGTGAGGGTGAATGTGACAGGGTCATCAACAGGCCGTGCGGCGGAGATCCTTGAAGCCAGGGTGTATGGATCACGCGTCGGCTCCTCTGCCCCCGCGCCTTCGCAGCCGTCAACACCGGCTCCGGCGCCTTCTCCTGCGCCGACCACACCGGCTCCAGCGCCCACGCCTCCCCCGGTCACGCCGTCACCACTGCCTATTCCTTCGCCGTGGGTGCCGGCTGCCTCGTCCATCTCGGTCACGTCCTACGGGGCGCGGGCCAACGACACGACGGACGACACCGCAGGGATCCAAGCGGCCGTCAACTCATGCGGCAATCGCGGCGGTAGCATCAGCTTCCCGGCCGGCACCTACATGGTGAGCGCGCCGATCAAGCTGCCGGCCGGCAACACGAACGTGCTGACCCTCGCCGGAGTAGGGGCGACGATCAAGCTCACCAACACCAAGCCGCGCTTCCTCGCTTGGAACCGCACGTCGGCGGGACAGGTCTTCCGCAACTTCGTCATCAGGGGCTTCAAGGTCGACGCGCAGGGCAAGCATCCCGCCTCCGGTTCCTATTCGGTGCTCGGCTTCGACGACGCCAACATCGGCGGCTACCACACGCCCAGCAGCATCTCCATCCAGAACTTGACCGTGAAGGACTGCACCGTCGTCAACGTGGCCACGAGCCCGCGCAGCGTCTGGAACGCGTGCGGCATCAACGTCTTCATGACGGGTACCGGAAGCATTACCGACGTGACCATCGACGGCTGTCGTGTCGAGGGTGGCTCCAGAGGGATCAACGTCTGGGCGGCTGACGCCTCGAGCAATGTGGTCCTCGACCGCCTGCTCATCCAGAACAGCTGGCACGACACGATGGTGAATCCGGTCGCCTTCTCGGCCAGCACGAACTACCACGTAGGACAGTTCGCCAAGGTCGGTACGATCACGCTCCGCAACAACTACGGCGCCCGGGCCTTCGATTGCGGCATCGAGATCGATCAGCCGACTCAGGGCCTCATCGAGAACAACGTCATCGAGAACTGCTACTACAACGAGTACTACTACACGAACTTCAAGCGACCGCTGAGCGGCTCGGGCCAGACGATCTTCCGCAACAACACGGCCAACGTCACCATCCCGGTCTACGGTGGCACCGGCTTCACCATCGCTTCTGAGGGCGTCTCCATCGGAGCCGTGAAGCTCGAGGGGTTCACCACGAACCTGAGGTATGGGACGAAGGTCCCCTATCAGGTCAACAGCGGCGTCAGCATCAGCAGCTTCATGGTCGACGGCAGGACGGTTCGCTAGCCGACAGCGCAGCGAACAGAGTCGACCTGGGGAAGAGAAGGGCGCCGGCAGCTCAGCTGCCGGCGCCCTGCGTCGTTTCTGCAAGGCGCAAGACCACAGAGGTCTCGATCTGCCGCTCCGGGATCGACCAGTACAGATGCAGCAGCCGGTCCTTCTCTGAGGGTGTCACGAGCGTGAATCCATTGCGCTCGTAGAAGCGCACAGCCCAGATCGCGTCCGCCCACGTGCCGACGTAGAGCGACGTTCGCGCGAGGGTGCCGAGATGCGCGAGCAGGCTCTTGCCGATGCCCTTGCGCTGATGGGCAGGCAACACGTAGGCGTGACGGATCAAGGTTGCGTCGTCGACCTGCTGCATGCCCATCACGCCCAGCAGGGCCTCACTCCCGTCACCACGAGGGCCGGCTTCGTCCGCCGAATCGCGGGCGTCACACCTCCCATCCGCGGCGTCGAACCAGCCCCAGAAGCAAACGCCGCCTGCCATCTCATGCTCGAGTTCGGTGCGAGCCATGTACGGAGTGCGATAGCGGTCGGGCGGGATGACACCGGCATAGGCGAGGGCGGCGCAGTTGATCACATCGCCTATGTCGTCGACGTCGTCGGGATGGCATGCTCGTATGGCCGGAGCTGGGGACATGACATGATGAGGATACGCGCCATATCCGGCCTCGGGAAGGGGGGTCGCCGATGAAAGTCCTTATTCTCGGCGGGTACGGAACAACTGGAAGGATGCTGGCTGAGCTTCTGCTGGCGTTCAGCGACGCGGATGTCGTGGTGGCCGGCCGCGACCTCGGGAAGGCCGAGCGGGCGGCCGACGAGCTTGGGGCCGCCTATCCCGGGCGGGTTACGGCACGCTGCGCGGACGCGAGAGACGCCGGTTCACTCGGAGAGGCCTTCGCCGGCGTCGACCTCGTCGCGGTGGCCGCAAGCGTCCTCGCCTTTGCGGACGTCGTCATCGAAACGGCTTTGCGTGCCGGCGTCGACTACTTCGATCTCCTGCTCCCCGGCACGGTGAAGCACCGCGCCCTGGAGCGTCTGCTGCCTCACATCGAGCTCGCCGGCCGTTGCTTCATCACCGACGGCGGCGTGCACCCCGGGCTGTCGGCGCCGCTGATCCGCGTGCTCACGCCGGCCTTCGGCCGGCTCGAACGCGCGGACGTCGGCGCCCTGCTGCGCGTCGACTGGAACGCCTATCGTTTCTCGGTCAGCACCATCGAGGAGTTCGTCGACGAGCTCCTCGGCTACCGCATGGAGGCTCTGCGCGACGGGCTCTGGCAGCGAGCCCGGTGGGACGACACGATGCGGACCTTCGACTTCGGTCCGCCCTTCGGCCGCGAACGCTGCTTCGTCATGGCCATGAACGAGCTGCGGGGACTGCCGGAGTTCATCCCCTCCCTGCGGGACGGCGCCTTCTATGTGGCCGGCTTCAATCGCGTGGTGGACAACATCATCATGCCGCTCGCCTATGCGACCGTGAAGCCCGCCCCCGGCGTCTTCGGGCCTCCCTACGCGCGGCTGCTCACGTGGGCGCTCAAGGAGTACAGCCGCCCACCGTACGGGACCGTCTGGCAGGTGGAGGCCGAGGGCGTCCCTGCCGGGACGGAGCAGGGCGACGGCAGCGGGAAGGGGGCCGGCCGCCGCAGGCGGGCCGGCTTGCGCCTTTCGCACCCGGACGGCTACCGGCTCACGGCCGCCGCCGCGGCCGCCTGTCTGCTGCAGTACTTCGACGGCACGCTGCGCGCGCCGGGTGTGCATCTGCAGGCCCTGGCGGTCGATCCCGCACGCTTCCTGCTCGATCTGCTGCGCATGGGCGCGAGCCTCCAGAGCTATGGCGTCGAGATGCAGGCGCTGCTGGCCGGAGGCACGGCCCGGAGCGAGCTTGACGCCTGAGCAGCGGACGTCGCGCGTCCGGCTCGCCACAGGCGACTCCCGCCTGGATCGGGTGAGACTATCCGCGCCGTCAGAGAATAGGGTGCCGGAAATGCTCCTGGATGTCTCGATCGGCGAGGATGATCAGCCGGTGCAGCGCGCGGGTGCAGCCGACGTAAAGTAGTGAGCGCTGGGCCGGCGTGCCGAGCGCCTCGACGTCGGTGATGACGACGACCGGCGACTCCAGGCCTTTGAAGCGGTAGATCGACGAGTACTTGATCTTGCCGGCCTGCAGATCGACGGCGTCCAGGTCGCTGGGGATGCAGGCCGGAACCCAGTCGCCTTCCTCCTCCTCTTCTTCGCCCTCCTCGCCGGGCTCGCGCACGAGCGGGGTGAGGCGGTCGCGCCAGGGCTGCCGGGGGAGGTGGGCGGCGGCGCAGTCCTCGTTCCCGAGAGGGCTGAGGAGGGCTATGTCGGGGCCGCCGTAGCCTTCGTCACGCAGCCCGCTGAGGACGGTCTGGAGCAGCCGGAGCTGCTCTCCCCCATCTGCGTACCACAGCAGCTCGGGCTCGACGTTGTCGTCGGGACGGCGCACACGTCTATAGCCCGGCGTCACGCCACCCGCGGCAACGGCGAAGTCGGCGACACGAGGCGTGTTGCGGCAGTTGACGCGCAGGGCGCAGCGCATGGCCGAGACCGGAACGGCGCCGGCGGCGCGCGCTTCCGGCGGCGGGTCGAGGAACCGCTCGAGCGTGAGCGACCGCGTGTCGTAGATCCGTTGCCAGGTGAAGTCGCCGAAAAAGCGCCAGCGGCCGCCGGCCAGCCCGTCGCGGAGGCTGATATCGAGCACGTCGAGGTAGTTGCGGCAGAGTACGTCCTGGGCCTCGTCGAGGATGATCTCGTCGTATGGCTTGCGCCTCCCCTCCAGCAGCGTCTCGAGCGCCATGCCCGGCAGCTCCTCCTGCCAGAACTCCTGCCGGCAGCGCTGATCGCGTGTGGGCTGGATACCGGCCAGCACGCGCAGGTGCTCGTGCAGGGTCCGCGTCGTGATGCCGCGGCCCAGGTCGGCCGTCTCCTCCTGGAGCCATCTGCCCAGAGGACGGTTGAAGCAGAGCAGGAGGACGCGGCGCCCCCGAGAGACAGCCCTCCGCGCCGCCTCGATGGCCAGCAGCGTCTTGCCGGTGCCGGCCGGCCCGTCGAAGAGAATGCGCGGGTTCAGGTCGATGGCGTCGAGCGCCTCGTACTGCTCTTCGGTGTAGTGGCGCACCTCCTCGTCGAGGCGCAGGAGCCGCGACTTGGGGCTCTCGAAGAACTCGAAGTCAGGGCGCAGGACGCCGGCGAGGGCGTCGCACTGCGCCGCCGTCGGCTCGCCCTTTTCCGGGTGGAACCAGCCGGCCTCACGCTCGGTCAGCTGCCGGCGCCCCTGATCGAGCACGTCCTCGATGAGCCGCGCGATCGGCTGCGCCCGCAGCGCACGGCGGTCGATCACCTGCCACGACTTCCACTCCGGAGAGGTCTCGGCGAAGTCGACGAACGGGAAGCAGACAGCGCTCCAGAACGGGATGCCGTCGAACTCCGGGCGGAGCCGCGCGAGCCGCCGCCGCAGGCTGTGCATGGCCTCCGACGCCTGGCGAAACGGCCCGCGGTGATCGGGCAGCTCGTCGGTGCCGTAATACCAGGCCCCGCCCCTTCGGCTCACCGAACGGGCGCCCTTGACCTCGACGACGAGGACGCCCTTGCCCGGCACGATGCAGAGGAAGTCGATCTCGCCGGCCAAGCGCCGTTGATGATCGGCGATGTCGAACGAGTGCAGGACGATCCAGCCGGAGGTGTCGGGCGCGCCCTGTGACCCCTTGCGGGCCGGAGCGGAGGATGCGGCGAGGGCGTCGAAGACGAACCGCTCGCCGCCGCTCCGCGTGCTCTCCGTGATGGTCTGGGGGATCAGTCGCATGCGTGACCGCGTCCTGTGGTGGGTAACAGAAGAGGCTTCCCGGGATTCTACGCCAAGGCCGCGGCCGTCACTCTCAACCGCAGAGGTGTCCTCGTGTCGAACCGGCTCATCAGCGAGACCAGCCCCTATCTGCTGCAGCATGCGGAGAACCCAGTCGACTGGTTCCCGTGGGGACCTGAGGCCTTCGAAAAGGCGCGCGCCGAGGACAAGCCTGTCTTCCTCAGCGTCGGCTACTCCGCATGCCACTGGTGCCACGTGATGGAGCGCGAGAGCTTTGAGGACGAAACGACCGCGGCTCTGATGAATCGGCTCTTCGTATCGGTGAAGGTCGATCGCGAGGAGCGGCCGGACGTCGATGCCATCTACATGGACGCCGTGCAGACGCTCACGCAGCACGGCGGCTGGCCGATGAGCGTCTTTCTGACGCCGGACGGCGTGCCCTTCTACGGCGGCACGTACTTCCCCGACCGCCCGCGGTACGGCATGCCATCCTTCCAGGATGTGCTGAACCGCATCGCCGAACTGTGGGAGACCGAGCGCGGCAAGATCATGGAGGCAGGGAGCGCCCTGACGGCCGCGCTGAAAGAAGAGAACGCGGCCACCGGTCAGGGCCATCCCGGCGGCGGCAGCGGCGCGATCGCCGCCGCAATGGGCAACCTGTTCCAGACGTACGACGGCGCCAACGGCGGCTGGGGCGGAGCACCCAAGTTCCCGCAACCGGCGGTTGTCGAGTTTGTTCTCAAACGATATCTGAGCACAGGCGACGAGCGGCTGCTCGCTATGGTCACGAAGACCCTCGACGCGATGGCACGCGGCGGCATTCACGACCAGCTTGGCGGCGGCTTCCACCGGTACGCGACGGATGCCGTCTGGCTCGTCCCGCACTTCGAGAAGATGCTCTATGACAATGCCCAGCTCGCCAGGCTGTACCTGCACGCGTGGCAGGTGACGGGCGATAAGTCCTACCGCCGCATCGTGACCGAGACGCTCGACTACGTGATCCGCGAGATGCGTGACGGGAGCGGCGGATTCTACTCGGCGCAGGATGCCGACTCGGAGGGAGTCGAGGGAGCCTTCTTCGTCTGGACGCCGGATGAGATCCAGGAAGCCGCCGAGCACTCCTGCGCCGATCCGGCGGGCGACAGCGCGCTGTTCATGGCCGCGTTCGGAGTGACGGAAGATGGCAACTTCGAGGGCAAGTCGATCCTGCACGTCGCTCAGGACCTCGCGGAGGTCGCGGAGCGCCACGGCATGTCGGCCCCGGAGGCGGAGATCCGGATCGAGAACCTGCGCGCAGCGCTCTTCGACCAGCGCGAGCAGCGCGTGAAACCCGGCCTGGACGACAAAGTGCTCGCGAGCTGGAACGGGCTCATGCTCGCGGCGTTTGCCAAAGCCGGCCGGGTGCTGGGCCGCGACGACTACGTATCCGTCGCCGAGCAGAACGCCGAGTTCGTCCTGTCGCAGATGAGCACGCGCGAGGGACGCATGCTGCGCACATGGAAGGGCGGGCGGGCCAAGCTCAACGGCTACCTCGAGGACCACGCCCACTACGCGGACGGCCTGCTCGAGCTCTACCACTCGACCTTCGATCCCCGCTGGTTCCGCGCCGCGCGGGAGCTCGGCGACGCCATTCTGGAGCACTTCGTGGACCCGGCCGGAGGCTTCTTCGACACGAGCGACGATCATGAAGCGCTGCTGCTGCGGCCGAAGGGGATCCAGGACGGGGCCACCCCTTCCGGCGGCGCCATGGCGGCCGGCTTGCTGCTCCGGCTCGCAGAGTACACGGGGGAAGGCCGGTACGCCGACGCCGCCGAGGCGGCGCTCGCGCCCGTGCAGCCGCTCATGGCCCGGGCGCCGTTCGGCTTCGCCCACTGGCTCGCCGCCCTCGACTTCATGCTCGGCCCGCCGCAGGGGCTGGCCATCGTCGGACCCGATCCCGGGCCGTTGCTCGCCGTGGCCCGGGCCCGCTTCCGGCCAAATCTGGTCGTCGCGACGGGGCCGGGTGATGGGGACGCCGAGATCGCCCTTCTGGAGGGCAGGCAAGCCATCGACGGCAGAGCGACTGCGTACCTCTGCCGTCAGTTCACGTGCGAGCAGCCCGTCTCGTCGCCGTCGGAACTCGAAGCGCTCTTGAGTTCCTGACGGCTAGGAGATCGCGCGTCCCTTATGTAGGCAGCGCAGTCTTGCGTCGCTACTCTGCTCAGGGCGCTGACTGAAACGTCTGGGGATCGTCGTGACGTTCTTGCCTTTGCAGTAGCGTCGAATTCCCTTGGCTAGCCAATTCGCCCCAAAGCGCAAGCGACGATGGTTCAACCTCAAGTTGAACTAGGCGACTCACCACACACTTCGGGAAATCGGCAAGGCACTGGTTTAGAGGGCGTCGACTCCACGTGAGCGCGTCGAGCAGCAGGTCCGAATATGAATCATAGACACTGACGTACACGCCCATTTCGTCCCACGCCTTCTTCGACGCTCCTCTAACGGCGGGGTCGATAGATTGGAAGCCCGCGATCATTGCATGCGGAAACCCAGCAACTGCAGCTGAACGCATGAAGTGAACGAAGTCTGAGAACGTGACGGGCTTCGCTCGGACTTCAACGGTGATGACTGGCTCCAGTTTGTGGAAGGCCTGCACATCTCCCGGAAGACGGCGGGACGGATCGAAGACCCTGGTCGTCCGAACGTCATCGAACACGACGTCAAACGCAGCCGCGACCAAAGCCTGCGCTCGTTTGCCGCTTTCGGCCTTCCCGTGCAGAAACTGAATGGAGGCAGCGGTCAGCCTGGTCAGATCCGCGCTTGTCTGACCAAGATCAGTAGATGTTGAAGTGCTTGCGGCACCAAGTCTTTGCCGCAGAAATGCAGCCAGCGCCTCCACTGCCTCGTCTTCGCGCAGGTAGTCGACTTCCTCGAGGTACTCAACCAAGCAGTCAATTTCTTCTGGATGCTTGACGCGCGGCATGGCGTCCACTCGATCAGAGTGAAAGAAGGGTTGATTGTTCAAGGGCTCTCGGCCGGTGGTGCGAAGGTCGAAGTGGTGGTCAACCGCCGCCGGCACGAGCACATCATGGGCAAGGCCTCTCGCCGAGTATGCTCTGTTGCCTGCGCGTGCCTTCAGCGTGAGGACGCTAACTTGGTCGTTGGTGGCCTTTGCGAGGAGAGCCGTGCCGAGCACAACGAGGCAGGTCCGTTGTTCAAAGCGAGCGACATGCTCGGTCCGCTCTCTCCACACTGACGGTAGTTCTGCATCCGAGCGCGCGATCGATAATGCTTGCTCAAGTTGCTTCCGCGCTCGCTCCTTGTTCATGTGCAGACCCATTAGGCGGGAAAGGCGCAGTACTTCACGCTTCCAGCCGCCTGCGCGGCCCCGCTCGCGAACGGTTGATCTACCAGGCCCAGCTGCTCGGCGAGTGCCGATAGGACGGCCCGACCAAGCTTCAGTGGGACTGCGTTGCCTAGTTGACGACGAATCGCGTTCTTGTCCCCGATCACGACGAAGTCGGGTGGCAGCGACATCAGGGCGAGCAGCTCCGAAGTCCTCAAGCGGCGAGCCCTCGGCAATCCGGCAGCGTTTGCAACGTTCTCCCAATGGAAAGGCCCAACCCAGGGACCCGGTTGTGCTTGCAGCGTAGTTGATGGACGTTCAGGATCAAGACGCAAGAGGAAGGTCCAGTAACGGCTTCTCCATCTGAAGACGTTTCGACCGCCGTAGCGCTCCGTATGCCATAGGTAATTCTGTCCGGGTGGCACTTCCGCCAAGAGATCGGCGAATGTGCCTTCTGCGATCTCGCCCTCTCCCGGCGATTCCTTAGGTAGAGACCCGATGGCCTCTCCTGCAGTGGCGTAGGGTGTCTTTGTTGGGTCTATGAAGCGCGTGTGCTCACTCCATCCTGAATGCGTCGGTTCGGGAAACCGGAAGTCGAGACCGTCCCTCCTTCCGACTATGAACACCCTGCGACGTAGTTGAGGATCGCCGAAGTCTGCGGCCATGAGCACCTTGTACTGCGGCTTGTAGCCTGCAGCCGTCAACTGAGTCAGCACTCGCTGAAGCTGATCCTTGTGTGTTCCATACGTGAGGCCTTGGACGTTCTCAAGGACAAAAGCCTTCGGCCTTGCTTCATGGACGACTCGGGCGTATTCATCCAGCAGTGAGGCATTCGGGTCCGAGCTATTGCGCTTCTCTTCAAGCCAGAAGCCCGATTTTGAGAATGGAGTGCAAGGTGGCCCACCAACAACAACGGCGGCCTCTCCCTTGCTTAAGCCCGCCTTCCTCATCAACTCCTGGGTGGATAGCTGTCGAATGTCGCAGCAGATTGTCGGGACGTTGGGGAAATTGGCTCTCAATGACTCGAGGGCGCGAGCATCGTAATCCGTTGCGACGGCCACCTTGAATGGGGTTGGATAAGCGAGGTCATCACTGTTGGACCGCTCAGTGCAGCGTTCCACTGCGAAATCGAGGCAGCCAGCGCCTGAGAAGAGGCTGATGACCGGAACGGGATCGGGCACTAGCTGAACCGCCGTCTTGTCGGGAGTGCGTTCATAGTTCGGCCTAGGTTAACATCAGGTGGGGATGGAAGAAACGAGGGGCGCGGCTTTGCAGCGGCACGATCCAAGTTATCCGATTCCGGGCAGTGAGGCAGTGTCCCGCGTCATGCGTGCAAACCGCAAGACAGACTCACGCCCAGAAGTAACGCTGCGGCATGAGTTGTTTCGGCGGGGAGCCCGATATCGCAAGAACCCTCCTGTACGCACAAGCCTCGGCACAGTGCGACCCGATTTAGTGTTCCTGCGCCTCCGCGTGGCTGTCTTCGTTGACGGTTGCTTCTGGCACTCGTGCCCCGTGCACGGGAACATCCCCAATGTGAATCGTGGCTACTGGGGGCTGAAGCTGGCGAGAACGAGAGAACGCGATCATCGGGTGAATGATGCACTCGCATCCGAGGGCTGGACCGTTCTGCGCGTCTGGGAGCACGAACCAATGGCTGAGGCTGTTGCGCGGATTGGGGCAGCGCTAAAGCAGCAGCAAAGATCGGACGCTGGCGGAGGGGACGGAGTTCCTCCTCCGCCATCACATCTTCAAGCGCAGCCATGACCTGGCCAGGGTCTCGAAGCCGGGGTGGAAGCGCTTCGGCTTCCCGCTCATGTACCAGACGGATGTTCTCGAGATCCTCGCCATCCTGACAAAGTTGGGGGTGCGCGACGAACGCATGGACGAGGCGGTGGGGCTGGTGACCAAGAAGCGTGGCGCAGACGGCCGCTGGAAGCTCGAGAGCACCTTCAACGACCGCACCCTCGTCGCGATCGAGGCCAAAGGCGAGCCGAGCCGCTGGATCACCTTGCGGGCGCTGCGCGTTCTCAGTGCGGAGAAAGGCTGATTGTCCAGGCCGTCCCTCGCGTGCACGAGGCCGACGTCGCCAAGAGCCGCTGCGGCGACGTGATCGGAGCTGTTTTGCCCGCCCCCTTGTTGCGTGGAGTCCTAAGCGCCCGTTACCAAAGTTGACAACGCCCTGCGGTAAACGGTGACTCGCTTGCCGGCACGGACGTAGGATGAAGTCGCAGGTGAACCTGCGACCGAATCGGCCGCACGAGCAGCGAAAGGGGGCGGTCGATCATGCGTGTCTCGAGTGGAAGACGGCGCTGCGGCCGGCTGGCTGTACCTCTCGTCCTAGTGCTCCTCATCCTCGCCGCGGTCTTGGCGGTCCCCGCGCAAGCGCGCGACTTGCGCGCAAGCGTCAAGGGGACCGTACTGGATGCGGCGACCGGTAAGGGCGTGGCGGGAGTAAGTGTCTTCGTCATGGAGAAGGTGTATCCATGGGGGCCGGGAACGCCGGGCAGCGACCACGACTGGGAGCCGATTGCGGTTGGCAAGACCAGCAAGGGCGGGTCCTACACGGTGACCCTTCCCCGGGCGGGGACATTCCGCGTCTTCTTCGTCCCTGCCGACAGGGCACGCTGGGCGATGGAGGCGTACCCGAATGCTCCGGTCCCCGAGTGGGGCGACGAGGTCGTCACGAAGTACGGCAGGGCGACCACCGGTGTCAGCGTGAAGCTCGACCCGTCGTATCGGATCGAGGGCCATATATGGGATGCGCGTTCGCGCTGGGACGGCGAGGGCAATCCTGTTGACCCCAGTCTCTGGGAGGGGCTTGAAGGCGTTCGCATCGCGGCATCCTTCCAGGGAATGGTCCGCATCAACTCCTTCGTTCAGTACCCTGACGTTCCGCTGGGGGAGGACTTCACGGACGCAAACGGCTTCTACAGCATCCCGGGCTTCAAGGCCTATCCGTTCTTCGTCTGGGCCTTTGACGAAGACGGAATCGCCCCCGAGTTCGGCGATCTGATCATCCAGGACGGTTCCTCCGAATTCCCGAACGGCGTGAAGGTGCTTGACGGAGCCCTGCAGCCGACGGGCTTCCCCAACATCAGGGGTCGTCTCGTGGACCAGAACGGTGAGCCTGTGCGTGACGCCGCCATCGGCGTGTACGTGAGCGACGCCTCGCCAGAGCTTTCGCGCCCCTTCTTCCGGGACCGCTGGGTGACGACGGACGGCGAAGGGTACTTCGAGTGCATCCATCTCCCTGAGCCCGCGGCACTGCTGGAGTTCCAGGATGACGGCGAGTTGCAGGGGGAGTTCTACGGCGGCGGCGGCTTCTGGGGTGCGTCCGAAGTTTCGGTCGACTGGGGTCGCACGAATGACATCGGCGACTGGGTCGTCAACCGTATGTCGGGTGGGCAGTAGTCTCATCGCCCCCTGCTCTGCGGGTGTGACCAGCGACACGAGGAATGGGGCGGGAGGCCTGAGGCCTCCCGCCCCATTCCTCACATCCAGCCGAACCATAGAGCAGCGCGGCTCCGGTCGTGCTCACTCTCTCTATTCCATGCGAACGGACTGCGGTTCCGTGACGCGCCCGAGCAGCGGCAGCGTCGTGGCCACGATGGCCAGCGCTGCGACCGTTCCTCCGCCCACGAGCAGGTAGTACGTGAGCGAGGGGGCGCTGAGCCCGAACCCGTTCGGTGTGGCACGGAGGATGAAATCGGCCGCGAGCAGGCCGGTGACGGCCGAGACGAGCGTCGCCAGAAGGAGGGGGATGGCCGCTTCGATCAACACGACCTGTCGCAGGCGAGGAAGGGGCATGCCGGTGAGGCGCAGGAGGCCGAACGGGCGCTTGCGCTCGATGAGGCCTCCCGCGACCGAGACGGCCAGGCTGCAGCCGGCGATGCCGAGGCTGAGGATGATGCCCACATCCACCATGCGCTCCATGATGGTGACCAGCTGGCGTCCGCCGGCGCTGATCTGAATGGCAGAGACCGCGGGATCCTGGCCGGGGAGGCGAAGCTGGAGGGCGGTCCGGGCTCGCTCCAGACTGCCCGTCCGGCCGTCGGTGACGACGAGCAGCGCTTGCAGGGGCTGCTCGTCCAGACCGTCGGCTGGAGCGGCCGTCGCCTTCCACGTCTGTCCGGTCTCGATCTGCCCGAGGAGCAGCGTGTTCGTTGGGATCTGCAGTACTGCCTGGCTGCGGGAGAGCCCGGCCTTGTATGTCGGGGCGCCGTAGACGCCGAGCTTCTCCCAGTCAGCCACGGCCACGAGACCCGCCGGCGTGCCATCCCGGTCGGGAAGACCGGCGTCACGGATGGGCAGCACGAGCCGCACGCCCTCGACGCGGCGCAGTTGCGTCAGGATCTCTCGTACCTCGGCAGGGGCCGGTCGCGCCTCTTCGTGCACCAATTGGCTGAGCGATGCGGACGGCAGCGTCATCGTGCCGAAACCGCCTGTTCGCCCGATCGCGGTGCCGATGACGCCGATGAACACGGTACCGACGAAGACGGCCAGGACGAGACCACTGATGGCGCGGAACGCGCGGCCGGGATCGTCGGTCAGCCGGCGACCGGCGATGAGCGTCGCGTCGCTCCGGGCATGTCTCGCGAGCAGTCGCGCACCGATGAGGGTGATCCAGGGTCCCGCGATCATGATGCCTACGATGATGACGACGAAGGCGCCGAGGATCAGCCACATGCCCGATTCGCCGTCTGGCAGCAGCCGTATGCCGCCGAGGGCTGCCAAGCCGAGCGCGACGGGCAGGAGGCGCCAGGGTCGCGGAGGCCTCGGCGTCGTGCGGCGCATGACGCCCAGCGGGGAGATCTGCACGCGCCGCAGGGTCAGCAGGCTGGCGGCGATCGCAGCCAGAGGAACGCCGATGACGACGCCGATGATGACGGGCCAGCCGAGAGTCAGATCGTTCGTGAAGAAGGGGTCGCCGGTGAACGGGATGCGTGCCACGGGCGGGCGGAACGTGAAGAAGCCCGCGAACCCCACGATCATGCCGGCCACGGCAGCCAGACCAGACTCGACCGAGGCGATCACATTCACCTGAAGCGGGGTGGCGCCGACAAGGCGCAGGGCGGCGAAGCGTTCCTCGCGCCGGGCCGCGGCGAGCCGAGTGGATGTGGCGACGAAGACCAGGACGGGCACAAGCAGCCCGACGGCGCCCAGGCCGAGCACGATCTGGAAGAACTGCGAATAGTCGTGCTCCTTCGGCGCCGCCTCGATGCTGCGCACCTTGATCGCGCCGGGGAGAGCGCCGAGCTCTTCCGGGGTCTGCCCGACGACGGCCACGAGCGCGTCGGGCGACGTCAGGCCGGGCTCGCCGATGACCCCGGCCTGCCGGCCGGGGAAGCGATCGGCGAGCACGTCTTCCGGAGTCTCGGCCAGCAGGCGGGCGAGCGCCGGGGAGACGACGTACTCGCCCGCCTTCGGCAGATGGGTCAGACCCGGAGGCACGGGCGAGCTTGGCCCCGTCGCAGCGAGGTCGACGCGGACGAGGATATCGTCGCCATACGCGTCGTACTGCAGCCGCCACCACAGGTCGTCGGACGCCGTCTCATCGACGCTCGGGATGCGGTTCTGGCCGCTCGTGAGCAGCCATCCTTCGCGAGCGTCCCGCGCATCGAGGGCATTGAAGCCGCTGAGGGTGAACAACAGCAGGGCGACGCCCAGGGCGACGCCGACGGCGGTGAACGCCAGCCGCGCGCCGGCCTCACGCCCGCCCTTAAGCGAGAGGCGCAGTCCAAGGGAGATCACGACGGCGTCCCCAGCAGCGGATCGGCCACCCTTCCGTCCCGAACGATGACCTCTCGGTCGGCGCAGGCAGCGACCCTCGGCTCGTGCGTGACGATGATCACGGAGGTGCCCTGCCGGCGGGCGGCATCCACGAGAAGATCCATCACTTGCTCACCCGCCAGCGAATCGAGCGAACCCGTTGGCTCGTCGGCGTACAGCACCCGCGGCTCAGCCACGAGCCCGCGCGCCAGCGCGACACGCTGCGACTGGCCGCCGGAGAGTTCACCGGACCGGCGGCCCTCCAGCCCGTCGAGCCCCAGCGGCTCGAACCAGCGTCGGGCGGCGGCGAAGGCCTGCGGCCGCCGCCAGCCCGCGAGGAGCAGCGGCAGGGCGACGTTCTCTTCGGCGGTCAGCTCGGGGACGAGCTGCCCGAACTGGAAGACGAAGCCGAACTGTTGCCGGCGCAGCTCACTGCGCCGGGCTTCACCCAGACGATCGATGCGCTCGCCGGCGAAATGTACCTCGCCGCTGTCGGGGACGAGGATGCCGGCGAGGCAGTGCAGGAGCGTCGACTTGCCTGAGCCGCTGGGACCCATGATCGCGACGATCTCGCCTTGCTCGGCGCGGAAGCTCGCGCCCCGCAGGGCGGGCGTCTGGCCGAAGGACTTGTGCAGGTCGCGGCACGTGATCACTTCGGCGAGGGTCACGGGCTCGGCGACCAAGGCAGGCAGGGCATTCATTGGCGCAACTCCTTGGCGAGCTGGTCGAGCCGGGCGGTCGTCAGTTCGATCCACCGCATGTCGGCTTCGAGATGGAAGATCGCGTGATCGGCGAGAAGCGCCTCCACGAGAGGGGCGCTGCGGCGCAGGGCCGTGAGCTCGCGCATGCGCTGGAGGTGAGCGTGACGCTGGGCATCGAGGTAGTCCTCGGCCGGGCGTCCGGACAGCAGTGCGAGGATGACCTTCACGGCGAGGACAGTCTGCAGATGGGGTTCCGGCGGCTCGGGGGTGGCGAGCCAGGCGGACAGTGCGGTCTCGCCGTCGCCCGTGATTGCGTAGAGCTTGCGTTCCGGGCCCTCGCCGGGCGCATTGCCCCTGGCTGCCGCCCGGCCATCCCGGACCAGCCGGGACAGCGTGCTGTAGACCTGACCGAAGGGCAGAGGCTTGTCCTGACCGAAGTACCCGTCGTACTGCCGCTTGAGATCGTAGCCGTGACTCGGCTCATGTTCCAGGAGGCCCAACAGTGCGTAGCTGACGCTCATGGGAGCGACTATACTACGAGTGTATACACGGACGCAATACCCGGTGCGACGAACGCATGTTCGCATCCGTCCGCCGGCTCTGCTAGGCTCCAGACTCTGCAGCCGAGGAGTCTTCATGCTCGACGAGCTCAACCCCGAGCAACTCGCCGCCGTGCAGCACGGCGACGGGGCCTTGCTCATCGTCGCGGGGGCCGGGACCGGCAAGACGGCGACGCTGGTGCATCGCGTCGCCCATCTGATTGAGCGTGGAGCCGACCCTCGCCGCATCCTGCTGCTCACGTTCACGCGACGCGCCGCCGCGGAG
Organism: uncultured Thermoleophilia bacterium; assembly: GCA_964533575.1. Classification (GTDB taxonomy): domain Bacteria; phylum Actinomycetota; class Thermoleophilia; order UBA2241; family UBA2241; genus CAIXSE01. The sequence continues at coordinate 7,531 of CAZHMG010000030.1, read as the reverse complement.
ATGTTGCGACGTGTCGAGGCGACCATGGCCGCTCGGGGCCGCGGCTCCGCCGGCGCCTCTGATCGAGTCTGGGGCGGCACGTTTCACGCCATGGCCGCGCGCCTTCTGCGCATCCACGCGCGCGACATCGGGATGGAGCCGGACTTCACCATCCTCGACAGGGGCGACGCCGAAGACCTGATGCACGTCGCCCGCACGGCTCTCGGTCTCGGCCGGGGCGTCTCCCGCTTCCCGCAGAAGTCCACCTGCATGGACGTGTACTCGCGTTGCGTCAATGCGCAGCTGCCCCTGAAAGACGTTCTCCATAGCGCCTTCCCGTGGTGCCTGCCGGCCGAAGAGGGGCTGGCACAGCTCTTCGCCCGATACACCGACACGAAGGAGGAGCAGCAGGTGCTCGACTACGACGACCTGCTGCTGTTCTGGCGCGGTCTCCTGGCGGATCCGGCGGGCGGCGCCCGCGTACGCGAGCGCTTCGACCACGTGCTGGTCGACGAGTTCCAAGACACCAATGCGCTGCAGGCCGACGTCGTCTCGCTGCTGCGGCCGGACGGCAGCGGCGTGACCTGCGTCGGCGACGACGCGCAGGCCATCTACGCCTTCCGCGCCGCGACCGTGCGCAACATCCTCGATTTCGAGCAGCGCTTCCCTCAGGCCGAAGTGCGCACGCTGACGCGCAACTACCGCTCTACGGCCCCCATCCTGGCGGCGACCAACGCCATCATCGCCGAGGCTGCCGAGCGTCGCGACAAGGAGTTGTGGACGCAGCGGGCGGACGGAGGGCGTCCCGCGCTCGTGACCTGTCGCGACGAGGACGAGCAGACGCAGTGGCTCTGCGAGCGCATTCTCGAGCATCGCGAGCAGGGCACGGAGCTCAAGCGCCAAGCTGTGCTGTTTCGTGCCCAGCATCACTCCATGGCTCTGGAACTGGAGCTGTCGCGCCGCACCCTCCCCTTTCACAAGTACGGCGGGCTGCGCTTCGTCGAGATGGCGCACGTCAAGGACCTTGTGTCGTTCCTGCGCTTCGCGGAGAACCGCCGCGACACGATGGCCGGCCTGCGCGTGCTGGGGCTTGTGCCCGGCATCGGACCGAAGACGGCCGCGGCGCTGATGGATGCGCTCGCCGCGTCTGCCGGGGACTTCGGCGCATGGGCGGACGCCCGCGTGCCGGAGCCCGCACGCGCTGTCTGGCCGGCCGTCGTCGAGCTGTTCGCGACGCTCGCCGGCGCGGGCTCCGGCGACGTGCCGTCCCAGGTGCACGCCGTGCGCAGCGTCTACGCGCCGCTCCTCGAGCGGCGCTACGACAATCCGCAGGCGCGCCTGCGCGATCTCGAGCAACTCGAGGCGCTCGCGTCCCGCGCCCAGAGCCGCTCGCAGTTCCTTGCCGACCTCGTGCTCGACCCGCCGGCCTACACGCAGGACTTGGCCGGCCCGCCGCTGCTTGACGAGGACTACCTCATCCTCTCGACGATGCACTCTGCCAAGGGGCTCGAGTTCGACGTCGTCTTCGTCATTCACGCGGCCGACGGCAACATTCCGTCAGACATGGCGACGGGCAGCGCCGAGGAGATCGAGGAGGAGCGACGTCTCTTCTACGTCGCGTGCACACGGGCGCGCGATCAGCTCTACATCACGCATCCGCTGCGCTACTACACGCAGCCTTGGGGCAAGGCCGATACGCACGGCTACTCACAGCGCTCGCGGTTCCTCACCCAGCGAGTGCTGGAACACGTGGAGCAGGGGCAAGCACAGCCCGAGCCGCCCACGGGGGACGGGGCCCCGCTCGAGCGCGCGACCACCGCCTCGATTAGAGCGAGTGTCCGCTCGCTCTGGGGGCGGCCGGCCGGAGTGTAGGCCAAGCGCGGACGAGCAGAGGATGGTCAATCTGGTGCAGAGCCGTGGCGTCGCCAGATCTGACATCGGAATCATCTGCGTATTGACGTCCCGGGAGGCTCTGCAGTGGTTCCTCCTATGTCGACCGGGTATGCTCCATCAATCAGCGGCTGGTTGACTGAAATGGAGACGAGCTCGATGGAGTCGGCAGCTCATCTGCGGCTGCGAGGACGAGACCGCCGGAAGGCGAAACGGTTCGTGTTCTGGAACCGCCGTTCCGGCTTCGACCGGCGTGGCACGAGGCGCTCGTGGGCCGGGCGCGCAGTCGAGTCCAATCTTGTGTACCTGCGCGACCATCCTGCGGTGCTCGCCGCCCTTCTCATCCTCGGCAACCTCCTGAGCTTCGTCGATCTCATGCTGACCAACCTCGCTCTGAGCCTCGGCGCGATAGAGGTGAATCCCTTCATGGCGTACTTCTTCGAGGCGGGACCTACGGCGGCCGCAGTCGCGAAGCTGAGCATGGTCTTTGCCGCTTCAGTCGGCATGTGGATGCTGCGCCGCCGGCGCATCGGCCTGCAGGTGTCGCTCCTCTTCGTGGCGATGTACGCAGCCATCGTCCTGTACCAGATCGTCGGAATCACCACGCTTCTCTAGACCTGTCCTGTACCGCTGCCATTCGGCTGACCTGAACTGAGTACTCGTTGGTGAGTCTCCGTCGCGTCGACAAGCTGCCGCTCTACGTCTTCAGCCAGATCGACCAGTGGTGTGCGCAGGCGCGCGGGCGCGGCGTGGACGTCGTCGATTTCGGCATCGGCAGTCCCGATATGCCCGCACCGGCCGCGGCGATCGAGCGCCTCGTCGAGCAGGCCAGGGATCCGGGCACGCATGGCTACCCGACATCAGCGGGCCTGCAGGAGCTCCGCCTGGCGCTGGCGGCGTGGTATGAACGCCGGTATGGCGTGACCCTGGACGCCGCGACCCAGACGCTCGTTACCTGGGGAGCCAGCGATGCTCTCGCCCATCTGCCCTGGGTGCTGCTCGGGCCGGGCGACACGGCCCTGGTGCCGGAGCCGTGCTACCCGATCCACCGCTACGCCGTGCAGTTCAGCGGCGCCCGGACGGTGCCGGTGCGTATGTGGGCGGACGAGAGCGACGGGCCGGTGGACGACCTCGGGCCGGCCCCTCTGGATTTCGACCTGGTCGCCGAGGTGGAGCGCTCCTGGCGCTCCGCCGAGACCAAGCCCCGCGTCATCCTCCTCTCGTTTCCCCAGAACCCGACGACGCGCTGCGTCGAGCTGGCGGACCTCGCTCGTCTCGTCGCCTTTGCCCGGCGTCACGATCTGGCCATCATTCATGACTTCGCCTACGGCGACGTGGCCTTCGACGGATACCGCCCGCCCAGCATCCTTGAGGTCCGCGGCGCCGCCGACGTCGCCGTCGAGCTGGTCTCGCTCAGCAAGAGCCATAACATGGCGGGCTGGCGACTGGGTTTTGTCGCTGGAAACGCGGATATCGTGCACGGCCTTGCCCGCCTCAAGAGCTACCTTGACTACGGTGTCAGCAAGGCCGTTCAGATGATGGGGATGTGCGCGCTCGAGGAGTGCGACGAGACGCCGGCGCGCATGGCCGCCCTGTACGAGCAGAGACGGGACCTGCTGTGCAACGGGCTGCGGGACTGCGGCTGGCCCGTCTCGCGCCCGCGCGGGACCATGTTCGTGTGGGCGCGGATCCCACCCGCCTTCCGCCCCCTCGGCTCTCTGGCCTTCGCGCGGCATCTGGTCGACGTGGGCGGCGTCGCCGTCTCTCCTGGGATCGGCTTCACGGCAGGTCCCGAAGAGGGCCGGGGGACGTGGGCGGACGGCCATGTGCGCCTCGCTCTCGTCCAGCCTGAAGAGCGCATAGAGCGCGCGCTCGAGGGGGTAGCGCGCGCTCTATGCACTCGGCCCGTCGACCAGGCCTGACGGCGCGACGGGCCGTCTGCTACAGGCGTTTCGCCGATCGTCCCGACGATCTAGGCCCTGCGACGGCGACCGCCGAACAGCGCGGTCAGGATGAGCAGCAGAACGACCGCGCCGATGACCGCGCCGATGATGCCGCCGAGATCGAACATGTCGGTGTCGCCGATACCAAGGAGCCCGGTGAAGATCCACCAGCCGATCCAGGCGCCGACGAGGCCGACGACGAGAGTGAGGATCCAGGAGACGAGGCCGCCCATGCGCTCGAAGACGTCGCCGGGAACCAGGAGCCGGGCGATCGCGCCTGCGATGAGTCCGAGGATGATGGCACCGATCATGGCAACTCCCTTGGGGGATGGTGTTCGAGTTTCGTACGGAGGTATTGCCCGCGCCGCCAGACATAAACTGTCGCGCACTGGGGAGGCTTGGTGCCGGCGCTCATCGCGCCACCGGTGGCAACGAACTCACCCCGCGTCCCGATCAGATCCGGCGACTCCCGGCCTCCGCCATGCCCCAGAACCGCTCGATTGCCCGGTTGAAGCGAAGGCCCGTGCGCTGTACGGCATGGCCGCGGCCGGAGATGACGACCCGCACGGCGCCCATCCCCTCGGCGATGACGTCGCTGACGCGTTCGAACGCCGGGCTGTGGGCGCCGGAGAAGACGATCTTCGGGAACGGCGCCAGGCGCAGGATCTCGAGCGGCACGACCGCCTCCCGCGGATGCCGCGTCGCCTGCAGCAGACGCGCGTGCTGCAGGAGGGGTTCCGGCAGCGGCCCCTCGAGGCGAGAGCGGAACCCGGCCAGGTCCAGGAACTCGCGCAGGAACGCATCCGGCTCCGTGGACCCCTGGTCGAACAGGCGCTGCAACTCGTTGGAGTACGCCTCGACCTCCGGGTCGTGAAGGGCGTGGCCGAAGGCCGGCGGTTCGATCAGGGTAAGCGAGCGCACGTACGAGGGCTCGAGCGCCGACGCGAGCAGGCAGACGATGCCGCCGTAGGAATGCCCGACGAGGTGCAAAGGGCCGCGCTCGGCCACGAGGCCGGCGACGTCCAGCGCATCGACCTCGAAGTCCTCGCGTTCGATCTGCGGGTTCGGGAAGTAGCCGCGCCTGTCGACCACGAGCAGCCGTCGCCGGTCGGCAAGCGGGTGCTGCTCTGACCACGTCGACTCGCCGTTCGCGACCGAGCCGTGAACGAGCAACGCGAGCGGGCCCTGCTCCCCCCACTGTTGAAGGCGGAGGACCGGCTCGCCGGGAGAGCTCGGATGGGTCACAACCCGCAGGCTCCCTCCAGCAGCTCGACGAGACGCCGCAGGAAGAGGGCGACGGGCACGCCGTCGATGACGTCGTGGTCGAAGAGGACCGTGAGGGCGAGCGCGTCACGCGGTTCCACGCGGTCCTCGACCACCCACGGCCTGCGGGTGACGCCGCCAACGGCGACGACCAGCGGGTGGATGCCGATCGGTATGGCCCAGCCGCCGTGGCTGGCCTTGCTGCTCACCGGCACCGACGTCACCATCACGGTGCCCATCGTCTGCTTGACGCGCCACGGGTCGGCCAGCATGCGATCCCAGTAGACGGCTTGGCGAAGCTGGTGCGGCAGGGCGTAGGCGAGCCGCAGCAGCCATGGCGGAGGGACATTCCCGGCGGGGTCGAGCCACTGCTCCCCCGGCGCCAGGGGCACCGACTGGGCAGTGCGGATCTCGCCACTGATCTGCGCCACGTCCTTGTCGTTGGCGCGGCGCAGGACGTACGGCATCGGTATGCGCTCGCCGGGCTCGCTGCCGTTCAGCCGCCGGTAGAGCGCAAGGCTCACGTCGACGTCGTCGAACAGCACGATCCTGCGCCGCCCGTGCCGCACTGCGTGAATACGCTTGTGCTCGCTCGCGGCCTTGGCGACGCAGTGGACCGCCCAAGCGGTGAAGGAGATGTCCTGGCCCTGCTGCTTGTGCCTCGCTATGGCGGCACGAGCGTCGGTGACGTCGGTCTCGAGGAGCACCGGGACGTGATGATGCGTCCTGCCGATGCGCACCGTATCCCAGACGGCCGTACGCATCGGTGAGAGGTTCAACTCCTCGTATTCCCCAATCAGCTCGGCTCGCATGGACAGGATAGTACCAGAGCCACCGGCGTCTTCCGGGAATCAGGGTCTACTGATGCCGTCTGCCGTTCCGCTATGGCATCATCCAGGGAAGGCCTCGGAAGGAGGGTACTCCATGGGTGCAGGATTGAACGGCCTCAACAAGTCGGCCGACGGTATGGTGATCGGCCTCGTGCAGTGGCAGCTGCCGCTCGTCACCTCGCGCGCGGACGTCCAGAACGAGGCGCACAAGGTGGTCGAGCTGGTGCGCAAGGTCAAGCGGGGCACTCCCAATCTCGACCTGATCGTCTTCCCCGAGTACACCATCCACGGGCTCAGCATGTCGACCGATCTTGACATGATGTGCACGCTTGACGGGCTCGAAGTGACGTCGTTCAAGGACGTTTGCCGGGAGATGCGGGTCTGGGGCTGCTTCTCGATCATGGAGCTGAACCCGGACGGCAACCCGTTCAACACGGGCATCATCATCAGCGCTTCGGGTGAGATCGTGCTCTACTATCGCAAACTGCACCCTTGGTGCGCGCTCGAGGCGTGGGAGCCCGGCGATGTCGGCATCCCGGTCTGCGACGGCCCCGCGGGCTCGAAGATCGCCCTCATCATCTGTCACGACGGCATGTTCCCGGAGATGTGGCGCGAGGCGGCCTACAAAGGGGCCAATGTGATCCTGCGCACTGCAGGCTACACCGCCGGGCTGCGCACCACCTGGCGCAGCAGTGCCTCCTTCATGGCCTTCGCCAACCAGGCCTACACGGCCTCGGTCGCGCTCTGCGGCTCGGACGGCACCTACCGCTCCATGGGCGAGGGCATCATCTGCGACTTCGAGGGCGAGACGATCGCGCACGGGACGACGAGTCACCCCAACGAGGTGATCATGGGAGAGGTCGTGCCCAAGCGGGCCGACGAGGCGCGCCGCGACTGGATCGTCGAGAACAACATGTGGATGCTCGGCCATCGCGGCTACGTCGCCAAGGCCGGCGGGGCGACCGACTGCCCCTACACCTACATGAAGGATCTGTGTGCCGGAGAGTACCGGGTGCCGTGGGAGGACGAGGTCACGGTCACGGACGGCTGCCGCTTCGGCTTCCCGGCGCCGCACGAATAGCGCGGCGCGCGGCGCCGACAACGCTCTCGAGCGGCGAGACGTTCACGGCTCGCGCTCGTCGGCTCGCATCCGCAGGCTGGTCACGGCAGGTCGTCGCCGGCTTTGGGCGACGCCCCGCTGTGCTATCCTCGGCCCATGAACAACGAGACGTCATCCTCGGTCGAGCAGCGCGGTGACTTCATCCGCGAGATCGTCGCCGCCGACCTCCGAGAGGGCCGCTCCGATGCGGTCGTAACCCGGTTCCCACCCGAGCCGAACGGCTACCTCCACATCGGGCACGCCAAGTCCATCTGCCTCAACTTCGGCATCGCTCAAGAGTTCGGCGGCCGTTGCCACCTGCGCTTCGACGACACGAATCCACTGAAGGAAGAGCAGAAGTACATCGACGCGATCGAAGCCGATGTGCGCTGGCTGGGGTTCGAATGGGGCCAGCACCTCTACCATGCGTCGGACTACTTCGAGCAGCTCTTCGAGTGGGCAATGCATCTCATCCGGACGGGCAAGGCGTACGTGGACGACCTCTATGCCGGCGAGATCCGGGAGCA
>CAZHMG010000029.1:0-26165 GCA_964533575.1 uncultured Thermoleophilia bacterium | reverse complement strand
GGCTCAGCGGGGTGACGTCGAGCAGCAGCACGTCCTTGACCTCGCCGGCCAGCACCCCGCCTTGAATCGCGGCGCCGACGGCAACGACCTCGTCGGGGTTGACGCCCTTGTGCGGATCCTTGCCGATCAGCTGCTTGACGCGCTCCTGCACGGCAGGCATGCGCGTCATGCCGCCGACCAGAATGACGTGGTCGATGTCGGCGGCCTTGAGACCGGCGTCCGCCAGCGCGCGATTGACGGGATCGACGACGCGCTCGACCAGCGCGTGCGTCAGCTCGTCGAACTTGGCCCGCGACAGCGTCAGGTCGAGGTGCTTGGGACCATTCTCGTCGGCCGTGATGAACGGCAGATTGACGGTCGACGTCGTCGTCGTCGACAACTCGATCTTGGCCTTCTCGGCGGCCTCGTAGAGGCGCTGCAGGGCCATCTTGTCCTTGCTGAGGTCGATCGCCTGGCTGGCCTTGAACTCGGAGACCATCCAGTCCACGATCGCCTTGTCGAAGTTGTCGCCGCCGAGATGTGTGTCGCCGTTCGTCGAACGCACCTCGAAGACGCCTTCGCCGAGATCAAGGATGGACACGTCAAACGTGCCGCCGCCGAGGTCGAAGACGAGGATGGTCTGGTCGTGTTCCTTGTCCAGCCCATAGGCGAGTGCGGCTGCCGTCGGCTCGTTGATGATGCGCTTGACCTCGAGGCCGGCGATCTTGCCGGCGTCTTTCGTGGCCTGACGCTGCGAATCGTTGAAGTAGGCCGGCACGGTGATCACGGCTTCGCTGATCTTCTCGCCCAGGTACTCTTCGGCGTCCCGCTTGAGCTTCTGCAGGATCATGGCCGAGATCTCGGGCGGCGTGTACGACGTGCCCGCCACGTCTACCGCGGCGTCACCATTGCCGGCTGCCTTGACGTGGTACGGCACGATCGTCATCTCTTCGGAAACGTCTCCGTACTTGCGGCCCATGAACCGCTTGATGGAGAAGACCGTGTTCTCGGGGTTGGTGACGGCCTGACGACGGGCCACGGTACCGACCAGGCGCTCCCCGCTCTTGGAGAAGGCGACGACCGAGGGTGTCGTCCGTCCGCCTTCACTGTTCGGAATGACTGTCGGTTCGCCACCCTCGAGTACGGCCATACAGCTGTTGGTCGTACCGAGGTCGATCCCGATTACCTTGCCCATTGAGCTCCTCCTTGCACATCTGCATTATGAAACGCAGGAAACATGAGTGATGGTCTGTCATATGCTACCACGATCACTTCATACTTCAAACTTCTCCTCGCCCCAGATCTGAGTGTTTCCTGCTCACATCCTGACCCTCTCCGCAGGCGGCAGCAGCGCCAGTGCGGACACATGAATACGTCAGTGTTCCCGTGTGAGGCAGTACCACTGAGGGGCGGCCGCATAACGCGTTGCCGAAGGGACGGAAGGGGAACAGGGTGGAGCAGCAGGGAGTGTCAGGTCAGGGTCAGACTCATCGGTGCAAGGGCGACTGACGGAACGAGCGGGCGGACAGCTAGCCGCCGAAGGCGGCTTCGGCCCGGTCTTCGTCCTTGGCGACGAAGAGCCTGCTGACCTCAGCCAGGACTGTATCTCTGTGGGCCCGGAGGACAGCGTCCGTTTCCGTGCCGACGTCGAGGCCAACCTTGACGAGCAGCACTCCGGCATCCACGAACCGGCCGAGAACACTGATCACCGTGATCTCCTCGACGCCGGAAAGGGCGACGATGTCGCGCACGGTCCGCCGCCCGTCAACTTGGGCGAGCACAAGCGCTTCGTCCCTCTGCAGCGGAGACGGAACCGGAGGCGCGGATTGATAGGTGTTGCGGACGAGCACGGTATCGCTGCGGCCGAGGCGCTCGACGGCGATGCAGTACTCGCCCCCGAGCGCTGAGATGTCGAGCAGCACGGTGTGCGTGTCCACGGTGATGAAATCGGGTTCTTCCGGCCTGTGGTCGGTCATGAAGAGGAAGTCGCCGTTGGTCTCCAGTCTGGCCGCGACAAGGGTGTTGGCGATCTGTCGCGACAGAACGTCGCGCAGGTCACCTTCGCTCACCGCCCCGCTCTCCACCAGCAGCGTGCCAAGCGGTCTGGGCCGCACCTCCTGCTCAGCCAGAGCGCGCGTCAGCGCCGCTTCCTCGACCAGACTGCGTTCGACCAACTGCCGGCCGATGACCGAGCCCATGGCCACACGGGTGGAATCACGCGTCGCGGCGATGCGCCCCTTGACGAACCGGACGTCGATCAGACGGTGGGGACACTCGATGTGCAGGGTGCCTGAGAGCTTGGTGCGCCCGAGCATCTGCAGCATTTCCACGACGCCAAATGTGTCGAGCGTCCCCTCCATCGTTGGCCGAGTCTATAATCGCCGAGAGTCAAGGTCGAGCGGCGCTCATCACCGCTGATGCGGTGAGCGCCGGCCCCGCAGCCGTGAGGAGGACGGAATGCAGTCGTTCGAGGTGCACACGCAGCGCCGGGTTGTGTTCGTCGACATCACGGCCAGTCTGAGCGAGGCGGCGAAAGCTCTGGGCATAGCGGACGGCGCGCTTGTCGCGTATGTTCCTCATACGACAGCCGGCATCACGATCAACGAGAACGCCGATCCGTCCGTGCGAGCCGATCTCGAGATGACGCTCGACCGCATGGTACCTTCCACGTTGCCCTTTGCTCACGCCGAGGGCAACTCGGATGCTCACGTCAAAGCCAGCCTCATGGGCAGCAGTGTGACGATTCCACTGGTGCGAGGCCGCTTGCAGCTGGGGACGTGGCAGGGAGTGTATTTCGCCGAGTTCGACGGCCCGCGACGGCGCCGCGTCCTCGTGAGCTCCCTCTCGGGCACCTGAAACAGGATCCTTAACGGCCCAGCGCTCGCTCGATGTGATGTTTGAGCGGGTCGGCGTCCAGACGGCCCCCGCCATGCTTCAGCAGCAGCCGTTCGGCCGGGAAGTGCTGACCCTCGGACCAGAGCTCCTTGATCCAGTCTGCGGCCTCCGGCTGCCGGAACCATTCCATGCCGTACCGATCCTGGAGCATCATGCGCAAGGCGCCCTCGAAGAGCCAGGCGCGCAGGTAGCTGGCGCAGTAGAACCCGTCATCGACGTCGTTCAGATAGTTCTCTGGAGGCACCTCGATCATCAGCGCCTTGCTCAGCCGTCGGGAATAGGCATCGGCCATGTCGTCCAGCGAACCTGTCTGCGCGTGGAGTTCGGTCTCATAGGCGAGCTTGGCGACGTAGCGGCGCATGAAGTACAGGTCGTTCACGTTGGCGAAGCGAAGGAACTCGTCCGCGCTGGAGAACCCGAGAGTGAGGTCGAGCCACCGCCGGTTGAGCACCAGATGCTCGAAGAGGAAGGCGAAGGCTTCGGTGACCGCGTTGTCACCCAGATACCTGTACTCGAAGGCGAGCCCGGGGCGCACGTGGGCGAAGTGCTCCGTGTGCCCAGCCTCGTGCAGCAGGGCCCCGAAGTCGTCCTGTCCGCCCTGCGGAAGGACGACCAGATAGATCTCCTCCGGCACGCGCACAGGCGAGCAGAAGGCGCGCGGCGTCTTGAGCTCTCGCACCTCCGTATCGAGGTGAACGTTGCTCTGGACATCGAGATCGATGCCGAGACCGGCGAGCGTGGAGCGCAGCGAGGGCACGAGGCGGTCGGCGGCGAACACGCAATCGTAGTCGGGCGCCCGCCACAGGTACGGTAGATCGGCGTAGCGGAGCTTGCTCAGAGGCACGCCAAGGCGTTCCCGGGCAAGGGCATCCATGACCCGCTCATACAACCCGGCTGTATCGATAAGGAAGCCCTCGAGCTCGGCGCGCAAGCGCGTGTAGTCGATTCCTTTGACCTCGGAATACAGTTCCATGTAGTTGGGGTAGCCAAGTCCGGCCGCGAGATCGTGGCACTCGTGCCACAGCCGGTCCAGCAGTGGATTGAGCTGCCCGGAAACAGCCTCCAGGCGAGCCGCCTGTATCCGCTCGCGCCGGCCGGCGTCGGACTCGTTGGCCTGCACGACGCCGGCCTGTCGCAAGCCGATCGTCTCGCCATCGACCACTATCTGAGCTTGGCCCTCTGTGTTTGCGATGTCGTCGGCGAGATGCTTGGTCTGCTCGCCCATGTAGCCGTCCACGGTGAAGGCGAGCAGGTACGCGAGTCGGCGCTTCTCGTCGTCCTGCGCCGCTTCGTACAGCTCGTTGAGGCGGACGAACGCGTCCCGCGTGAACAGTTCCGGGTAGCCGTCGTATACAGCGGCGGTGTCGCAGACGGGCTTCTGACCTGAGAAATGCTCGTAGTACTCGCGGTCGAGAGCGCCGATGAAAGACTCGGCACGCTGTCGATACGTCTCGAGATCGAAGGACGTCACTGGGGTCTCCTTGCCGCGCTTGTTCCGGCCGAGGCCGCCGGCCGCTTCACTGTACCAGCTGGGAAACGCCGGCGGCAGATGTCCGTGCGGAGAATCGGTGGACAATGTGCTGACTCTCTGTGAGTCGCAGGTGCCTGAGCTAATCGGTAGACTCAAAGGATGGCGCCGCGCAATGGAGACATCGTCGACCTGAAGATCGACACCCTCGCCTACGGCGGGCAGGGGGTCGGGCGACTCGACGACTTCGTCGTCTTCGTGCGTGGAGCCGTGCCGGGCGATGCGGTGCGTGCACGCATCAGCCGGCGCAAGCGGAGCTACGCGGAGGCGCGCCTCCTCGAAATCGTGGGCCCCTCCCCACGCCGCATCGCCCCGGTCTGTCCCCACAGCGCTGAGTGTGGCGGCTGCGAGTGGCAGACGCTGGCCTACGAGGCGCAGCTCGAGTTCAAGGAGCGCCAGGTCGTCGAATCGTTGTCGCGGATAGGCCACTTGGAGGGCTATGTCCTCGATCCGGTGCGAGGCATGCACCATCCGTGGCGCTACCGGAACAAGATGGAGTTTTCGTTCGGTCAGGACGAGGACGGCGCCGTCGTCCTGGGCTTGCACCGGCGCGGCAGCTGGAACGAGATCATCGACACCCCGGCCTGCCTTCTGGGTTCCGAGCGTATGCTGCAGGCCCGCGAGGCGGTCATCACCGCCTGCCGCCAGTTGGGTCTGCCGGCGTATGCACGAGACGGCGGCGGCGGGCTGCTGAGACATCTCGTCGTGCGCGAGGGACTCAGCAGCGGTGATCTGCTGCTCAACCTCTTCGTGGCCTCTCGCTTCCCCGAGGAGAGCGCACTTCTCGAGCGCGTGCTGGCGACGTCCGCCTGCTCCTCCTTGGGCGTGACGGTCAACGCCAGCCCAGCCGATGCCGCCGTCGGCGACGGTCCTTTCATGCTGTACGGACCGCCGTCTCTGCGCGAGCGGCTGGCCGGCATCGACCTGAGGGTTCCGGCCACTGCTTTCCTGCAGACCAACAGCTCCATGTGCGAGCTGCTCTACCACACGGCGCTGGACTTCGCCGCTCCCCGGAAAGACCGGCCGGCGATCGATCTCTACTGCGGCATCGGGTCGCTCAGCCTGCCGCTCGCCCGGCGGGCCGGCCACGTCCACGCGGTCGAGATTCAAGAGGAGGCAATCGTCGCCGCGCGCCAGAACGCGGAGCTCAACGGGATCGCCAACGCTGCCTTCTATGCCCGCGACGTCCGGCCTTTCCTCAAGTTCCCTCCACACCCGGCGCTGGACGCCGCACGTCAGGAGGGTGCCGAACGGCCTACAGTGGTGATCGTCGATCCGCCGCGTGCCGGGATGGCGCGAAAAGCGCTGCAGCGTGCGGCGGCACTGGGCGCGGACCGATTCGTCTACGTCTCCTGCAACCCCACGACGCTCGCGGGCAACGGTGCTGAGCTGGCGGAGCTGGGATATCGGTTGCAGCGCGTGGCGCCCATCGACATGTTCCCGCAGACGCACCACATCGAGACCGTCGCACTGTTCGTGCGGGAGGACTGACCGACTGATCACGCGCGAGGAAGACTGCTCCCGCGCCGATCTGACTGCCTAGCCGGACGATTCACTGCTGCCTGCCCCCTCCGGGAGAGTCAGGCGCGGCTCGGGGACGGCATCGTCCGTCATATCGGTGGCTTCCTTCTCCACGAAGAGATCGACGTTCACCGCCATGAAGTAGAGGGCGAGCATCGGGAGCGCCGGCAGCGCCTTCCACCACATCGCCGCCAGCAGCGTGACCAGGATGGATGCCACCATGGCCGCCACACTCGGCAACTCGCGAAGGTGGAATCGCCGGGCGGCGCCCAGAAAGAGCGCGATGAAGACGATGTCGCTCACGCCGAGGGCGGTGTGCGAATCGCTCCACCGCGATCCGAACCATGTCAGCGCCACTGTCAGCCCGCCGATCATCTCCGGGCTGTTGGTGAGCATCATTCTCGTTGGTCCGACGGCAAGGCTGATGATGTCGCTCAGGCTCGCCGCGACCGCGAACACGATGATCCAGCTCCTGGCCGGCATTCCCTGGGCGATCCACAAGCCCAGGATCGTCGCCAGGGCCACCTTGGTGAGGTTGGCGAGGGGGACCGCCCCGAACGCCACCATCAGCATGGCGAAGGGCAGGATCACGGCCGCCACCAGCAGCAGCCCGTGACCGAGCCTGTCCAGAGACGCCAGTCCGTAGACAATAGTCGCGATGAGTGTGAGCGTGATGGCGGCGGAGACGAACGAGTTGACGCCGTCGGGGAGCGACGGCAGAAATCGGCTCAGGTACCCCCACAGGAGGAGGAGAGCGCCGGCGGCGACGGCCAGAGACTGACGCCGGTCGAGCTCAATACGGCGGAATGCCGTCGTACCACTCGCCCAATCGACGGAAAGCCCGCCAGAACTCACCCTTAAGCCGCTGTTCATCAAGTGACGCATCAATATCCGGTGTCACCAGGACCTGGGTACCCGGCGTGAACTCCACGATCTCGCCGGGAACGTAGTTGAGGACCGTTCCGAGCGGCACCTCAGCCTTGTTGAGGGCCGCAACCGTTTCTTCTCCCATAACCACTATAAGCTTTGGGCCGACGGTTGCAAGCTCTCTGCGCAAGTGTTCCAGGCAGCGCTCTTCAGGCTTCTCACCGCGGACATCCCCACACTTCACCACGTTCGTGCCGTAAAGCTGCAGCGGATCGATCTTGAGGCGTTGGCAGCTCTTCATGAGAGCCGCCCCGGCACGGCCGAAGAAGGCCACGCCCTCGTGCAGCTCGGACGGTCTGGCTTGGTACTTCAGGAGGAAGATGTCGGCCATCGGGTGGCCTGAACCGATCACCGGCATGGTGCGGGCGTGACGGCAGCGCGAACACCGCAAGATCTCGCCGGTGAGCTCGTTGATCTCGGAGATTGCCCTGGTCAGATACTTGTCGTAGATCTCGTTCGGCTGCGACACGCCATACCTCGGATCGAGTGGTCGCTACTGGTGTTCGCCGTGGCGGGGGTGAATTCCTCGCACCGTGGCGGGAGTCGATGGTCACCTGCCTCATTGCACAGGGAACCTGCCGTATCGTCACTCGTATCTGGGAGGCCCGGCCATGGTCGTCTGGATGAGCTTGAGCGACTGCAGGTAGATCAAGCTGCGCGGTCGCCTGACCACACGGCTCTCGGCGAGTGCCGCCACGAAGTCATGTGGCCCATCGAAATCGTCCATGCCACAGAGAGCCGTACCAATGCCGGGCAGCACGTGAGAGTCGCTGCCTGCTGCGGCAGGGATGCGGTATCGCTGCGCGAACTGCTCCGCCAATTCGTTGAATCCGGGGAACGCGAGACGCGAATTGAAGACCTCGAATACGTCGATGTCGGCGACGTTGGCACGCAGCACGCGAGGGCTGGGTATCGTGTGAAGGCGGTCGAACGGATGCGGAACGTAGACGATGCCGCCCTGCTCCCTTATCGCCGCGATCGTCTGCGCGAAAGTCATGCCCCCTGGAATGGTCTTCTCGAGGAAGAGCCCGATGACCTCCCCCTCGCTCGTCTTGACCTCTTCGCCGACGATGACCCGAACACCGTACCGGTCGGCGATCTCTCGCGCCTCGAGGCCACCCTCTGCACTGTCGTGATCGGTGATCGCGATGACGTCGAGCCCCACCTCGCGGGCGCGCTCCAGAATGTCGGCGACCGGCATGACGCAATCCCTGCTGTGGTGCGAGTGGATGTGGAAGTCGGCGAAGATCTCGCGCTGCTGGCGGCGGCGGCGCGGCAGCGGCCTCCGCCTGCGCGCCGCCACTTCTTCATAGACACTCTCGATCTGGTCGGCAACGTGATCCCACCCATAACGCTGGACTGTCTCGAGACCGGCCTGGGCCAGCCGATCACGCAAGCCCGGCTCATCCAGCAACCGCCGCAACGAGGCGGCGAGCAACCGCGGCTTCTGGGGCGGCACGAGCAGGCCGTTCACGCCGTCGTCCACCACTTCGTCGTAGCCCGGGAGATCAGACGCCACGACCGCTGCGCCGCTGGCCATGGCCTCGAGCAGAGCGATGCCGACGGTCTCAGGGCCGAGCGACGGAGCGCAGAACACATGCGCGCGGCGATACAGCCCAGCCACCTCATCCTCCGGCACACGACCGTGGAAGCTCACTCGCCCGGCGAAGACCGGCGGAACGAGCCGCGCGAAGCGCCGCTCCTGGCTGCCGGCGCCGCATATGTCGACCATCACGTCGGCAGCGCGATCCTCGAGAAAGCGCAGCGCCCGCAGCAGCACGGAGAGCCCCTTACGTCGCGAATCGACGCCGGTGAACAGCAGCCGGAGCGGGCCTGGTTCGCTGCCGTCTCCGGGCCGGAACATGCCGAGATCCACCCCGGGCGGTATGACTCGGTAGGCGCCCGGGAAGACTGCGGCCGCCGCGTCGCGGGATGCTTTGGACGATGCGATCGCGGCGTCGAGCGAGTCGAACAGCCGCCGCAACTGGGGGCGCGTCGCCCAGAAAGGCGTGACCGGCTCCGGATTGGCGTGGAATGTCGCGACGAGCGGGCAGCTGGCATGACGCAGCGTCGTCCATCCGAGGCCGGGGACGAACGGCTCGATGAGGTGCAGCACGTCGAAGTCCTCGGCCTCGAGGAGAACGTCGATGTTGGCCATCATGTCGGTCGGCGCGGCTATCAGCCTGATCTCGCGACTGTACCGCACCGGGTACGTGTCGCCGGCGAAGAAGTACCGTGGAGACGGCTCGTCGGGCAGGAAGGCCGTCTGTCGCTCCCCCGTGAGGACGGCCTGCACCCGCAGTCGCGCCTCGCCGATCTGGCGGCGGTCGGCGGTCGGCGCGATAATGGTCACGCAATGACCTCGGGCCGCCAGACGACCTGCGAGATCTCTCACCTGCCTGTTCACGCCGGACGGGTGCGTCCAGTCGTACGGCGTGAGGATACCTATCTTTCGCCGCATGTCATTCATGCTACCCGCGACCGGCGAAAGCCGGCCGCGCGAGTGTGTGTCAGCCTTTGCAGACGGCGTTGGCCGAAGGCCCTTCGCCGCTGATGAAGTCCTCCGTCATGCGCCGGCAGAGGTCGTCCGGGTGCTGCACGGGCGGTGACTTCATGAAGTAGCTGCTCGGTCCCTCGAGTGAGCCGGCGAGTCCGCGGTCCAAGGCGATCTTGGCACAGCGCACGGCGTCGATGACGATGCCGGCTGAGTTGGGCGAGTCGACGACCTCCAGCTTGAGCTCGATATTGAGCGGCACGTCGCCGAACGTCCGACCCTCCAAGCGGATGTACGCCCACTTGCGGTCGTCCAGCCATTCCACGTAGTCGCTCGGGCCGATGTGGACGTTCTTGTTGCCGATGTCGTAGTCGAGCTGGCTCGTCACCGCGTTCGTCTTGCTGATCTTCTTGGATTCGAGCCGCTCGCGCTCGAGCATGTTCAGGAAGTCCGTGTTGCCGCCCACGTTGAGCTGGCTCGTGCGCTCAAGGCGCACGCCGCGCTCGCGCATGAGGCGAGTGAGGACGCGATGGACGATCGTGGCTCCGACCTGGCTCTTGATGTCATCACCGATCACCGGCACGCCGGCCTCGACGAAGCGTTTCTGCCAGTACGGCTCACGGGCAATGAACACAGGGATGCAGTTGACCATCGCGCAGCCCGCCGCGAGGATCTGCTCCGTGTACCACTTGGTGGCTTCTTCGCTGCCGACGGGCAGATAGTTGACCACCACGTCGGCTTGCGTCTCACGGAGGATTCCGACGATATCGGCCGTCGGGCCAGGCGCTTTCTGGATGATCTTCGAGAGGTACTTGCCGAGGCCGTCGTGCGTCATGCCGCGGACGACCTTGATGTCCTTGTGCGGCACGTCGCAGAACTTCACGGTGTTGTTCGGCTTGGTGAAGATGGCTTCGCTGAGATCGGTGCCGACCTTGTTGCGGTCCACGTCGATGGCAGCGACGAACTCGATGTCGCGGACGTGGTAGCCCCCGACCACAGGGTGCATGAGCCCAGGCACGAAATCCGACTTCTTGGCGTTCTTGTAGAACTCCACGCCCTGCACGAACGACGAGGCGCAGTTGCCGACGCCAATGATCGCGACGCGTACTGGATTACCCAAGACTGATGTACCTCCACTCCCTGCGGCCGGTGCGCGACCGCCTCGCTGCACAGCGCCCGCGGGACTCGGAAGCACTTCCTGTCGGGCATACGATAACGCGCGAGAGTATATCACGGCGTCTCGCGAGCCGAGGCTGCCCGGGCTCAGTCCAGGGCGCGCAACCTGTGCATCACGTAGAGGATGCGATGCAGCACCGTCAGGGACGTGAGAACGGCGATGAGGTAGATGAAGAAGGTGAGCATGTTCACGCCCGCAACCGACACGCCGCTCAGGACGAATCCGAGGAGCAGCCCCACGACGCGCTCGGGACGAGACATGAAGCCGACCTTGCAGTCGGTGCCGAGCGCCTCGGCCCGCGCCCGGGTGTAGGACACCATCTGTGCAGCGCCCAGCGCGACGAGCATCGCCACCGCCTCGTACCAGCGTTCCTCGCGGGTGAGGAAGATCACCAGAGCGCCGGAGACGAGCAGTTCGGAGATGCGATCGGTCGTCGAGTCGAGGAAAGCCCCCGCCTTCGTCGTCCCGATGCCCGCACGAGCGACCGCGCCGTCGAGTCCGTCGCACAGGGCGGCCACAATCAGGATGATGGCCGCCCAGCCGAAATGGCCCGATGCCACCAGCGGGACCGCGAGCAGATGCAGGACGAGGCCGAAGATGGTGAGCATGTCGGCGGTCACGCCCCAGCCGGCGAGCACGACGCCGATGCGGGCGAAGCCACGCCGCGACCCGTCTGTCCAGCGAGTCTTGAGGCTGGTCATGTCTGCAGTACCATTCTGGATGGCCTGTATGGCATTCGGCGCACGATATCAGAGGGCCGGGACACGGCCAACACGGGCATCCGGCCTCTCTCAGTCAATGGTGATCCGGTCCGGCTGGCGCAGGCGGCTGCGGATCGCGTGGTACAGGGCCGGCACCAGAGAGAACGCGATGATCCCCATCACAAGGAACTCGAGATTGTGTGCGATGAACGGGATGTTGCCGAACAGGTACCCGGCGCCGACGAAGAACACCACCCACACCACGGCGCCGATGACGTTGTAGAACGTGAAGTACGCGCGATCCATGCGCGAGATCCCCGCGATGAAGGGGGCAAACGTCCTGATGAACGGGAAGAAGCGGGCCAGGGAGATAGTCTTGCCGCCGTGCTTCGCGAAGAACGCTTCCGTTCGCTTCAGTCGCTCCGGTGTCATCGTCCGCGAGAACCGCCCGGAGTCGAGGATCCTTCTCCCATACCTGCGACCGATCGTGTAGTTCGTCGCATCACCAAGGATCGCCGCCGCCACGCAGACGATGATCACAATCCAGACGTTGAGCCCGCCGCTGCTCACCGCGGCGATTGCTCCGGCCGTGAAGAGCAGCGAATCGCCCGGCAGGAAGGGCATGATGACCACGCCCGTCTCAACGAAGATGATCAGAAACAGCACGGCGTAGATCCAAACGCCATAATCTTCGACCCACGCCGTGAGCAGGACGTCGACATGGAGGAAGAGATCGACCAAGAAATTGATGGCGTCCAGCGCGTCCTCCTGGTATGGCGTGCGGCGGATCAAGCAAACACTGAGGATATACCACGATGGGTGACCGTGCGGGCGGAGGACCCTGGAAGAGCCTCGGCGGTGGTGGGCCGTGAAGGATTCGAACCTTCGACCTTGGGATTAAGAGTCCCCTGCTCTACCAACTAAGCTAACGGCCCACGTGCACGGGGCGACATCGTACCAGTCCGGGTCGCCGTTGCCAAACACGTCGGAGCGGCGGTCGCCTGCTTCTCCCTCAGCCCTGGTTCACCTGACGACCGGCCACCTCGTAGCCTTCGTCGCCGATCGCACCCTCGAGGGCATCGAGCGAGATCTGATCCGCGTCATAGTCGATCGCCACGCTGCGCGCGCCGACGTCGACGACGACGTTCTGTACGCCCTCGACGCGGGAGACCGCCCGCTCGATGGCCATTTTGCAGTGAGAACACGAAATCGCGGGTACGTCGAGTACCGCGTGAGTCGCAATGATCATGATCACTCCTTGTCGGCGGCGGGCACCTCGAGATCCGCCAGCGAATATGTTGACGTGCGGCCCTCGCCGTGGTCGACCATGACGCTCTCTATCGGGGCGAGGAGATCCGTGACCCTTCCTTCCCCACCAGGCGTCGCGATAACCGCGCCTCGCTTGGGCGCGCGCTTGCGGAACGACACGTAAATCGAGTGCTCGTACTTGAGGCAGCACATGAGACGGCCGCAGCAGCCGGAGATCTTGGTTGGGTTGAGCGGCAGGTTCTGGTCCTTGGCCATGCGGATCGAGACAGGCTCCTGATCGCCGGCGAACGTGGAGCAGCACAGACTGCGGCCACAGGGCCCGAATCCGCCGATGATGCGCGCCTCGTCCCTCGCGCTGACCTGTTTGAGCTCGATGCGCCGGTTGATCCGCTCGCTGAGGCGCGTCACGAGCTCGCGAAAGTCGACGCGCTCCTCGGCGAAAAACGTGATCGTCAACTTACCCCCGTCGAACGCCTCCCGCGCCTCGATGATCTTCATGTCGAGGCCGAGTTCGGCGACGAGACGGCGACAGGCGCACTTCGCTTCCTGCTCGATCTGACGGTGGGATTCGATGGCCTCGTCATCCGCCGGCGTTGCCCTGCGGATGATCTTCTTGATGCCGCCGGGAAGTTCTTCCGCGGCCACCTCTTCCGGACCCTTGACGAGGCGCCCGAAGTCCTGCCCTCTCGTCGTGTCGACCACGACGCGATCCCCGGGCTCGAGGTCGAGATCGCCTGCCTCGAACTCGTACGGGCGGCCACCACCGCGGAAGACCACACTGGCAATCCTAGGCACTCTCGACAACCTCCTCGAAGCGCGCGAACAACGCCTGCAGCGCGAACTTCTGATCGATGTTCAGCGTCAGATCCTTGCGGGTCTGCGATACGACCGCGAGGAGCCGGGCGTAGTGCTCCGGCGTGGCCACGGCCGCGGCGACGATATCGGGCTCGCGGTCGCAGTTACAGAGTACATCGGCGGCGGCACACGAGACTACCCAGAGGTCTCTCACCCATGACGACAGCACGTCGACGGCATCTTGGGCCGCGAGGCGCGCGAGGCGCAGCTCCTCGCGCCTGGCCCGTGCCACGGCCGCATCCTGCCGGCGCTTCAGCTCCCGCTTCTCCTCGAACTGCCGAGCCAGCTCGTCCAGGCGGCCCGTCAGCTCCACCTGCACGGACTCCTTGATCTCGAGCTTGTGACGCCCGAGGACGGCGATGAAGCCGGCGGCGGCGTTCGCCGCATCCGGCCCGGCGGCGGTGGCGAGCGCGGCTTGGGCGAGGTACTCGTCGCGCCGCCGCGGACCTCGCGCATCGGCGGCCAGCCGTTCGGCGCGCTCGACAGAACCAGCTGCAAGCCTCGTCAGCGCGCTTCGCTCGGGCTCGACGAGATCGTGCACATCGCCCAGGTAGCCGGCGATCTCGTCGTCGCCGAGGGGCCTGAACTCGACCATCTGGCAGCGCGAGACAATGGTCGGCAGAACGCGCTCCAAATGGTCGGTGACGAGCAGGAAATGGACGAGGCGCGGCGGCTCCTCGATAGTCTTGAGCAGCTTGTTGGCGGCCGCCGGGTGAAGCGCCTCCACTTCGGGGATCACCCAAACGCGGCGTCCGGCGCCGAAGGGCTTGAGGCTGATGTCAGCCAGGATCGGCTCCACCTGCTCGACCCTGATCACATCGCCTTCGCGCTCCAGAATGTGGAGGTCGGGGTGCAGGCCGCGGCGTGCGCGCCCGCACTCTGGGCACGTCCCGCAGCCTCCGCAGGAGCAGACCAGCATGACCCCGAGTTCCCGCGCGAAGGCCGTCTTGGCCAGACCTTCGCGACCGGCGAACAGGTACGCATGGCTGAGACTCCCTTCGCGAAGGGCGCGCGCGAATTGTGCCTTGACTCGCGCCTGGCCAGCTACGGTCTCGAACATCACCGCGCCTCGGCAACGGAGAAGCCGGCTGCCCGAACGACATCGAACACGGCGACATTCACGTCGAGGGCAACCGCCGCGACGTCGCGGTTACCGTCGAGGATGCGGACTCGCGCCGGGAAGCGGCGGGCGACAGTGTGGAATCCCTCCACCACCCGCCGCTGGAAGTCGAGTCCCTCTGCTTCGATGCGATCGGGAACATCACCCAGTCGTCCTGTGCTCACGCGCAGGTCAACATCGAGGATCAAGGTGAGATCGGGCAGCAGTCCGCGCAGGCCGGGAGTGTTGACGGCCAGCACCTGCTCGATCCCCAAGCCGCGCGCTCCGCCCTGGTACGCGAGCGACGAGTCGACGAATCGGTCGAGCACGAGGATGCGGCCGCGTTCCAGCTCGGGGAGCAGCACCCGGGCGACGAGTTCTGCGCGCGCAGCGGCGTAGAGCAACGCCTCAGTCCATGGATCAGGCGTATGCGGCGCATGGAGCAGGACGTCGCGAATGGCTTCGCCGACAGCCGTCCCACCCGGTTCGCGCACGACCGAACCGGGAGCAGCCACAGGCCCGACGGGCAGACCAGCCTGTGCCAGGCGCTCGCACAACAGCCTCGCCTGCGTCGTCTTGCCGCACCCGTCGCACCCCTCGAGACTGATGAGGACTCCGCCCGCTCGGGTCACAGATTCCTCCTCATCCCCTTTAGCGAGCCGTCAGGAATCCTTGGCGGTGCGCGCCCGGTACTTCTCCTTGGTGGGGCACTCGATGTCGATGCACAGCACCCAGGGTCTCCCCCTGCCGCCGGCTCCGACGACCTTGATCTCGGGCCAGCCGCATTCACCACACGTCTTTCCCGTAGGAGTGATGGTGCCTCGCTGCGGGAGCGGGAATGTTCGCCCGCACCCGCGCCGGGGACGCTCACCTTCAGGCGCCGGAGGCGGCGTCTCGCCATCCTTGCCCACGCAGGCGACAAAGCGCTTGCCGGTCTTGCCGCGGAGTACCCGTAGCTGGCCTCCGCACTCCCTGCACTCGCCCAGGGTCAAGTCGTCGAGCACGCCGCTCTTGACGCGCTGCCGGATATCCTCCACGTGCGTGTCCAGCAGCTGCCAGGCGTGCTTGAGCATGTCCTGGCTCTCGTGCACGACCTCGTCACGCCGCATCGCGCCCTCGCCGATGCGATCCATCTCCTGCTCGAGCCTGGCCGTCATCGCGCTCGAGGAGATGTCGAGCGGGGCATCCTTCATGGCCGCGTCGAATCCCGTGATGAGCGCAATACCGAGCTCAGTGGGCTCGATGGGGTTGTCGCGCACGTAGTTGCGATCATAGAGATGCTGAATGATGTCGGCTCGCGTGGCCTTCGTCCCGAGCCCGAGATCCTCCATCTTCTCGATCAGCGGCCCCTGCCCGAAGCGAGACGGCGGTTGCGTCTCCTTGCTCTCGCTGTAGATCCGTTCGACCGCCAGAACGTCGCTCGCTTCCAGCAGGGGAAGGGGGCGATCGCGTTTGGCCGAGTACCGCTCGTACACCTCCAGAAAGCCTGCCTCGGCCACCCGGCTGCCGCGAGCCAGGAACGGCTCCTCGCCGATGGCCACGTCAAGGCGCTGGCTCTCGACCACGGCGGCGGGCATGAGCGTCGCCAGGAAGCGCCTCACCACGAGATCGTACACCTTCGCCTGATCGCCGCTGAGCTCGGATGAGGGGGCGCCGACCGGGTAGATCGGGGGATGGTCAGTCGTGCGCTTCTTCCCGCGGGTCGGCGTGAGCTTATCCTGGCCGCTCAGGCGGGCGGCCACGGAGGCCACGGGCTGCCACCGCGACAGGACCTCGAGGCTTCCGCGCAGGTCCAGCGACGGCGGATACACGGTGTTGTCCGTGCGGGGATAGCTGATGAGGCCGTCGAGGTAGAGGGACTCTGCGGCCCGGATGGCCCGGGCCGGAGAGACACCGACCGAGGAGGCGGCGCTCATCAACGCGGTCGTGTTGAAGGGTGGCGGCGGCTGGACCTGTCGCGGCTGCGTCTTGTAGCCAGTGACGACGGCGGTCGGGCTCTGAGCCCGGGCCAGCGCCGTCTCCATCTGCTCGACGGCGTCGAAGCGCCCCTTGGCGTGCGCGACCTCGATCTTCTCGCCGTCGCGCGCCAGCTCGGCCGTGATCTCCCAGTAGGGGACAGGCACGAAGGCGCGCCGCTCGAGTTCACGATCGACGATGAGCCGGAGCGTCGGTGTCTGGACGCGACCCACGGAGAGGTAGTCCGACCCGTAGCGATACGAGGCCAGCGACATGAACCGGGTGAGGACGGCGCCCCATATGAGATCGATGTCCTGGCGAGAGTGGGCGGCCTCGGCGAGATTGAAGTCGACTGTCGAGGGTTTGGCGAAAGCCGCCTCGACCTCCTCGGGCGTCAATGCCGAATAGCGAACGCGGATGTGACGGTCGACGATCGCGGAGGCCACCATCGGCTTGACGTGCAGCTCGACGTCTCCATCTACCGGAGGCGGCGGCGCGGAGGCCTTGACTCGGCCAGAGCCGGCGCCCTTCTTCTTCTTCTCCGGTTTGTCGTGCGGGTGACGCTTGAGCGCATCGCCGCGAAGGATCTCGAGCGCCTCGTGGCCGATGAGCTCGCCCTCGCGATCGTAGTCAGTGGCGATCACGACTTCCTTGGCGCCCTTGGCGGCGCTCCGCAGCGCGAGCAGCGTTGTGGCCGCGCCGCCGTCAACAACCCAGGCGAGGTCCGGGTTGTCGATCATTTCGCCGAGGTGCTTGAGGCTCCAGCGCCGGTACGTGTTCGGAAACACCGTCTGCATGACATGGCCGCGCAGACCAACGGCAACCGCATCGCCGCCGTCGCTGGTGAAGTGATACGACTTGACCTTCTGGCGGCCACGGCCGTGTTCTTTGACCACGACCTTGCCGCCGAGGATCTCCGCGATCTTGCGAGCCGCGGAGTCCTTCTCCGTGACGATCAGCTTCAAGCTTCTCCCTCGAATCGACTGGCCGGAGGAGATCCCTGCGGGGATCTGAAGAACCGGCCGTGATGATGGATGGTTTGGTGCCGCGTCAGGCCAACGCTTCGACGGCGGCGGAACGCGTGGTGCAAATCGTGAAAACCCTGTCGAGTCCCGTGATCGTCAAGACACGCTCGACCGGAGACGTGGTGACGACAAGGGCCATGGCTCCGTCGGCGTCGTGCACCCGGCGCAGGCCTCCGATGAGGACGCCGAGCGCAGTGGAGTCGATGAAGGTGACGGCGCTCAGATCGATGACCACCTTCTTTACCCCCGCGTCGAGCAGTTCGAGCATGCTCTCCTTGAACCGGGGAGCCGTGTAGATGTCGACCTCGCCGGCGAGCACGATGATGCCGCTCGACTCGTCCCGGCGCTCACTGGACACGCTGAACATATCCGTCACGAGCCAGTCTCCTTGGTCGGCGACGGCGAAGCCGTCGTCTTGGCGTTCTCCTCGATCCAGGCCCTCACCTCATCTGCCTGCTCCGAGTCGGGATCAAGCTGAAGATACTTGTCGAATGCCAGCAGAGCCATGTTCGTGTCTCCAGCGCTGACCGCCACGGTGGCCCAGTCGAAGTAGGCCTGCGGATCTTTGGGAGTCAGCCTCACGATACGGGGATAGACACTCGCCGCGTTCTGGTATTCCCCGAGAAACAGGTACACGTCCACGATCTGTCCGAGTGTCTCCACCCGCTGTTCTCTGGCCTCCGCACCCTTGCGATCGGCGAGCACGGCGGCGGCCTTCTCATACTGCTCGACCGCCAACCGCCAGTCAGCCTTCTGGGCGTCGGACCCTGGCGACTGCTGGTTGGCACGAAGCACGTACGTGTCGGCGAGCGCCCGCAGCGCCGCCACGTCGTTTGGATCCGCCTGCACGGCGGCCTGGTACGTGGCGATGTCGTTCAGCAGCTGCTCCTCGGCGGACGAGGCGTCGCCAAGACCGAGATAGCCCAGTCCCGGAATGACGAGGAACCCCACCATGATCAGCGCCATGAGGCCGAACACCAGCTTCTGCCACGCCTTGACGCGTTGACGATCGAGCAGCACCTAGCGGGTCTCCTCGCCGGCTTCTGCGCCGGTCGTCTGCCACCAGCCCGACTCGGCCGCACCGACCTGGACGTTCCCGGCACGCACCCGCGACCGCAGCTGTTTCCGCACCCCATACGCCGCATGGCGGATGGCCTCTGCGTCGAGGTCCGTGAAACGGCCGTCGCGGTACACCGAGCGTCCGCCGATGACGGTGAGCAGCACGTCGTCCTGATTTGCGCCGTAGACGAGCGCGGAGTACGGGTCGTCGATCGGGGTGAAGTGGGATTTGGAGACGTCCACCGCGATGAAGTCGGCGTACTTGCCGGGCTCGAGGCTCCCCACCTCGTCCTCCATGCCCAGCGCCTCTGCCCCGCCGAGCGTGGCGATGCGGACGCACTGCTGGGCGTCCAGTACCGAGACGTCGCGTTCGACGGCCCGATGGAGGAACAGCATCGTGCGCATCTCGCCGAACATGTCCATGATGTTGCTGGACGCGGGGCTGTCTGTGCCGAGGCCGACGCGCACGCCCTGGTGCAGCAAGTCGGCGAGCGGCGCGACCCCGCAGCCCAGTTTCGCGTTGCTCTTCGGGCAGTGGGCGACGGCGACGTGCTTCGCCTTCAGTATCCTGATGTCGTCGTGCGTCACGAGAACGCAGTGCACGGCCAGGAAATCCGAATCGAAGGCGCCCCACTGCTGGAGGTACTTGATGGGCGAGACACCGAACGGCTGGACGAGCATGCGCTCCCAGCCCATCCGCTCGCGATAGTCGTGAGCCAGCTTGCCAGAGCCTGAGCGCACGTACGTGAGCTCGTCCTTGCTCTCGGCGACGTGGCTCATGACCTTCAGACCGCGTTCACGAGCGAGGGCGGAAACCGCCTGATAGAGACGGCTGGACGCCGCGTAAGGCGAGTGCGGGGTGAGACCGACGTCGAGCCGGGACGGAGCGACGTCCTGCGCCTCCTGCAGCCGGCGCTCGACGTCGGCCATCGTCTGCTCGAAACGGGCGTCGTCGATACCGAAGATTTCAAGATAGACGCGGCCGCGCAGCCCTGCCTCGGTCAGCGCTTCAAGCGCGGCGCCGCCGTAACTGGTGTCGGCCAGCGTGGTGATACCGGAGGAAAGCGCTTCGACGGCGCCGAGACGGGCGCTGCTCAGGTACTCCTCGGGCGTCAGGGCCGCCTTGACGTCGACCAGATTGATGATCCAGTCGCCGAAGGCGAGGTCGTCGAGAATGCCGCGGAAGGACGTGTACTCGATGTGACTATGGCAGTTGACGAACCCGGGCATGATGATGGACCTGCCCACATCGACGACAGTTGCTGACGGATGGGCAGCGATCAGCTCGGGGCTGTTTCCCAGCCCGAGGATGCGCTCGCCGCTGACTGCAAGGGCGCCGTCCGCCAGCACCGGCCCTGAAACGGGGAGCAACCAGTCTGCGCGGTAGATCGTGATGTCGTTCTTGATCGCGTTCATCGTGTCCGGTGACGTGGGATCATGAGATGGCAACGTGGGTACTTCGCCTGATGGAGTATAGGGGAGCGCGCAATGGGGTGGCAAACAGTCCAGGCAGCTCCAGGACGTTCATGACGTGGCGCTATACTCGACTTGAACAGGCTCGTGAGGAGGCCATGACGCCCATGAGCCCGACCGCCGCGGCCGACGAGCTCGTCGCGGAGAAGCGGGATACGGAGACTCGCGATGAGAGCAATTGACCTCACCACGGCAACGAGAGCACTGCTTGCCCCGGTGTGTCGGGAGTGCGTTTGGTGGCATGCCGGCCCAGGCTCGGCCGGCGGACCGGCGGCACGAAGCGCGTGGGAGAGCGAAATCGAGACCGAGGCCGGCTTCTTCGGCAGAGCACTTCTGGAGAAGGATGCCGTCGTCGGATACATGCAGGCTGCTCCCGAGTGGCTCGTCCGCAAGGCTCGCTGCCTCCCTGCGGGCCCCCCCTCGCGCGGGGCGTATGTGCTCATGTGCTCGTACTTTCATGATGAGGACTACCTGCGCGGCTTCCAGTACCTCCTCCAGGACCTCCAGGCGTCACTCAAGCATCGCCGTGCCACCGCGCTCGAGGCCTTCGGCCGGCGCGCAGCGCGGCCCGGCGACCCCTTACACGGCTACCTTCGCGGAGCGAACCTGTTCCATCCCGAGATCCTGGAGGGCGCCGGCTTCCGGGTCGTCCAGACCAAGGGGGATGTCGCCCGTTTCCGCCTCGATCTCGCCACGCTCATCGAGGCGCCGCGCTTCAGCGTCGCCATGGAGCGGCGTACCGATACGGGGATAGCGGCTCAGCCGGTGTAGCAGGACGGCGAAGCAGAATTCGCGGCCGTCAGCGGAAGCGCCGGGGGATCCGCTGCTTCCAGTCCTCCGGCAGCACGACGTCGAGCGCGTCATCCAAGGTGACGATCCCGACAGGCCGGCGCTCGTCGTCGACGACGGGGATGGCGAGCAGGTCGTACTTCGTCATGATGCGGCCGACCTCTTCTTCGTCGGCGCCGGCCTTGATCTCCACCACGTCGTCGTCCATGAACTCCGCGAGGGGCGTCTCAGGCTCGGCCACGACCACGTCCCGCAGCGTGGTCGCGCCACCCAGCCGCCCCTCGTCGTCGACAAGGTACAGGTACGGCATCGCGTACTCCTCCGGACGCTCGCGGCGAATCCAGTCGAGCGCCTCGCCGGCAGTGGCGCCCACCGGCAGCGTCACGAAATCTGTCGTCATGAGCGACCCGGCTGTGTGCTCGGCGTGGCGGGCCAGCTCGCGCAGGTCCTCTTCCCGTTCGTCAGGAAGCAGGCCCAAGAGCCTCTGGGCCAGGTCGTCAGGAAGCTCGGCGAGAATGTCGGCGGCACTGTCGGCCTCCATCCGCTCGAGCACGGCTGCCGCCCGCTCGATCGGCATCTCCTGGATCGCGGCGCTGCACAGCGCGCCGTCCATCTCCTGCAGCGTGTCGGCGGCGAGGTCCGTGTTGAGCGCGGCCAATACAGCTCCGCGCTCTCGCGGGCCCACCTGGCTGACGACGTCGGCGATGTCGGCCGGATGCAGCTCCGCCAGCTCGCCGAACGCCTCGACGAAGTTGAGGCGAGAGAGACGCAGTGAGATGAGATTGACGTCCTGCCACGGGACGAAGTCGCCGCTGCGCTTGGGAAGGCGCCGGGTGAGGAAGCCCAGACCGATGCGCCGGGCGAGGGCCATCGAGCTGACATCGATACCCGTCGCGAACAGCTCGGCGTCACGAGCTTCAAGGATGACGTCCTGCACGCGCTGGAAGACGCGTCGGCGCATGTCCAGCACCTGATTGTCGAGCACCAGATCGACGAGCGCCAGCTCGTCGCCGCTGAGCGAGGCCGGCTCCAGTTCGTCTTGCCCGCAGCCCAAACGCAGAATGTGCTCGTCGACGTCGATCTCGGCCACCTGATGCCAGGAGGCGCGTACCTGATCGTCGTCACGCTCGATGAAGAAGGCAGTCACAACGGGAAGGTCATCCGTCGAACGGGCGACAACGTCGAGAAGATCACCAATCTCGGCGCCATCGCCATCGACGACGCTCATCGATTCAAGCTCCGAAAGGGCTAACGAACCGTGCCCATCATCCACGGAAGGATGCACATCCTTTCTCACCCGAACTGGGGGCAGCGAGGATAACCGGACGGCGGACACGCGTCAACGGGATCGCCTCGCTACTGCGCGATCTCGAGCACGACCTTCGATCCTGACGGGGCGCTCTCTCCCACGTCGGGGAGCACGGCGATGACCGTGCCCGGCGGTTGGGTGCTCGATCTGTACTTTATCTGCACCCGGAACCCCGCCAGTTCGAGAGCCTCCGTAGCGGTGGCTGCATCCATGCTGTAGACGTTCGGTATCGACGTCATGTCCGGCGCCTCTGACTCAGTCGGAGTCGGCGAGGGCGACGGAGCGCCGCTTGAGACGACGATGTTGACGACCGATTCCCGGTCGACCCTGGTTCCGGCCGCCGGATCCTGGCTGATGACGAGGCCGGCGGCGACTGTTGTGCTCGTCTCCTCCCTCACCGCCCCGAGCTTCAGGTTCGCTTCCGTCAGCGCTGCCTCGGCACCGCTGCGCGCCATCCCTCTGAGGTCAGGGACGGTGGCCTGGGGAATGCCGCTGGATACCCAGTAGGTGATGGAGTTTCCGCGCTCCACATCGCTGCCCGCAGCAGGGTCCTGCTTGAACACCTGCCCGGTCTCGACGGCCGCGGACCTGCCCGATCGCTCGACGCCGCTCAGGCCCCGCTCCGCCAGCCAATCGCGGACCTCCTGCGTGGTCCAGCCCTTGAAGTCGGCCAGCGAGACCGACTCCGGCCCCTTGCTGATCCAGAGTTCGACCGTTGCGCCCTCGCGCAGGTCTGTGCCGGCATCCGGCGCCTGGCGCACAACGCTTCCCTCGTCGTACTCGTCCGAGAATTCCTCGCCCGACACGACGGGGGCGAATCCGGCCTCCTCCAGAATCGTGACTGCCGCCTCCCGGCTCTGGCCCACAACGGAAGGCACCGCCGTGCCGTTCCCGCCCATGGCCGTGTAGAGGCCGTATGCCGCTCCGGCGATGGCCAGCACCAGCAGGAGAATCAGCAGGATCAGGGGCCACGGGCCGCGCTTGCGGCGGCGGTCGGCCACCCGCTCTTCAAACGGCTCGCCCGCCACCGCCACGGCCTCAGGCGGACGGCTCATGAGCTGAGTACGCTCCATCCCGGCATCGAAGGTGGCGGCGACGAGCGGCCCGCCGGCCTGAGCTGAGCGCAGGTCCCGGGCGAACTCGTCCGCCGACTGATACCGCTGCTCGCGATCCTTGGCGACGGCCTTGAGGACGATCTGATTCAGGGAGTACGGCATACCGGGGACGAGTTGCGAAGGCTCGGCCGGCGCCTCGTTGACGTGCTTGAGGGCGACGGTGACCGCCGTGTCCCCCTTGAAAGGAACCGTGCCGGTGAGCATCTCGTACAGCACGATGCCCACCGAGTAGAGATCGGAACGGGCGTCGACCTCGAGTCCCTTCGCCTGCTCGGGAGCCAGATATTGCGCCGTGCCGAGTACGGATCCGACTTCCGTCATGCCGGAATCGCCGGCGCGGGCGATGCCGAAGTCGGTGACCTTGATGTCTCCCTCGGCGTCCAGCATCACGTTCTGCGGCTTGATGTCGCGATGCACGATACCGCGGCGGTGAGCGGCGGCCAGGGCCGAGAGGAGCTGCAGGGTGATGCGAACGGCCTCGTTGCCGCTCAGGCGACCTTGGCGGCGGATCAGATCCTTGAGGGTTTCGCCCTCGACGTACTCCATCACGATGTAGTACGACCCGTCCAGCTCGCCCCAGTCATAGATGCTGACAAGGTTCGCGTGATTCAGGCCGGCGGCGGCCTTCGCTTCCCGGCGGAACCGCTCGACGAACGTCGGATCGTGCAGAAGGCGCTGGAGCAGAACCTTGATCGCCACCTGCCGGCCGAGCGTGAGGTCCTCACACAGGTAGACGTCGGCCATACCGCCGCCGCCGATCTTGCGGAGCACCCGATAGCGTCCCCCGATGATCTCGTTTGGCTGGAACACATCACTCACGTCTCGTTACCTCGTTCGTCGGCGGCGCGGCACACTCTGCGGGCCCTGCGCATCACGGCAGGGCCGGCTGTGCCAGCGCCGATTTGAGCACTGCTGCGGCGAGCGGCGCCGCGGTCTCGCCACCGGTCGTCTGAACGTCCTCGATCACCACTGCGACGGCGACAAGGGGGTCGTCCGCGGGGGCGAAGGCGATGAACCAGGCGAGGTTCGTGTCGTCTCCGCGCTCCGCAGTCCCGCTCTTGCCGGCCACATCCACGCCCGCCAGAGCGGCCGCCGTGCCGGTCCCCGACGTCACCACGCGCTGCATCATTGTATTGAGAGACGCGGCCGTCGCGGCATCCATGGCCTGGAGCCACCGCTCCACAGCGGCCGTCTCGATGGTCTTGCCCGCCGCCGACGTGATCCTCTGGACGATGTACGGCTTCATCACGTCCCCGTCGTTGGCAACCGCGGATGCGACCAGCGCCATCTGCAGCGGCGTGGCGAGAACCTGCTCCTGGCCGCAGGCCGCCCAAGCGACCGCGAGATCGTCCATGGGCGCCTTGGTGCCCAGCAAGCCATCTTGACCGTATCGCCCGCTGGCCGCCACCTCCCCGGCGGGCAGGGCCAGCGGCGGCGTCTGATAGAAACCGAAGCGCTCCATCGCCGCCACGAGCCGCGAGCGCCCAATTGCCGTGCCCACCTTGCCGAACGTCGTGTTGATGGAGCGCGTGAGGGCATCGGTGAAGTCGTGTGGACCGTAGACGGCGCCCCCGTAGTTGGTGACTTTGCCGCCGCCGACCGAATAGGTGCCGGTATCGACGAATCGCGTCCGCGGTGTCACCTCGGCTGTCTGGAGGCCGCCCGTGGCGGTGACGACCTTGAACGACGACCCGGGCTGGTACAGCCCCTGCGTCGCGCGGTTCAGGAGGGGCGCGTCCTCATCGCCGTTCAGACGGTCCCACGACTCGTCGAGCCTGGCGGGATCAAATCCCGGGGCCGACGCCGACGCGATGATCGCGCCAGTCGCAGGATCGATGGCGACGATCGCCCCAGTCTGGGCGCCGAGCGCCTGCTGGGCCGTTCGCTGCACGGCCGGCACGACAGTGAGCTTCACCGTCGCACCGTCGGGCCGGCGTCCAAGAAGACGATCCAGCCAGTGCTCGACGCTCAGATCGCTGGTTCGTCCGGTGAGCTCGGCGTTGTACTCCTGCTCCAGCCCGCTGCGGCCATACCGAACGCTGCTGTACCCGACGAGCTGCGGAGCGAGCGCCCCCTGCGGATACACCCGCTCATAGTAGCCAGACCGCTTTCTGGAGGTGGCGATCACGGAGTCGTCGAAGCCGATGATGGGGCCGCGCTTGATCCTCAGCTCCTCGGTGGCGCCCAGCCTGTTCTCCGGTCGCTCCCGGTACCAGTCTGCGTGCACGCCCATGATCCAGGTCAGATTGACGATCAGCGCCACGAAGAGCACGACGCCGACCACGAACAGCCTCGAGATCGCTTTGTTCACGGCGCCGCCTCCACGATCAGCGGAGCTCCGCCAGGCGCCGTCGCTCCGCCGCGCTCCCATCCCGCAGGACATGGGCGCGGTGCGAGATCATGAGCAGGAGGGCGACCAGGATCAGGTTGGCCGTGATCGAGCTGCCCCCGTAACTCATGAAGGGCAGCGTGATCCCGGTGAGCGGGATCATCCGCGTGACGCCGCCGATGATGATGAACGTCTGCAGGCCGAACGCCACGGCCAATCCGCCGGCCAGAAGCTTGGAGAAGCCATCGGGAGCCCAGACTGCGATGCGGAATCCTCGCCAGACGAACAGCAGGAAGAGCAGGACGATGCCCGCCGCGCCCAGGAGGCCCGTCTCGTTGGCCAAGGCGGCGAAGATGAAGTCCGTCTGCAGGTCGGGGACGACCGGCTGCCGGTCCCCATACAGCAGGAAGCCGCGACCGAAGCCGGCGCCGAGCAGCCCCCCATCGGCGATCGTGAACAGCGACAGAAGCAGCTGATACCCGGTGGTCGTCGCCTGCGCCCACGGATCGAGCCAGATGTCGAAGCGCCCGCGGACATGGGGCCCCACGGCCAGCGAGAGCGCGGCGGCGACCGCCAAAAGTCCTGCCCCGAGGAAGACGTGCACGATGCGCCCCGGACCCATGTACAACAAGGCCGCCAAACAGGCCATGAACCACCGGGACCGG
>CAZHMG010000028.1:25840-27409 GCA_964533575.1 uncultured Thermoleophilia bacterium | reverse complement strand
GGATGCAGTCCTTGGGTACGAGCATGGATTCCGCGAAAACATAGAGTGGGAAGAGTTCGGTCGCACAGAACCCGCCGACCATGCCCACCTGCCGGAGCAGCAACGAGATGAAGAAACCCATCTCCCGCTGCTTGGCGTAGTTCCAGCTGGCGATCACCACGATGACGCCCAGCAGTGCCGTGAGGAACACCAGCAGCGCGCTGATGCCGTCGATGCCGAAGCCGTAATGGATGTTCAGCGACTGGATCCAGGTCACGTCCTCGACGAACTGCAAACCGGGTGCCGCGGTATCGAACGCCAGCATCATGACCAGCGCCAGCGCGAATGAAGCAGCCGTCACCGCGAGAGCAATGGTCTTGTAGGCGAGCGGGCGCGCGGACCCGACCAGCAAGATGCCGAGCACGCCCAGCAGGGGGAGATAGGTGATGGCCGAGAGAATCGGGAAGCCGATCTGATCCTGCCAGCTCACTTCAGACCACCCAGACCCAGGTGAACACCACGACGAGGACGATCATGCCCACGAAGATGGACAGCGCGTAGTTCTGCACGCGTCCGGTCTGCAGTGGCCGAAGCCTCTCCCCGAACTGGACGCATGCGCCGGCTATGCCGTTCACGGCGCCGTCGATCACCTTGACGTCAAACCACATCCAGAGCCAACGCGCCAGGCTTATGGTCGCCCTGATGGGCGCAACTTCATAGACGTGGTCCATGTAGAGCCTGTTGAAGGACGCCTTGTATGCCCACGGCATACGCTTCGCCAAGCGTCTCGGCGCCGCGGCATCGGTCACGAACAAGCGGTACGCCATCGCGATACCGACGAGAACCACGGCGAGCGAGAGCGCCATGAGCAAGCCGCCCGTTCCCAGCCACTGGAACTCCACATGCTCGAGCTCAAAGAAGACGGGCTCGAGGAAGCCGTGCAGCCATCCTGCTTCCGGCGGCCAGCCGACGGCCAAGCCGAGCAAAGCCGCCGGCACGGCCAGCAGTACGAGAGGGCCCGTCATGATCGCCGGCGACTCATGCACGTGAGCTTGAACGGTGGCATCGGCGCGGCTCTCGCCCCAGAATGCAAGGAACATGACCCGGAACATGTAGATCGACGTCAGCAGGGCGGTGATCATGCCGACCGCCCATACGACGACGGACAGGTGAAACGCGCCGGCGAGGATCTCGTCCTTCGCCCAGAACCCGGCGAAGGGAAAGACGCCGACCATGGCGAGGGCCCCGACCAGCATCGTCCAGAACGTGACGGGCAGCTTGCGGCGAAGGCCGCCCATGAAGCGGAGGTCCTGCTCGCCGGACATGGCGTGGATCACGGAACCGGAGCAGAGGAAGAGCAAGCCCTTGAAGAAACCGTGCGCGAAGAGGTAGAAGATGCCGGCTACCCAGGCACCCGCGCCCAGCGCCATGAACATGAAGCCCAGGGAGGAGATCGTCGAGTAGGCGATCACCTTCTTGATGTCGTTCTGCGTGAGGGCGATGTAAGCGGCGTAGATAGCAGTGAAGGTGCCTATCACCATCACGACGATCATCGCCGCCTCGCTCTGCAGGAAGAGTGGATAGGAACGC
>CAZHMG010000028.1:0-25830 GCA_964533575.1 uncultured Thermoleophilia bacterium | reverse complement strand
GGGAACTGGGCGCTCTTGCCCACGGCCCCAACGAAGAGCAGCAGACAAATCCACGTGAGTGTGCTGGCGCCGATGTCACCCGCCTCCGCGCGCTCGAAGACGCCGGTGAACTGCAGCGTTCCAGTGGTGACGAAGATGAGGAGCATGCCGAGTGTGAAGCCGAAGTCGCCGACACGGTTCACGAGGAAGGCCTTCTTGCCCGCTTGGCTGGCGCTCTTCCTGCGGTACCAGAAGGCGATGAGCAGGTAGGAGCAGAGTCCGACGCCCTCCCAGCCCAGGAACATGAGCAGGTAGTTGTCGGCCAAGACGAGCATGAACATCGAGAACATGAAGAGGTTGAGGTACGCGAAGAACCGGTAGTAACCCGGGTCTTCCTTCATGTAGCCGATGGAGTAGTAGTGGACGAGCATGCCGATCAGCCCGACGACGAGCAGCATGATGCCAGTGAGACTGTCGACCTGGAATCCCCACTGGACGTCCAGGGACCCGGCGGTGATCCAGGTGAAGGGCTGGTAGACGAAGACTTCGCCCTCATGCCCGAGGATCCAGACGAAGGCCGCGACGCAGAGCGCGGCCGAACCGGTGACGAGCGCCGTCGGAATCAGGTGCGCCTGCAGCTTCAGGCGACGCCCGAAGAGCAGCGTGACAATGAAGCCTGCCAGCGGCAGCAGCGGAATGAGCGCGACGATTTCCCTCATGGCTCCCCCAGCCCTTCCAACGGCTAGCCCTTCAACTCATCGTACCTGTCCGTCTGCACAGTGCGCTGATGACGGTAGTTGGCGACGATGATGGCCATGCCGACGGTGACCTCTGCCGCGGCCAGGGCAATGATGAAGAGAGCGAAGACGGTCCCACCCCCCGGCACGCCGCTGCGGAACGAGGCGATGGCCACGAGCGCGATGTTGACGGCGCTCAGCATGATCTCGAGGCACATCACCACGACGATCACGTTGCGGCGCGCCAAGACACCGTAGGCGCCGATGCAGAAGAGCGCGACGGCGAGGACCAGCCACCACTCGAGCGCCGTCATCGCCGCTCTCCCTGACGGCGGGCCAGCACGAGGGCGCCGATCAAGGCCGCCAGCAGCACCAGCGAGATGAGCTCGAAGGGAAGAACGTAGCGGATGAACAGCAATTCGGAGAGTTCCTTGACGCCCGGGTTCAACATCGCCGTCCCGGCCTCGCCGATGTCCCCCGACACCAGCGCAACCACGATCGCGGCACCAGCCACGATCGCCAGCACCGCCGCGACGAGCGCCTGCCGATTGAAGAACAGCCCGAGGTCGCCCTGCTGCACCTCCGTGAGCATGATGGCGAAGATGATAACGATCGAGATCGCTCCCACGTAGACCAGGAGCTGCATGATGGCGACGAGCTCAGCGTGGAGGAGCGCGTACGCGAACGCCACGCCGAGGAAGCAGAATACCATCGAGACGGCGGAGTAGGTGATCTTCCTGAAAGCCACGACTCCGATCGCGCAGGTGAGGACCCAAGCCGCGACGATGACGAACAACCATGGGTGGAAGTCGCCTCCCGGCATCAGTCCTCCCCTTCGTTCTCGTCCAGATTGACCGGATCGTCCTTGATCGGCGACCAAACCCAGCCGTCGCCCCGCTCGGCATCCAGGACGTGCGGCACGAGGTCAGTCACCACTTCGCGCAGAGGATCGACGGAGCGCGGATCGCGCACGTACAGCGATTCGCCGGCCATCGCCGTACGGCTGAAGCCGGCGAGTTCGAAGAAGCTCTTCTGCTCCAGCGCCCCGTACGGGCAGACCTCGACGCATTCCCCGCAGAACATGCAGCGGCTGACGTCGAGGCCGTACCGCTCCAGTCGCCGGGGATTGGTGGTGATAGCCCCGGTGGGACACGTCTCGGCGCACTTCCCGCAGGACACGCAGCCGACCATCTGCAGCGGGAGATTGTCCGCCGTGCTCACGATCGCGTCGAAGCCGCGGTCCATTGTCTCGTAACAGCTCGCGCCCACCTCGGTCCGGCAGACGCGCACGCAGCGGCCGCAATTGATGCAACGATTGGGCTCGCGCATGATGAAGTCGTGACGGAAATCGGCCGGGTAGTCGTGCGCCTCACCGCCGTGGAACCGGTTACGGAACACTTCGTACTCAATGCTGTAGCGCTGAAGGTCGCAGGTGCCGTTGGCTGGGCAGTAGCAGTCGAGGCAGCGCGCGGCGCCCTCCACCGCCTCATGCTCGGGGAAGCCGAGCTCGATCTGCTCGAAGGTGCGGCGTCGCTCCTCGGGCGTGCGCATAGGCATTTCCGCCGGCGGCAGCGGCTTACTGACGTCGGTCGTCATGTCGATGAAGACCGGCGGGATCTCGGCCATGCGGGCAACGCGAGGGTCGAGGTCGTCCTTGGCCGTCACGGCCTCAATGAACGGCGTTGCCTTGAGGAGCGCGAGCTGCTCGCCGACATCGTCCATGTCGGCGCCCCGCAGGAAGGCGTCCATGCTCCAGGCCGCCTTCTTGCCTTGCGCCACCGCCTGGATCACGGTCTGCGCGCCGAGAACGACGTCGCCTCCCGCAAACACACGCGGATTCGCGGTTTGGTACGTCCAGTCGTCCACCTTGACGGTCCGCCACTTCGTGCGGACAACCCCCTGCTCCTCGGTGACGCCGTCGAGCTTCGGGTACTGGCCAATGGCGGAGATCACCTGGTCGCAGTCTATGATGAACTCGGAGCCCTCCACGGGGACGGGACGACGCCTTCCCGAGGCGTCCGGCTCGCCCAATTCCATGCGCTGCATCTCGATGCCGGCCACCTTGTTCGTCTCGTCCGTCACTACGCGCAACGGGGCACAAAGGAGTTCAAGCTTGACGCCCTCCTCCTCCGCCTCGTCGACTTCACTGTGATGCGCCGGCATCTCCTTGCGGGAACGGCGGTAGAGACACGTGACCTCCTTCGCCCCCTTGCGAACCGCAGTCCGGCAGGCGTCCATCGCGGTGAAGCCGCCACCGATGACGGTGACCTTCTCCCCTACATGAACCTCGCCCTTGCGCTCCAGGTCGCCGAGGAAGTCGACGGCAGTAACGACGCCGTCAGCGTCCTCGCAGGGGATGCGCATCTCGTTGCTGTTGAAGGCGCCGAGAGCGAGGAAGACGGCATCGTACTCTTCGAGCAGCCCCTCGAGCTGGATGTCCACGCCGAGACGCGTGTTCGTCTGCAGCTCGACGCCAAGGCGCCAGAGCACGTTGATCTCCTTCTCGAGCACCTCGCGCGGCAGACGATAGCTGGGGATGCCGTAGCGCAGCATGCCGCCCGGCTTGGGCATGGCCTCGAAGACCTTGACCGCATGCCCCTCGAGCCGGGCATAGAACGCGGCGGAGAGGCCGGCCGGGCCGCCGCCCACAACGGCTATCCTCTTGCCGGTGTCTTCCTTGGGCTCGACCGGCAGGAGCAGCTCGCCCTCCTGCTCCTCGTCGAGGCACTGATCAGCCATGAAGCGATGCAGCTGGCAGATGGTGATCGACTGGTCGACCAGCTGCCGGCGGCATGGTCCTTCACATGGACGCGGACACACGCGGCCCAGGACGGCCGGGAAGGGCAGGTCCTCGCGCAGTTTGCGTACCCCGTTCTTGTAGTCGCGGTGCGCGACGAAGTCCAGGAACTGCGGGATCTTGATGTGCGTGGGGCAGGCGTCGCGGCACGGCGGCGTGCAGAAGGAGTTGTGGTCGCTGAGCAGCAACTCCAGGTAGAAGTGCCGCATGGCACGCAGCTTGTCGGTGTTCGTCCACACGACCATGCCGTCGGCGACGGCGGTCGTGCAGCTCGTCATCACCTTGCGCGCGCCCTCGACCTCAACGACGCACATGCGGCAGGCGCCAGTGGCCGGCAGCCGTGGCTCGTGGCAGAGAGTGGGAATCTGGATCCCGGCTCGGCGCGCCACCTCGAGCACGGTCTCACCCTGGTGGCACACGATCTCCTGGCCGTCGATGTCCACGACGACCTGTCCCGGCCTTGAGGGTGATCGGCGCACGTCTCGAGCGACTGTGGACATCGCCCTCAAGCCCCTTGGTCAGCGGCGCCAGCGGGCACTCTTGCCCCGGATAGCACGCGGATGGCGTCGAACTTGCAGGCCTGCCGGCACGTGTCGCACTTGATGCAGGCGCTCTGGTCGATGACGTGCGGCTGCTTGCGCTCACCGCTGATGCAGCCAACCGGGCACTTCCGGGCACAGAGCGTGCAGCCGGTGCAGGCGTCGGCGTCGATCTCGTACCTGATCAACGCCTTGCATGCGCCGGCCGGGCAGCGCTTCTCGTACACGTGCGCCTCATATTCCCGGCGGAAGTACTTGAGCGTGGTGAGGATGGGATTGGGCGCGGTGCCGCCCAGAGCACACAAACTGCCGGCGCTCACGTAGACGCTCATCTCCTCGAGCAACTCGATGTCACCGTCGCGGCCTTCTCCGGCGACTATGCGATCGAGGACGTCGAGCATGCGCTTCGTTCCGAGACGGCAAGGGATGCATTTGCCGCACGATTCGCTTTGCGTGAACCGCAGGAAGAAGCGGGCCATGTCGACCATGCACGTCTGATCGTCCACTGCAACGATGCCCCCGGAGCCCACCATCGCACCCGTCGCCGCCAGGCTCTCGTAGTCCACAGGAGTATCCAGCATGCTCGCCGGCACGCAGCCTCCTGATGGACCTCCGAGCTGCACTGCCTTGAACTGCCGTCCGTCACGGATGCCGCCGCCGATGTCGTAGATCACGTGACGGAGCGTCACGCCCATGGGAATCTCGGCGAGACCTCCGTTGACCAGCTTCCCGGCAAGGCTGAATGCCTTGGTGCCCTGGCAGCCCTCTGAACCGATCTCCGCATACGCCTCGGCGCCGTGCGCCATGATCCATGGAATGTTGGAGAACGTCTCGACGTTGTTGATGTTCGTCGGCTTGCCCCAGAGACCGCTCACGGCGGGGAACGGCGGCCGTGGACGCGGCATGCCGCGGCGGCCCTCGATCGAGGCGATGAGGGCAGTCTCCTCTCCGCAGACGAACGCGCCGGCGCCGAGCTTAAGCTTCAGACGGAAGGACCAGCCACTGCCGCAGATGTCGTCGCCAAGGAACCCGGCGGCTTCGGCGGCTTCGATCGCCTTCGTCAGGCGCCGCACGGCGAGCGGGTATTCGGCGCGCACATAGATGTACCCCTCGTGCGCGCCGATGGCGTAACTACCGATGAGCATGCCCTCGATCACGGAGTGCGGGTCGCCGTCCATGATGGAGGCGTCCATGAAGGCGCCGGGATCCCCTTCATCGCCGTTGCAGATGATGTACTTGACGTCGCCTCGCGACTGCATGGCGAGCTTCCACTTGACGCCTGTGGAGAAGCCAGCGCCTCCGCGTCCGCGGACGCCGGACTCCGTGACCTGTTCAACGACCCACTCGGGCGTCTTCTCGGTGAGAACCATGCGTGCCGCCTCGTAGCCCCCGCGCGCGACGTAGTCGGCTATGTTCTCCGGGTCGATCTGCCCCACGTTCCTCAGCGCGATTCGGGTCTGCCGCTTGTAGAACCCGATATCGTGCCAGTCGCGCACGCGCTCACCCGACTGGGGATCCTTGTACAGGAACTTCTCGACCGGACCCCCGCCCTGCAGATGCTCTTTCACGATCGTGGCGGCATCCTCCGGGCGCAGATGGCCGTAGAACGTGTCGTCGCTCAGTACGACGACAGGACTCATCGTGCAGAGGCCGTGACAGCCGACGATCCCCACCTCGACCTGATCGCCCAACCCTGCCTCGGCCACCTCCCTGCGGAACGATTCCAGCACGGCGGCCGAACCCGCGAACGTGCAGGCGGTGCCGGCACAGACGGTGATGCGGTAGCGCCCCTGCGCCTCCGCGATCCGGACCGTCCGGCCGCCTTCCTGCGGCGCGGTCATGGACTCTTCATGGCCGGCCTGGACCGTCGTCTCTCTCATCGCCGGGTCTGTGCTCATGTCTTGATCACTCCAGCCTCACCGATCACTGCGCGGATGATCTGCCGCGTCTTGTCGGGCGTGAGACTGCCGTAGGTGTTGTCGCCGATCCGCATCACGGGAGCCTGGGAACAGGCCCCCATGCATGCCACCGACGACAGTGTGAACCTCATGTCGCGCGTCGTCTTGCCTTCCGCCACACCGAGTTCCTCCTGCAGCGCCTCGCTGATCTTCGTCGAACCGGCGACGTGGCAAGCCGTCCCGTGACACACCTCGACGATTTGGTCGCCGGTCGGGGAGAGGCGGAACTGATTGTAGAAGCTGGCCACGCCGTAGATCTGCGAGAGCGAGATGCCCGTCTGGAGCGAGATCTCCTCGATCGCCTTGCGCGGCAGATAGCGATAGACATCCTGGGTGTTCTGCAGGATACCGATCAGCCCCGTGCCCCGCTCGTGATAGTCGTCCATCACGGGTCGCAGGAGGTCCATGTCGACCGGTGGATGCGCGTCGCCGCGCGCCCGCGACAGCCGGGCCAGATTCGGCGCCGGCAGGGCGTACTTGCTGGTGTGCTCGACGCGGATCACCTGGGCGGGGCAGTTGCTCCCGCAGAGCGTGCACGACCAGCAGCGCGGGTCGCCGCTCAACGGATCGACGACGACTCTGAAGAGGCCGCGACTGCGCTCCGGCAACCGCTCGCGCTGCTCGGGGTACTGGACCGTGAGCTTCCGCGTCGGCAGGTGCCGGATGGTCGTTCGCATCGCCTTGAACATGCCGAGCATCAGGCGCTCACCACCGGAACGCGGCCGCGCTGCCTGCGCAGACGCCACTTGAGGATGGGGTCAAACAGCACGACGAACGCAGCTAGGGCGACCCAGCCGAAGACCGCGAGGCCCCACGTCCATTGGGGGACCCAGAGCAGCACTGCGCCGACGGCGAGGATGTTGACGAGGCCGAGCGGGATGAGGACCTTCCACGCGAAGGCCATGAGCTGGTCGACCTGGAGGCGCGGCAGCGAGAGCCGGATCCACACGAGGAGGAACACCAGCGCGTACGTCTTGGCAAGGAACCAGACGAGCGGCACCCACGAGACGCCCCAGAAACGGACGGCATCCTCGAAGGGGCCATGCCAGCCGCCGAAGAAGAGCGTCACTGCGATCATCGACATGACGGTGAGACCGGCATACTCGTTGAGGAAGAACATGCCGAAGCGCATGCCTGAGTACTCCGTACCATAGCCGGAGACGAGCTCAGACTCCGATTCGGGCAGGTCGAACGGGCCGCGGTTCAGCTCGGCGATCGAGGCGATGTAGAAGATCAGAAACGTGAACGGCGCATAGAAGACGAGCCATCGGTAGTCGGACTGGAAGGCGACGACGTCGGTCATGCGCAGGGAGCCGACGATCATCGCCACCACCAGCAGCCCGAGCAGCATCGGGATCTCATAGCTGATCATCTGGGCGGCACCGCGCAGCGCCCCCACGAGTGAGTACTTGTTGCACGCGGACCAGCCACCCAGCAGGATCGCGAGCGTCGTGAACCCGGTGATGCCGACGATGAAGACGAGACCGACGTCCAGGTCCGTGGCCACGAGTCCCTTCGTGTACGGCACAACGAGCTGGACGGCGACAGCGCCGATCATCACCATGACAGGCGCCAGCGTGAAGAGGTACCTGTCGGCCAGCAGGGGCCGGAAGTCCTCCTTGCCCATCATCTTGATGGCGTCGGCGACGCTCTGAAGCAGCCCCTGAGGACCTGTCCGGTTGGGTCCCAGACGATCCTGCATGAAGCCGAGGACCCGGCGCTCGAAGATGATGTTGATGAGCGCTGAGACCATCACCACCGTGTAGGCGATGAGCACGAACAGGACGGC
The DNA here is from genome assembly GCA_964533575.1 of uncultured Thermoleophilia bacterium. Taxonomy (GTDB): domain Bacteria; phylum Actinomycetota; class Thermoleophilia; order UBA2241; family UBA2241; genus CAIXSE01. Next base: position 18,031 of record CAZHMG010000028.1, on the reverse strand, counting down.
GCGCAGGATGCCGAGGGCCAGATCGCTCATCGATCGATGCCTCCCAGCACGAGATCCATGCTCCCCGAGATGGCGACCGCATCCGCGATCTTGTTGCCGCGCAGGAGCTTGGGGAAGATCTGGAGATTCATGAAGCAGGGGTCACGGAACTTGAGGCGGTACGGGTATCGCGAGCCGTCGCTGATGATGTAGGTGCCATACTCGCCGCGCGGGTTCTCCTGGGAGGTGTAGCACTCGCCCGGCGGCGGCGTGATGGCATACGGGGCACGCAGCGACCCTGCCTGCACCGGGCCCTTGGGAATCATGTCCAGGGCCTGCTCAACGATCTTGATCGACTGGCGCATCTCGTCCATGCGCACCTGATAGCGATCGAAGATGTCGCCATGCTGGCCCAGCGGCAGCTCGAAGTCGATTTCCGGATAGACCGAGTACGGCCTCGTGCGGCGCAGATCGTGAGCCACGCCTGAGGCGCGTGCGTTGGGGCCGGTGATGGCGTAGTCCATCACGTCCTGCTGCGTGATAACGCCCTTGCCGATGCAGCGCTGCAGGAAGATGGCATTGTGCTGGACGAGTGATTCGTGCTCATCGATCAGCTTCGGCATGCGCCGCATGACGTCGCGGCACTTCTCGACCCACCCGTCCGGCAGATCGTAGCGGACGCCGCCGAAGCGGAAGTAGTTGAACATCATGCGAGCGCCGCTCACCTCCTCGAGCAGATCGAGGATGAGCTCACGGTCCCTGAACATATAGAAGACCATCGCCGTCCCGAGCGGCGCCAGGTCGGCGGTGAAGGTGCCGACGGCGACGAGATGACTGGCGATGCGGTTGAGCTCGGCCATGAGGACGCGGATGAACTCGGCGCGGCGCGGCGGCCTGATCCCGGTCAGCTTCTCGACTGTCATGACGTAGCCCCACTCACAGTTCATGCCGGCCAGATACTCCGTGCGATCGGTGATGGGGATGTACTGATAGTACGTGCGCCTTTCCGCCAGCTTCTCCTTGCAGCGGTGCAGGTAGCCGATCACCGGGATGACGTCCTTGACGAGCTCGCCGTCGAGCGTGACGACGAGACGCAGCACGCCGTGTGTGGACGGGTGCTGCGGCCCCATGTTGACGATGACCTCGTTGAACGACAGGCCCTCGAGGCTGGAGCCATCGCCGCGCGCATTCGCCTCGTCGATGCGACGCCGAGCGAGCTTCAAGGCCTCGTCTGGTTCTGCTATCGCAAACTGATCAGGCATGAGGATGATTCTCAGGCAGATCGACGTAGTCCTTGCGCAGCGGATGACCGATGAAGTCATCTTTGAGCAGGATCCGGCGTGGATCAGGGTGGCCGGCGAAGCGGATGCCGAACATGTCCCACGCCTCCCGCTCAAGCCACTCCGCCGACGGCCAAACGTCGCAGACCGTCGTGACCTCGGCGTCCGCGGCCAGCGCGACGTGCAACTGCAGGTAACTGTTGGTCTTCCAGCTGTAGAGGTGGTACACGGTCCCGAGAGCCTTGCCGCGGGTGACGCCCGCAACCCGTTTCAGCGTCTGATAACCGATCGCTCCCTGGGACTTCAGCCGCGAGGCCAGATCTTTGGGGACATTCCTGTCACAGCGCGCCACGACCGTGTCCGGCTCCTCGACACGCACGTCGTCAAGGGCATCAGCAAACTCGGCAGCCAAGCGCAGGGCGAGCGCCTTCATATCCATTGGCGTGGTGCCTACCTGGAGCGTCAACGCGTCAAGCCTCCGTCAAATCGGGGACTGCAGGCGCCTGGGGAACGAAGGAGTGCTGCTGGATCTTCTTCTGCAGCTCAAGGAGCCCTTGGAACAGGGCCTCAGGGCGTGGGGGGCAGCCGGGAATGTACACGTCGACCGGCACCACCTTGTCCACCCCGTTGTCGACGTTGTAACCGTCGTAGAAGGGGCCGCCGCTGTTGGCGCACGCGCCCATGCTGATCACCCATTTCGGTTCGGACATCTGGTCGTACAACCGCTTGAGCACGGGCGCCATCTTCTCGTTGAGCGTACCTGCAACGATCATCAGATCGCACTGCCGGGGAGTAGGCCGGAATATCTCCATGCCGTAGCGCGCGATGTCGAAGCGGCAGAAGCCGGAGCTGAGCATCTCGATGGCGCAGCAGGCCAAGCCGTACTGGAACGGGAAGACGGAGTGGGATCGCGCCCAGCTGAAGATGAAGTCCGTCGTCGTGGTGATGACGTTGGGCTCCTGGAAGTGCTCGAGCTTGGGATAGCGGATCCTTGCGCGGCCGGGCCTCTCGTCGGTCATGCCCATTCCAGCGCCCCCTTCCGCCATGCATACAACAGACCGAACCCCAGGACGCCGATAAAGATCGCCATCGCGACGAAACCGGCCGTCCCGAGCCCGCGGAACACGAGAGCCCAGGGGAAGAGGAAGACAGCCTCCACTTCGAACACCAAGAACAGGAGCCCGAAGACGAAGTACCGCACTGCGAAGGGCGACCACGGACCGCCGACCGGCGGGATGCCGCACTCGTATGAGGCCAGCTTGGCGGGCGTGAGATGCTGTGGGTTGACCAGCTTCGAGAAGAGCAGGATGAGCACCACAAGCGCGCCACCGGCGACGATGAAGAGCCAGATGTACAGCCAGTTGGTGAGGTACGCCTCAGTCATGAAGACCAGCCTAAAGAAAAGACAAAGGACCCGCACCCCGGAGCAGGCTGGGGGCGAGTCGCAGGGTTGTCACTATACCAAAGGTACTTTCGCCCGCGCAACTCGCGGCGGCCTCTCTCTTCCATACGTGATGAGCAGGGATTTTCGGATCGACTGCGGATGGGGGGATGACTCATGCCGAGCACGCCGACGTGCCGCCACTCGCGTTGACCGGCCTCGCGGGCGCGCCTAAGATGGGGTGAGCTTGAACAGTGGGGCGGACTTCAGCCCGCCGCAATTCGAACCGTCGCAAGGAACCCTGTCGTGAACATCGGTCCCATGGAGATCGCCATCGTGCTCATCCTGGCGCTGCTGGTCTTCGGCCCCAAGCGGCTTCCGCAAGCCGGACGCAGTCTGGGCCAGGCGATGCGGGAGCTCAAGAAGGCCACGACCGCCGCGCGCACGGACCTGGGCATCGACAACATCGCGGCCGATGTCAAGGACCTCAAGTCAGGCCTCGGGGTGGACGAGGTCGCCACCGGCGTCAAGGACTTGAAGTCCAGCCTGACCATCGACCTCAAGTCCGCCGACGCTCCAGGGCAGAGCGCTGCTGCCGTCGCGGCGGCGACGTCCGCCGCGGTGGTCGATGCGCCTGCCGCCGAAGAGACTGATCTCACTGATCTCGCCGGCCCGACGACGGTGGCTGCATCCTCCGGCGCTGCGGCGGGCGAACCTGTCGCTTCAGCGCCATCCCGCCGCATGTTCCGCAAGACGAGCCCTGAAGCCGCGCCTACCGCGCCGGACGCGTCTTCGGTTTCACCGCCAGCCGCTCCACCGCGGCGCATGTTCCGCCCGACATCGCCGGATGCGACCGACGCTCCGGCAGACGCGAGGGAGACACGGGCCGATGCTTCGCGTGGCGCCGCACCCGCCGAATCGCATCTCCGCCGCACGTTCCGCAAGCATTTGCCCGACACATCAGCAGGTCCCGAGGGCGGGGTCTCCCAGTCGGGGATACTCGACACGCCCGTCGCCGAACCCGACCCGCAAGGACCGCCGCGCCGCATGTTTCGCAAGAGCGGGGCGGATGCCGTCGATCGGGCGGCCTCCCGCGAGGTCTAGCAGCCGATGCCAGTCGCCCCCCAAGCACAATTCACCGTGATGGAGCATCTCGACGAGCTCCGCAGGCGCATCTTCTGGACCATCGTGGTCGTCGGGGTAGGCATCGTCGTGGCCGGCATCTTCAACGACTACGTTTTCGAAGTCCTGCTCTATCCACTCAAGCAGATCCCCAACCTCGACGCCGACTCGTACCAGATCATCACCCTGAGTCCGGTCGAACCGTTCATGGTCAGCCTCAAAGTTTGGGTCGTAGCCGCTCTCATCGCCACGTCCCCGTTCCTCATCTGGCAGATCTGGGCTTTCGTTGGTCCGGCATTCACCAGCACCGAGAAGCGCTACTTCTACCCCGTCGTCATCGCGACGACCCTTCTCTTCCTCGCCGGCGTCGCATTCGGCTATCTCTTCGTCCTTCCGAAGGGCCTGTCGTTCCTGCTCACTTTCGGCGGCGAGACCTTCAACGTCCAGAATCGGGCCACGGAGTACTTCACCTTCGTCGCCCTGTTCATCCTCGCGTTCGGCATGATCTTCGAGATGCCTGTGCTGCTGGTGATGCTCGCCAAAGTGGGGGTGATCGACGACAAGTTCCTGCGCAAGAACCGCCGTTACGCGGTCGTGATCATGGCCCTCGCCGCAGCCCTGCTCACCCCCGGTCAGGACGCCTTCTCCATGGTGGCCATGCTCATCCCGATGCTGGCCCTCTACGAGGTGTCCATCCCGATCGCCAAGTACGTCCAGCCGAAGCCCGTCACCGTCAAGAAGAGCGAAGCCGACGACGTCGCCCCGGGTATCACCTGACCGAATCGGCGCGAGGGGTCCTCGCGCAAGACGGCGGGAGCATGAACCAACGATGAACCTTCCCGCGCGGTGAAGCGTCTCCCGCCTGCAGAAAGTGGCGCCCTGAGCAGGGTCGCGCCGACTCATCAAGTACAATGAGGAGACATGGCTGATCAGGAGCAACACGCGGACACCCCTGAGGATCTCCGCCGGCGGCAGCGGCGTCGCGAGCGGGCCCACCCCAAGAAGCGCAAGCGCGTCTGGCTCAGGCTGACCGTCCTGGGACTCTTCCTGCTGCTCATCGCGGCGGTTGGATTGGGCGCGGGCGCGATCTTCGCCCTCTCACGCAATCTGCCCTCACTTAATGAGCTGCAGCGCCGTCCGAACGCCGTCAACACCACCATCTACGATCGTGACGGCAAGAAGATCGCCGAACTGCATGGCGCCGAGAATCGCGTCCTGGCGACCAGCGAGCAGATCCCCGAGGTCATGAAGCAGGCCACGGTCGCCGTCGAGGACGCGCGTTTCTACACCCATCACGGCATCGATATGCAGGGGGTCGCGAGGGCGATGGTCCAGAATGTCCGTGCGGGCAGCATCGTCCAGGGCGGCTCAACGATCACCGAGCAGTTCGTCAAGAACGCGTACGTCGGCAACGAGCGCACGTACACGCGCAAGATGCGCGAGGCCGTACTTGCGTGGGAGCTCGAGAACAAGTGGTCGAAGGACAAGATCCTCACCGAGTATCTCAACACCGTGTACTACGGCGCGGGCTCCTACGGCGTGGAGGCAGCGGCGCGCACCTACTTCCACAAGCGCGCCTCTCAGCTCAAACTGGAGGAGGCCGCGCTGCTCGCGGCGCTGCCCAAGTTCCCGACTCGCTACTCCCCGACCACAGATGCCAAGAAGGCCAAGGAACGGCGCAACATCGTGCTCGCGCTCATGGCCGAGCAGGGTTACATCACGCCCGAGAAGGCCGCCTCAGCGAGCAAGCGGAAGCTTGGAGTCTACAAACATCCGCCGTCCCTGAACGACAGCATGGCGGACTACTTCACCAGTTACGTCACGGGCATCCTGACGAAGCGCTACGGCAGCCGGCAGGTGTTCGAGGGCGGCCTCAAGGTCTACACGAGCATCGACATGGATTGGCAGCAGAAGGCCATCGATGTGATCAAGAGCACAACCGGACCGCTCAACTTCGGCTTCAAGCCCTCTGCTGCTCTTGTCGCCGTCGAGCCGAAGACCGGATACATCCGCACCATGGTCGGCGGCCTCGACTACAAGAAGCGTAAGTTCAATCTTGCGACCCAGGCGAAACGTCAGCCTGGTTCATCGATGAAGCCATTCGTGCTCACCGCAGCCGTTCTCCAGGGCATGAATCCAGACACGACCTACTACAACTCCAACAGTCCCATCGTCATCCCGATGGGCGCGTACGCCGCGCCATGGGTGGTCAACGGTGACGGGCCCGGAGGACCCGAGACCGTGTCGCAGGCTACGACGATTTCGGACAACGTGGTCTACGCCCAGCTCTCCGTGGATGTCGGACCGAAGAGCACGGCGGACGTCGCCCGGAAGATGGGCATCACGAGCAAGCTCACGGAGGTTCCCTCGATCACGCTGGGAACCTCCGAGGTGACGCCCCTTGAGATGGCGGTCGCCTACGCCACCCTGGCGAGCGGCGGCATCCATAACAAGCCGCAGGCCATCGTGAAAGTCGTCCTGCCCAACGGTCGCGTCGACTGGAAGCCGAAGACGAAGGGCACGCGCGTGCTGCCCGCCGGTGTCGCCTCGGTTGTCACCAAAGCATTGGAGCGCGCAGCGTCCAGCGGCACGGGCTCGCCTTCGGGCGCATACTATCCCTACTCGCGCGCCGGCAAGACAGGCACGACCGAGAACGGCTGGGACGTTTGGTTCTGTGGTTACACTCCGCAGCTCGCGGCCGCCGTGTGGATGGGCGACGCGGAGAAGAATTCGCCGATGAGCGGAGCATACGGCGGCACATACTGTGCCCCGATGTGGGCTAAGTTCTACGCCCAGGCTTTCAAGGGCAAGTCACACCCAGCATTCACATACACCCCATGGACGTTCAAGACTTGGAACGGCAGCTACGCGAAGATGTCGCCGTCAGCGTCTCCGTCCCCGTCCACCAGCGGGAGTCCCCAGCCGACACCGACGCGCACCATCAAGCCACAACCCACGCCGACGGCACCGAAGCCCACGCCGACGCCCACAACGCCGACGCCGACGCCGACGCAGTCAGGCGCGTGGGAATCGAGCAGAGCCCTTGGAGTGGCCATGAATCCCGGGGCGATAGGCCTCGCGGGCGGGCTGGGCGCCTGGCTGACGGCATTGCTGCGCTTCTAGTCGCGAGGCTCGTTCCGCAAGCGCCGCCGTTATGACGCGGGGCGTCCGGCGTGGCGCCGCCTCACCAGCTTTCGTACCGCTCCGAGCCCCTACGGTATTCCTTGACCTGCTGTCCCATGCCTTCTGCAATGGTCATGATCCTGCAGGTCATCTCGAAGACACTGGTGAGCTGGTAGGCCTCCTCGAGCAGGTGCCCGATCGCGAATGGGCCGTGGCCGCGCAGCATGACGAGGTCGTACTCTTTGAGCCACTGCGGCAGGAGCGTGGCAACCTCTTTCGAGCCGGCAGTCAGCTCGGTCGCGACAACCGGCACCTTGTGCAGTATGTAGGAGCCCTCGCTGTCTATGGGCACGATCTCGTCGCACACCAGAGAGCGCGCGATCGCGTACGGCGGGTGAGTGTGCACGATGGCCTGCGCCGACGTGCCCAGGTAGATTGCGCGATGAACGCCGATCTCGGTGGAGGCGAGCATGACGTTGGCATCGTTCTCCTGGAGCCCTGTCGTGATGATGTCGCGCTCCTCGAGCCGGGCGAGCATCGACCCACGACGCGTGATGAGGATGCGGTCACCCATTCGGACGCTCATATTGCCGCCGTGCGAACTGATGACACCGGCGAGAAAGAGGTCGCGGCCGATACTGCGGAACTGCTCCAGAATGGCGGAGCTCACGAACGACCAACCGCGTTCGGCTCTCCTGGGGTCAGCCGGGCCGCGAGATCTGTGAGGCCGAGACGCTCCAGTTTGACCGGCGAGGGTCGTCCTTGATGGTCCCACCCCCTGGAGATGTAGTACTCGTCGAGCATCGGCGGCAAGTCTACTACGTGGCCCGCCGCGGGTCCGGCCGGGACAGGCTCGTTCAGGAGCCGCGGCGGCAGGGTGTCGGCTGAGCGACCGAAGCCGGCGGCGGCGTTGAAGAGCCGCTCGACGTTCCAGATGCGCTCGCCGAGCAGCAGCAACTCCTGTGGCTCGATCGTCTCTCCCCAGACGGCGCTCAACAGCCGGGCGTAGTAATCCTCCTTCATGGCGAAGGCCGTGAATTTGCAGACGCTCAAGCTGTCCAGCACCGCGTTCAGGTTCTGCATATTGATGAGAAGGCCGGCCTTGCCTAAGGTCGCGAATCTGTCGACCATCTTGGGAACGCCCAGAATCTCAGGACCAAGCATGTTGGCTCGCAGATGACACCCGCCCCGGTTGGACGTTGCGTACGCCAGTCCTTGTGCCTTCATGCCGCGCGGATCGTACGCTGGCATCTCGAGCCCCTTGACGCTCATCGAGAGATCAGGACGGTTGTAGCGCGCCGCGAGCCGGGCCGAGCCGAGCGCCAGCTCGGCCCCTAGGCCGCGACCAGCCGCCGTCGCCTCTGCGAGCGCAACGATGGCGCCAGCGTCACCGAAGCGCGGTCCTCCTGGGAGGCTGCCGTCTTCCGTCAGCTCCATGGCGCACGCGATCGTCGAGCCCATCGTGATGGTGTCCATACCGGCACGATTGCAGACGTAGCTCGCTTGGACTATGGCCGTGAGGTCCCCAACGCCGCAGTCCGCTCCAAGCGCCCATATGCTCTCGTACTCCGGCCCCTCCCCGCTCTCCGCTCCCGCCGTCGTGCGACGGGCGCACCCGATCATGCAACCCCGACAGGCGCTCCGGCTCCGCACGTGCTCCTTCTTGAGCATCTCGCCTGAGATCTGCTCAGCGTGCTCGAATTGACTCTCTTGATAGTTGCGGGTCGGGAACGCGCCGGCCTGATTGAGCACGTTCACGAGAACGGATGTGCCGAACTCCGGCAGCGCCTGCGAGGTGATCGGATTGGCTTTGAGGACCTTCTCCGCCTCGTAGACGATGAACTCAAGACGCTCGGGATCGGCCACCGGTGGTTTGTGAGGACCATGACCGGCGACCACGACCGCCTTCAGTCGCTTCGCGCCCATCACGGTTCCGAGGCCGCCCCGGCCCAAGGAGCGGCCGCGATTGTTGACGATGGATGCGAACAGGACGCCGCGTTCGCCCGCCGGCCCAATCACAGCCGATTCCGCACCGCTGTGAGCTTCTCCCAGCCTGGCCAGTGACAAGGGAACGTCAAGGCCCCACAGCCCCTCGGCCGAGTGGAACGTGACACCCTCGCAGGTGATCGATATGTAGCCCGGAATGTCCAGGCGCCCCATGATGATGAGATAGTCCCATCCGAGGCGGCGGAAGGCATTTCCCCAGTTGCCGCCGGAATTGCCGTCGAAAACGGTTCCGGTGAGCGGCGAACGGCTGGTGACGCTGTAGCGGCCGCTCGCGGGAGCGCCCGTGCCGGTCAGAGGCCCCGGCGCGAAGATCAGGGCGTTCTGAGGGGAGAGCGGTTCGGCCTCGTACAGCCGCTCGCGCAGCGCAAGGTAGGCCCCGAGACCGCGGCCGCCGAGGAAGGAGCGCGCCACGTCGCGGGGCAGCTCCTCCTCAACACTGCTTCTGGAGGTGAGGTCGATGCGCAGGCCGCGCAGTGGTCCGAGTGTCGAGGGACTGCCGCTCATACCCGAATTATAGGGAGTGACGGGCGAGATCGCTGGCGGTCGAGCCCATCCGGCGCCGGGCAGCAAATCCTCGCCCGACTACACTGCGCGGGTGCGGAACGAGGAGACGACGGACGGACGCCGGCCTCGCGGCCGGCGTCCGTCCGAACCTCGTCACAACGCTTTTCGTTTGTCGACGACGCGGACGGCCTTGCCCTCGGACCGCTGGATCGTCCGCGGCTCCTTGAGCTTCACGGCGACCTGGATGTTGAGGACGTTGAATAGCCTTGCTTGGACTCTGCGCTGAAAGCGCTCGAGGTCGCCCATCGTCTCGGGGAAGACGCTCTCGCCCACCTCGACCCAGACCTCGATCACGTCCAAGTACCCATCCCGGTCGACAACGATCTGATAGTGCGGCTCGATCTCCGGAATGCTCATGAGCACTTCTTCGATTTGGCTCGGGAAGACGTTCACACCCCTGATGATGAGCATATCGTCGCTTCGGCCTATCGGCTTCGTCATGCGCAGCGACGTGCGGCCACAGGCGCAGGGAGTCGAGTCGAGAGTGCAGAGGTCGCGCGTGCGATAGCGGATCAACGGCTGCGCCTGACGCGACAGCGTCGTGAAGACCAGCTCTCCTACCTCACCGTGCGCAAGCGGCTGCAGCGTGTCCGGGTCGATGATCTCCGCAAGATAGTGGTCCTCGTTGACGTGCATGCCCGTCTTGCAGAGGCACTCGAACGCCACTCCCGGACCACCCATCTCGGAGAGACCGTAGATGTCGAGGGCATCGATGCCCAGCGCCGCCTCAATTTGGACGCGCAACTCGTTCGTCCACGGCTCAGCGCCGTGGAAGCCGACACGGATGGGGAGGTCCTCCGGCCGCAATCCGCGGTCACGGGCTGCGTCGCCCAGGAACATGGCGTATGAGGGCGTGCAACTCAGGGCCGTGGCGCCGAAATCACGCATGATCTTGAGTTGTCGCTCCGTGTTGCCACCAGATATCGGCACGACCGTGCAGCCGAGCCGCTCCGCGCCGAAGTGCAGGCCGAGGCCTCCGGTGAACAGCCCATACCCGTACGCATTCTGCAGCAGGTCGCCCGGCTTGATACCGCCGGCGGCGAGGGTGCGGGCAATGAGATCTCCCCATACATCGATGTCACTGCGCGTGTAGCCGACCGTCGTCGGATTGCCGGTCGTCCCCGAAGACGCATGAACTCGCACGATCTCGGAGCGCGGCCGCGCGAACATGCCGAACGGGTAATGGTCCCGGAGGTCCGTCTTCGTGGTGAACGGCAGCCGGGTAACGTCTCCGTGTGCCTCGACGTCACCAGGCACGATTCCTGCGGCGGCGAGGCTCTTCCGATAGAAAGGAACATTCTCGCACGCATTCTCCAGTACGCAGCGCAGGCGCTCCATCTGCAGCGCCATCAGCTCGGCGCGCGGCATGGTCTCGGCCCCCGGCTCCCACAACAGGCCTCCGGACTGATCCGGATGGAGGTGCTCGTCGTGGCCCCTCACAAACCACGCACCTCCTCGTCGCTCAACAGCTGTACCTTGTGACCGAGCAGATCGACGGCGCGATCGATGTCGCGCACGGCGAAGCAGATGTACTGGAACGAGATGCTGTACAGGTAGTCGATCGAAACCTCAGCCGCGGCGAGCTGGTCGAGGGCCGCGGCCAGAGCACCAGGTTGATCCGGGACCTTGAGGCAGATGACGGACGAGAAATGCGTCGTGAAGCCGGCATCGTGGAGCAACTGCCTGGCACGATCCGGATCGGTGACGATGAGGCGGACGATGCCGTATTCCGCGGCCTCTGTGGTTGAAAAGCCGCGAATATTGAGGCCCGCCTTTCCAAGGAGGTCGGCGACCTCGGCGAGTCTGCCGCTGCGGTTCTCGAGAAACACTGTGAGTTGTCTTACCTTCACGGCTCAACCTCCTCGCTGGCCGCTGCACGACCCAGGGCAAAAGCGCGCTGATTGACGCCGAGGATCTTCGGCGGCACCGCGGCGGCGAGGCCTCGCTGCCACGACGCGTCATCGAACGGCAGGACCGTGCTGGCCGCCCCGAGCAGGGCCACATTCGCGGCCCGCTCGGTCCCGGCTTGGCCCGCAAGCCCCGCGGCGTCGAGGGCGATGAGCCTCACGCCCCGTGCCGCTGCCGCAGAAGACAGATCGTCGGGGTAGACCGTCTCTCGCCTCAACACGCTGCCGGGAGCGATCCGTGTCGTGACGGCGCACACGAGTGTCCCGTTCGGCCCCAAGAGGTCCAAGCTGCGGCGCCCCTCCAGCATTTCGATGGCGATGACCACGTCTGCGCGGCTCGAGACAGGCGACCAGACATGATCGCCGAACCGGACTGAGCTGAGTACGCTGCCGCCACGCTGCGCCATGCCCTTGACTTCACTTGCTTTGACATCGAATCCCTGGAATGCCGCCGTCTCGGCAACGATAGCGGCGGCCAGAAGAATGCCCTGCCCGCCGACGCCGACCAGCGAGACGGTAGTCACTCCGTTCACGCGTTCTCCCCGCTGCCGGCCTTCCCGTCGTCGTCGTGGCTCAGTGCGCCGCGACGACACACCTCGAGGCATAGCGCGCATCCTGTGCATGCGTCAGAAATGGAAACCGCCTTTTCGCCGGGCACGAGAGCAGGACAGCCGAGTTTGAGACAGAGCCCGCACAGATTGCAGCGCTCCTCGTCGACTGTGATGGTGCCTTGTTTCTCCCGGACGACCAGAGCGCATGGGGCCAAGGCGACGACGACGCCGAGGCCGGGGGCATCCACGTCTGCCCCGATCGCGGCATCGAGGGATTTGTAGTCGTTGGCATTGACCGTCGTGCAGCGCACACCTATCCCCTCGCACAGCCGCTGAATGTCGACAGACGGCCCGTCGGTGCCATCAGGATAGATGCCGGTGCCGGGATGCCCTTGATGTCCTGTCATGGCGGTCGTGCGATTGTCGAGGATCATGACGAGACCTTCTGACCGATTGTAGAGAGCGTCGATCAAGGCCGTGATGCCCGAGTGGAAGAAGGTCGAGTCGCCGATCACGGCCACAGCGGCCTTGCGGCCCAGAGCCTTGTTGAACCCGGCCATCATTCCGATGCTCGCGCCCATACAGAGGCACGTGTCCAGGGCAGTGAGCGGAGGGAGCGCGCCGAGCGTGTAGCAGCCGATGTCCCCCATCGCCGCCATCTTATGGCGGCGTAGAGCCGTGTAGACGGAGCGGTGAGAGCAGCCGGGACAGAGGACCGGCGGACGCACAGGAAGCTCCGCCGGGGCTTGGGCCGGCGCCAGCTTAGGTGCCGGCGGCAGCAGAGCCCGTCGCCTGCGTGGCGCTGCGCGCTTAAGGTATGGCTCGAGCGCGTTGAAGACGATCTCCTGGTTGAACTCCCCATCCGAGGGGAGGGCCTGCTTGCCGATGACTGGCAGATTGAGCGCGCGTACCTGCTCCTCGATGAAGGGGTCGAGCTCCTCGACTACGGCCACCCGCGACACCTGCCGGTACAGCCTCGCGATCTTCTCGTAGGGCAGAGGGTTGGACATGCCCAGCTTCAGGAACCACGCATGTGGGAATGCCTCCCGACTGTACGCGTAGGAGATGCCCGAGGTGATGATGCCGAAATCGGCGCTGCCGGCCTCGAGAACGTTGAGGGACGACTCTTCCGAGCGCTGCCGCAGCTTCGTGAGGCGCTCCAGCACGAACCGATTTCGTGCGCGAGCGTAAGCCGGCACCATGACGTACTTGTCGCACTGCCGGGCGTAGTCATGGGGTTGGACGTCTATCGGCCCGCGCGGGACGACGCGGCCACGACCATGGGAGAGCCTCGTTGCTGTCCGCAACAAGACGGGCGTGTCGAACTGTTCCGAGAGGGCGAACGCCTCGGCGAGGAAGTCGTACGCTTCCTGGCTGTCCGACGGCTCGAGCATGGGCACCTTGGCGAATTTCGCGTAAGCCCGGTTGTCCTGCTCGTTCTGTGACGAATGCATCCCCGGATCGTCCGCGCACACGAGGACGAGGCCCGCGTTGACCCCGGTGAGCGAGAGCGTCATGAAAGGATCGGCAGCGACGTTGAGGCCGACATGCTTCATGGTGACGAGGGTGCGGATGCCCGCCAGTGAGGATCCCACCGCCGTCTCCAGTGCGACCTTCTCGTTGATGCACCACTCCGCATGAATCCCGTCGAGCGTCGCGGCGACCTCGACGATCTCGGTCGATGGAGTACCGGGGTAGCCGCAAGCGAAGCCTGCCCCAGCGCGCACGGCGCCGTGGGCGATGGCTTCGTTTCCGGAGTAGAAGAGTGTCCTTTCCACGGAGGACCATTATAGCGATCCCGATTCGAGCCGTCAGCCCGCCACACAAGCCCTTGCAGGAGAGAGGGCCGAATGACAGAATCCCCATCGCATGCAGTACGCTTGCAGCAAGCGAGGCATGACAGGGACGGCGCCCGCTTGAGCCGTCCATTTCGCAGACGCCGCGACCCCGCGCTGCTGCGAAGCCGGCTCCGTCTCCTCTTCTTCGCCCTGCTCGTGACAGCCGCCCTGGCGCTCCACGGGCCGGTCGCGACTCTACCCGCCGTCGGCGGCGTGCTCATCGGGGTGCTTTCCGTTGCGATGGCCCGCTTCCAAGGCCGGCGTCTGGCGCTCACATTCGTGGTGCTGGACTGGCTTCTGCTCGGGTGCACGCTGGCCATGACAGGAGGGGTACACAGCTGGCTCCTCGCCGGGGTTCCGCTCCTCACGGCGGCTCATCTCGGGGTGTCGCCGAGGCACGAGACCGCGTACCTGCTGGCCCCGTCGCTCGTGCTGTTCATCGTCGTCGCCATCGCCGATCCGACGCTGGGCGGCAGCAGGCTGGTGGGCAGCGGCCTGGTGCTCCTGCTGGTCGCAGGCGGCGTCATCGCGGGACGCCGCCTGAGTAAGACGCGCGGCAGACGCGTTCCCGCACCACGTTTGGACGCCGCCACGGGGTGTTACGCCGCCGGCCGACTGCCGGAGATGGCCGCGGTGCGCCTCGACGGGGCCGCCGCCGAAGGTGTACCTCTCGGCCTCGTGTATGTGCGCCTCCAGCACTTCGAAGACAGCCGCAGCTTTCTCGGCGCCGCGGGCAGCGAGGCGCTCATCAAGGGGGTCGCTCAGCATCTCCGTTCACGGCTGACGCAGAGAGACGTCGCGTTCAGGCTGCCGCCCGACGCGTTCGCCGTCCTGCTGCCCGGCCGCACTCTGGAGGAGTCCCGCGAGATCGCCGCCCTGCTGGCGCAGGAGGTGGCCGGACATCCGATTAGCGGGCGTCGGCAGGCCGTCGCCACGGGCGTCGCCGAATTCCCGGCGGCCGGATCTGTCGAGGAGCTGCTCTCCGTGGCTCGCGCCGAAGCCCAGCCCGCGGCTCTCTCAGCGCACGCACCAGCCCCCGCAGTGAGGGTCGCGACGGCCCATTGAGGCAGCCCGATGGCCTTGGCGTCTTGCCACCTCTCACCGGCCTCGCTACTCTTCGGAGTGTGAAGGTGAATATCGCCAAGGAGGAGCTGTCCCACGGTGTGCTCGTCCGCGTACAGGTGACGCTCTCGGGACGTGAAGCCGGTCGCGTGTTCCTGTCTGGAGACATGCTGATCCACCTTCCGCTGGAGGGCGCGCAGCCCGAAGCTTCAAACGCACCCATCCCCCGCATGAGCATCTTCCTGAGTGAGCTGGCAGCGACGCGAAACGGGATCACCCGCGTCTTTGACAGCGACGAAGATGCAGAGACATTCGTTGCTTCAGTCCGCCAGCAGCTCGCGAGCGCCATGGAGGTATCGTGACCGAACAGGCAGATACACTCGTCAGCAGACTAGCGCCATATCGTGAAGCACCCGGCATGATCGCCGCCATGCTCATCTCGCGTGACGGATTTGTCGTGGCGGCCGACGTCGAGCCGGACTTCGACTCGGACGCCTTCGCCGCCCACGCGAGCAGCGTGATTGATTGCACGGCACGCCTCGCCGGCGAACTGGGGGAGCATTCTGCCAAGTACATCGCCGTCGAGTTCGAAGAAGTGACGATGGTCCTTGCGCCGTTCGGCGCCGAGCTCGTGCTCGCGCTCGTCGGCAAGCCCTCAGCCCTCGTCTGCCAGTATCGTCTCGCCGGGCCAATCGCCTGACCCAAGCCGGAGAGTCACAGAACGGTTCCCGGCCCCTCAACAGAAGGGATTCATCATGGAAGACGCAGCCGAGCAGCTGGACAAGCTCGCGCAGGGCGTCGGTGAGTGTGTGCGGTGCGGGGAGATAGTCTCCCGGCGTCTTCGCGCGGTCCCCGGAAGCGGCCATCCTCATTGCAGCGTGATGATCGTCTCGCTGCAGCCAGATCCGGCCGACGAGGCCGAAAGCAAAGGCGGCGGCCGGACAGTGGTCGAACAGCTGGGCGAGTTCATGCCGGCCCTCAAGGAGGCCGGGGACAAGCTCTACGTCACAACCCTCCTCAAATGCGTGCCGCGCGACGTCACTGGCGTCCGCGTCCCCGCGCCAGAGGAGATGGACAATTGCTACCCGTACGTCTCCAAAGAGCTCTCCATCACGACGCCTCACTACATCCTGACCATCGGAGAGCAGACTTCGCGCTACATGCTCCGACGGCTGTTCACGGACCAGTCTCATCACGAGGGCGGTTCTCTGGAGCTGCGCGTCTTCGATAACCCGGCGTTCCGGGTCGTCCCCATCGCCGAGCCGGACGACCTCCGCCGGAGAGACGCCAAGGAACAGAAAGACTACGCGGACAGACTCAGGGCGCTCGCCCAGATCATGGGCCTGTAGTACTTACAAGGCTACGGGACAACGACGAGCAGCGCCCGCGGAGCGACCCTGCAACTGAGGGGCAGACGTCCGGCTACCTCGCCGTCTGTCTGAATCAGCACCTCACGGTTTTCGTCGAGGCACGTGACGACTGCCTCCTCGGTGCGGAAATACTCGACCTTCGGATGTTTCACGTGCGCGTTGAGCAGCGCTGCCGTCCAGTAGGTCGCGGTACTCAGGAACGACTTGTCCTTGAGCACGCAGACGTCCAGCAGACCGTCGCGCATGTCCGCCAGCGGGGTGATCCCGAAAGCGCCAGCATAGCTCGACGAATTCCCGAAGACGACGAAGTAGCCTTCAACAGTACGATCCTTGGTGACGACGCGGATGCGCGGATCATCCGCGGCGAAGTAATGCGCGAGCCCGTGGACGGCGAATGCCGCCTCCTTGAGAGCCCTCTTCATCATCGGGTTGAGCGACGCCACAACCGCCGCGTCCATGCCGACCCCGGCCATCAAGCCGAAGTAGCGATCATTCGCCAGCCCAAGGTCGATCGCGCTGATGTTGCCGTTTTCCAGAAGCCCGACGGCGTCCGGCGGATCCAGCGGGATTCCCAGCTCCATGGCGAGCACATTGACGGTGCCGATCGGGATGATGGCCAAGGGGACTTCACTGCCGGCCAAGCCGTTGATCGCCTCGTTGACCGTCCCGTCGCCGCCGAGGGCGCAGACGACATCGAAGCGTGCGTCGACGGCCTCGTGGGCCAGTGCGGTCGCATGGCCAACTGACTGCGTCTCCCGCTCCTCCACCTCATACCCGAGTCCGCGGAAAGAGTCGAGTATGAGCGGCAGGTCACGGCGGTACCCGCCGCCGGAGGCAACCGGGTTGTGGATGGCCATGAGACGGGAACCGGCGATCACGCCAGCTCCTCCAGAGTCCCGGACGACAGGCGCAGGCTCCGACTGTAGCCACAGGCTTGAGCGAGATCAACGGCGCGCTCGAAGTCGGCGCCGACGTCCTGCGGCCGATGGGCGTCCGACCCGAAGGCGAGCGGGATATCCAGGGCCGCGGCTTGAGACAGCAGATCCGGCGCCGGATAGGCCTCGCCCACCGGCTTGCGCCACCCCGCGGTGTTGAGCTCGAGCGCGGCGCCAGACGCCTTGATCGCGAGCAGTGCTTCATGGGCCGCGAGAGTCACTGATGGTTCGTCCTCCGGCCGGTGTCCATGCTTCTTGGCCAGATCCAGGTGTCCGATGATGCGAAACAAACCGGTAGCGGCAGCTTTGGCAACGAGGTCGTAACTGCTCCGATAGACATTGTCGACTCCGAACCCGGCATACTGATGCCTGTTCGCAGGATGGTCGTACCCGAACCCGTCGCCGACGAAATGGACCGATCCTATGGCGTAATCGAACGGGTACTCGGCCAGCAGCCTCGCATCCTGTTCAATCGACCGCTCAAAGAAGTCGACCTCGCCTCCGAGCAGGATGCGAATCTCGGGCGCATACTCGCGGGCGAGCTGCTGCACCGTGTCGACGTACCCGTCAACTTCCTCGCGACGCATCGCGTAGCCTGGCTGCGCGTACGACGAGAGCGGCAGGTGATCGGAGAACCCCATCTCCCTGATGCCGGATGCGACAGCCTGCTCCACGTACTCGCGCGCTTCCCCCGCGGCGTGGCCGCAGAGCGCAGTGTGGATGTGGTAATCAGGAATCATGCAAACCAACGCCCTCAGGACGATGAATCTTACACCGCATCAACGCCGGCGGCTGCGTCCTTTCGGCAATCCGAAGAAGACGTAGGCGAGCGCGAGGCCCATCAGGAAACCCCCGACGTGGGCGAAGAACGCGACGCCCGCGCCGCCGTCACCGTATGTGAGCACCGCGTCC
>CAZHMG010000027.1:0-27923 GCA_964533575.1 uncultured Thermoleophilia bacterium | reverse complement strand
GGATACCACATGCGATGTAACGAGAAATCAGATCACCCATGTTGACTCCTGCTTCGTGTGAATGACAGGTCTTGGCGAAGACATGGACGGCCCCCGCCCGTTGTGACGACCGCATACGCTACTGCTCCTTGTAGCCACCACCCCCCTCCCGTGAGTTGAGACAGCCTGACTCGGCGCGAAGAACGGCCGGTCCGAGTGTGCCGCCGACTGTCTGAGAGCGACGCAGCCGGATGATCAGGCGCCGAAGCGCCAACCGCGGCTGCACCGCCGGCGGAGCGAACTGAACGTGCGACTTCTGCAATGGCGCCGGGGTGGCGTGGGGGTCGGAAGTCGCGGAAGTGAACGAAGAGGAGACGCCGGCCTGTGTCGCCGGGATGGCGGCGCCGGCCGGGAAAGATGTGCTGTTCGTCGGTGACGAGAAGGGGGCGGTGAGCCTGCCTGTCATCGAAAGGCAAGACCGACAGGTCGCAACGACCTGATCGAGACCCGCAAGCGATGAGCGGCCCGCGCAGACCAGTTTCCCCCCACGCGCAAGCCGTGCAATGACGAGCCGTGTCATGGTCCGTATCCTTCTACATTCCCGGGGAAAAGGCAAGACACGAGGTGTGTACCGGCGCCTTGTAGATCTGTGGCCTGCGGTTGGCCAGAACCGGGATCTGCGCACGCCGCCGCAACGCCTCGGCGGGGTCGATGTCGGCGAGGACGACGCCGTCCCCCTGCGGCCGCACGGCGATCACCGAACCCCACGGGTCGACGATCATGGTATGACCGAACATGGGGAAGGCGGCCCCGCGGCCGTGCTGGGCCGGGGCCACGACGTAGGCGCCGTTCTCGATCGCGCGGGCGCGCAGGAGCACTTCCCAGTGGGCACGCCCGGTCGCCTCGGCAAAGGCGGATGGCACGGCCATCACCGTCGCCCCCGCCAGTGCGAGCGCCCGGTACACCTCGGGGAACCGCAGGTCATAACAGATGGACATGCCGAGCGTGAGCTCCGGCAACTCGACGGCCACCAGCCGATCGCCTGGGACCGTCGAGGCGGACTCGCGCTCACAGACCTCGTCGCCGACCTCAACGTCGAACAGATGGACCTTGCGGTACACCGCCCGGATGACGCCGGCGCCATCCACCACGAAACTCGTGTTGCTGAACCCGGGCGCCGGACCGTTGGGCAGTCGTTCGATGACGCTGCCTCCATGGATGACGAGAGCATGTTCGCGGGCCTTGTCAGCTATGAGGTCGGAGGTCGGCCCGGGGATCGTCTCGGCGATCTCCGGATAACGCGCGACAGAACCTGTGAAGGTGATCCACTCAGGCAGCATGACGAGCTCGGCTCCCTGCGCCGCCGCCTCGTCGATGAGCCGGAGGACGTGATCGACGTTCTCGTCTCTCGACGTGCCGATATGAAGCTGCACGGCGGCCACGCGCATGCCGTCAGGGCCTCCTGGTGAGATGCGCGCGAGCCGCCACGACCCGCGGCGCTGAGAGAGTGCTGCACATGCCAGACTAGCGCCGGGGGGCGTGCTGTCAACTACCTGCCGTTCACCGATTACCAGCCGAGTATGTAGGCGAAGATCAGTGGGGCGACGATGGTCGCGTCCGACTCGATGACGAACCTGGGCGTCGAGGCGTCCAGCTTGCCCCAAGTGATCTTCTCGTTCGGGACAGCGCCGGAGTAGGAGCCGTAGCTCGTCGTGGAATCCGAGATCTGGCAGAAGTAGCCCCAAAGCGGCGTCCTTCGGTCGAGATCCTGCTCGAGCATCGGCACGACGCAGATCGGGAAGTCGCCGGCGATACCGCCGCCGATCTGGAAGAAGCCGATTGAGCTCGCAGCGGCGGTCTCCGTGTACCAGTCGGCCAGTCGCATCATGGTCTGGATGCCATGCTGAACGACTGTGACCCGCTCGATGCGGCCGTCGATGTTGGCGGCCGCGTACATGTTGCCGAGCGTCGAGTCTTCCCAGCCCGGCGTGAAGATGGGGAGATCCTTCTCCATCGCCGCGATCATCCACGAGTCCTTCGGATCGATCTGGTAGTGGTCGGCGAGCACGCCGGTGCGCAGAAGCTGCCAGAGGTAGTGGTGCGGCGGGTGCGACTCGCCCGCCTCGTCCGCCTTCTTCCACTCGCGGTTGACGGCCGCCTCGATCCGGCGCATCGCCTCGTCCTCCGGAATGCACGTGTCAGTGACACGATTCATCCCGCGGGAATGGAGCTCGACCTCGTCGTCGGCCGAGAGCGCCCGCCAGTCGGGAATGCGCTCGTAGAAGTCATGCGCGACCAGATTGAAGATGTCCTCTTCGAGATTGGCACCCGTGCAGGTGATGCCGTGAATCTTGTCCTGCCGGATCATCTCGGCCAGCGACTTGCCCAGCTCGGCCGTGGACATGGCGCCGGCGATGGTCACGAACATCTTGCCGCCGCCCGCCAGATGCTCCTCCCACCCGCGCGAGGCGTCGATCACCGTCGCCGCATTGAAGTGCTTGTAGTGCTCGAGCATGAACTCGCCGATCGGTCCACGTGTCGTCATCGTTCCGCCTGCTCCTCGTCCGCGCGTCCCTGGGACGCAATCCTGCCGGTCCCGTTACTTCAAGTACGTGTACGCCTTGAGGCACTGCTCG
Organism: uncultured Thermoleophilia bacterium; assembly: GCA_964533575.1. Taxonomy (GTDB): domain Bacteria; phylum Actinomycetota; class Thermoleophilia; order UBA2241; family UBA2241; genus CAIXSE01. The sequence continues at coordinate 25,308 of CAZHMG010000027.1, read as the reverse complement.
TAGAAATCGACCAGACGAACGCCCCCGCGTGGGTTGATCGCCCCCTCTGCCACGCGCCGGTCGATCGTCTTCTTGACCGTGTAGGCCATCGCCTCGGGGTTGTACTGCATGGCCGCCAGGACGTCTTGGGCCATGGACCCCTTGATGACTTCCTCAACATAGAAGTTCGAGGGGTCATCGTCGTCGCAGAACACGTGGACCTCGTTGACCCGTCCGAAGAGGTTGTGGAAGTCCCCGATGACGTCCTGGTACGCCCCCGTCAGGAAGAGCCCGATGTAGTACTCCTCCCCCGCGTGCAGGCGATGCAGCGGGAGCAGCGTCCGCTCCTCGTTGATGTCGATGAAGTGCTCGATACGCCCATCCGAATCACACGTGATGTCGGCAATGGTGCCGAGGGCGTCCGGCTCGACGTTGAGCTTATGGATCGGCACGACGGGGAGCAGCTGCCCGATGGCCCACGAATCCGGCACCGATTGGAACACCGAGAAGTTGCAGAGATACTGCAGCGCGACGTCCTCGTCGATGTCGTACAGGTTGTCGGGGATGAACGTCATGCCCGGCATCATCGTCGCGATCTCCTTGGCGACGCGCCAGAACAGCGTCTCGATGACTGCCCGCTGCTGGAGGCTGAGCATCCCCAGGCGAAAGGCGTTGCGGCACTCGCGCTTGATGTCGAGCGCGTCGTTGTACATCTCCTGCACGTTGTCCCGGGTCAGAGAATCCAGCACCTCGCGCATGTTGGCGATCATGACCGTCGAGTTCGTCCCCTCGATGTCGTAGTCGGTGTAGGCGCGCTCGACGGTATCGATCACGTTCGTGATCACGCAGGAATGACGCGCGCTCACGGCCCGGCCCGATTCGGAGACGATGTTTGGATGCGCGACCCTCTCCGAATCGCAGATCTCCTTGGTGATGTAGACGACGTCGGCGGCATAGTCCCGCAGGCGGTAGTTGGCGGATGAGTTGGCCGTGGACTGCGAGCCGACGTAATCGATGCCGAGGCCGCCGCCGACGTCGAAGTACTCGAGGGGCGCGCCGAGCTGCGCCAGCTTGGCGTAGATCCGAGCCCCCTCACGCACCGCTTCCTTGATCGTCTTGATGTCGGTGAGCTGGGAGCCGATGTGAAAATGGAACAGCTTCAGGCAGTCCAGCCGTCCTTCCTTCTCGAGCAGCTGGACCACTTGGAGGATCTCGGCGGTGGTCAGGCCGAACTTCGCCTTCTCTCCGGCGGAGTCGCACCACTTGCCTGACCCCTCGGCCATCATCTTGGCGCGGATGCCGATCAAGGGTTGCACGTCCATCTCGTCCGCGAGCCTCAGCAACGTCGGCAGCTCGTAGAACTGTTCGATGACGACGATGACTCTGCGTCCGAGCGTCCGGCCGAGCAGCGCGAGGCGCAGATAGTCCTCGTCCTTGAAGCCGTTCAGGACAGTGAGCGCCTCCGGATTGTCGTTCATCGCCAGCGCGGCGAGAAGTTCCGGCTTGGACCCGGCCTCGAGCCCATAGTTGAACGACGCCCCGGCGTCCAGAATCTCCTCGGTCACCTCGCGCAGCTGGTTCACCTTGATCGGAAAGACCCCGATGTACCTGCCCTGGTATTCGGCTTCCTCGATCATCTCGCCGAAGGTCTCGTTGAGAGTCCGCACCGACGAGCGCAGGATGTCGCCGAACCGTACCGTTACCGGGAATTCGATGCCCAGCGCCTTGACCTCGGCCAAGACGTCCATGATGTCGATGCGGGGTCCGTGTGAGTCACGCTCGGGAAGAACACACAGATGGCCCTCGTCGTTGATGTCGAAGTAGCCGTCGCCCCAGCGGCTGATGTAGTAGACGTCGTCGGCCTCTTCTCTTGACCAGGGACGCACCGTTTGGCCGTCGCTCATGGGCGAGCGCACCGGGTCATGGCATGCCCAACGGGAGATCCTGAGCTTCCGGACCAGAGCGACGAAGAACGGCCTGCCTCGGTCGCAGCGGGCCGGGAGAACGGATGGATGTCGCGGCCGCAGCTCGCGCAGCCCGATATGGATGTCAACGCGCTGGTCATTCCCTCGATTCTCACGGCTCGACGCCTTCGCCGCAGGACCGGGAGCCCGGCGGCGCCAATGACCGGGCGGAGCAGAGTCGCGGCACGGACGCGTGCGCGTCGCCCCGCGACGCTGCCGTCCGTCCCCTTCCGCCGGCCCTCCCTGTTCGCTCACGCGACGCGGGGACTACGCGGGGACGCTGCTTCCCACCTGGTGCGAAGCACTCACTATACATCCGCGCCAAAGCTGCCGCGACATACACAAATTGGTGCGATGCGGACGGGACGACTGATACGACGCGGACGACTCATGCCGCGCGGGCGCGATGCTATCATCAGCGTGCGCGCGGTTTGGGTCGCCCCGCCGACGGGGGGCGAACAGCAACTTCGGGAGCAGCATGACGGAGATCATCGAAACGCGGTTGCCGGGCGTCGGCATCCGCCATGAATTCATGACGAGCCACGGGGAACGGCTCGGCATCATCACGCATCACTCTGGACGACGCGAGCTCATCGTCTGCGGGGCGAGTGACCCGGACGTCTGCCGCGACGTGGTGCGGCTCGACGAGAACGACGTTCGCGCCCTGAGCGAGATCCTCGGGCAGTCGGAGGTCATCGAAGCCGTACACAGCACGCACCTCAGCCTGCAGGGGCTGACGCTGGACTGGTTGCCGGTCGTGGCATCGTCTCCCTGCGCCAGCTGCTCGCTGTACGACGTCGAGCATCAGGACGAGGCGCCCGCCACCGTAGTCGCGGTGGTCCGGGACGGCAAGACCATCGCCGCCCCGCCATCGGCATTCATCCTCGAGCCGGGTGACACCGCCGTCGTCGTTGGGACGGCAGAGGGCATCAAGGTGCTCTCGAGACTCCTGCAAGGCGAATGAGGGCAAGCGGCGCGTGACGTCTCACGTCGCCGCCAGTACAGGCGAATTCGCCTGGCTCTTCGTCGAACTCGGCCTCGTCCTCCTCGTCCTGGCCGCACTCGCCCGCGTCGCACGCCGCACGGGCTTCTCGCCCATTCCGCTCTACCTGCTGGCCGGGCTGGCCATCAGCGCGTTCAACCCCCCGCAACTCAGCGCCAGCACGATCATGATCGAGACCCAGATCGCCGTGGCGCTGCTGCTCTTCATGCTCGGACTCGAGTACACCGGGGCCGAGATCAGCGCCAGCTTGCGCGGCAGCGCGGGCGCCGGGGTGGCGGATCTCATCTTCAACTTCGTGCCTGGTCTGGCGCTGGGCCTCATCCTCGGGTGGACCCCCCTCGAGGCTGTCCTGCTGGGCGGTGTCACCTACATCTCCTCGTCAAGCATCACGGCCAAGGCCCTGGACGACCTCGGGCGTCTGGGTAACCGGGAGACACCGGCCATCCTCTCGATCCTCGTGTTCGAGGATCTGGCGATGGCCCCATACCTGCCGCTGGTCGCGGTCCTCCTGGCCGGCGGCAGCATTCTGGCCGGCCTCGTCTCTGTCGGCATCGCCGTCCTGGCTGTGGCGCTGGCCCTGTGGATCGCCATCTACCATGGGCAGCGCGTGAGCATGGGGATCCTGCACACAAGCGACGAAGTTGTTCTCCTCACCGTCGTGGGTCTGCTCTTCGTCTTCACCGGCGGGGCGGAGGCGCTCAGGGTCTCCGGTGCGGTCGTGGCCTTCCTCCTCGGACTGGCGATCTCCGGAACGCTGGCCGATCGAGCGCGGCAGTTGTTCGGCCCTCTGCGCGACCTGTTCGCGGCATTCTTCTTCGTGCTCTTTGGGCTGCAATTGGACGTCGGCGCCGTCCCCGGCGTGGCGCTGGCGGCGGCGATCCTCTTCGTGGTCACCGCCTTCACCAAGTTCGCCACGGGCTGGATCGCCACCCGGAAGACCGTGTCCGTGCCGGGGCGCATCCGCGCCGGAACGGCGCTGATAGCCCGCGGCGAGTTCAGCGTCATCATCGCCGGCCTCGCCGTGACCGCCGGGAGCGACAGCCCCCTGGGCGCCCTGACGGCCACCTACGTGCTCATCTCAGCGATCGCCGGCCCCCTGCTCATGCGCTACGCCGTCGATCTATCACGGCTTTCGCTGCTCGTCCTGCGCCGCCACCGCTGAGCGCGAACCGGCGCCGGCCCGACGCCGCCCGTCAGGACCTCAGTAGACTTCGGGCACGAATGTCTGGCTGTCCATCGGCGGCCTGACGTACCCCCGGTCGGCCGGGCGCTCCTTCAGCGACACGCCCTTCGGGGTCACATCGCCGTAGGGGACGAGGCTCAAGAGGTGTCTGATGACATTCAGCCGGGCCCTGCGCTTGTCGTCCGCGTTCACGACCCACCAGGGTGAGTCCTTCGTGTCCGTGTAGGAGAACATCTCGTCTTTGGCCTGCGAGTACTCCACCCATCGGAGACGGCTTTCGAGGTCGATCGGGCTGAGCTTCCACTGCTTGAGCGGGTCCTTGACGCGCGCCCGGAAGCGCCGCTCCTGCTCCTCGTCGCTCACGCTGAACCAGTACTTGACGAGGATGAGACCGCTGCGGATGAGCATGCGCTCGAGCTCGGGACAGGCGCGGAAGAAGTCCCAGACCTCATCTTCCGTGCAATAGCCCATGACGCGCTCCACGCCCGCGCGGTTGTACCAGGAGCGGTCGAAGAGCACGATCTCGCCGCCCGCCGGCAACTCGGCGATGTACCGCTGGAAGTACCACTCCGTGTTCTCTCGGTCGTTCGGCTTGGCGAGCGCCGCGATGCGAACGACACGCGGGTTGAGATGCTCGGTGATGCGTTTGATCGTGCCGCCCTTGCCGGCGGCGTCGCGGCCCTCGAAGACGACCGCGACACGCAAGCCTGAATGCCGGACCCACTCCTGCAACTTGACGAGCTCGACCTGGAGCGTGTGCAGCTCGGCCTCGTACGTCTTGGCGTCGAGCTTCTTGTGGTGGTCCGGGTCCTCAGGCTGCAAAGAGGCGGCGGAAACGGCGGCGCTGAAGGCGTTGCGCCGGGCGATCGCGTACGCCTCAGGCTTGCTGGAGTCCAGAAGCGGGGTCGTGCCGTTGCCCCCAGCCGGGTTGCCGAGGGCTCGGGCATCCGCCCCGTTGGCGCCGGCCTTCTTCTTCTCCTTGGACTTGTCGCCTGACATGTGATTCTCCCAGCCGCGGACGGAGGTGCAGTGCCTATGATAGAGCACGTCGGTTCAACAGACGCCAGCTTGAGCACATGCGGACCTGCCTGACTCTGCCACTGCCGCCGAAGCGGCAAACGTCAGTCCCAGAAGTCGTCCGCGTGGCCGGGCGCGACAATCCCGATGAGGTCGGCAGGGGTGTGGGCGACGGCCGCCGCCCCGGCCTCCAGCAGCGCCTCGGGCGCGTGCCATCCCCACGCGACTCCGCAAGGGGTCGCGCCGGCGATGAGCGCTTCGCGGATGTCGCCGGTGGTATCGCCGACGAACCAGTACGTCTCCTGATCAGGAAAGCGACGGATGAGCGTCTTGATCTTGGCGGCATTGCTCTCGCCGGCCCTCGAACCCGCCACATCCTCGACGCCCGTCACCTTGTGGCGATGCAGGAACGCCCGGATGACCTCCTCATCGCTCGAGCTGACGATGACGAGATGACTGGTGTCCCCCAGCTCGTCGAGGAGTTGGGGCATCAGCGGGAACGGCTTGATCCACGGCGACGCGTTGCGCAGCGTCTGGGCGCTGCGCCGTTTGATCTCGCCGATCACGTCGTCGTCCGCGCCCAGAGCACGCAGGCGCTCGAAGACATTGCCCTCGAACAGCGCCAGAACGTCCTGCTCGTCGGCCACCTCTGCCAGCCCGGTTCGCCGACAGGCCTCGATGAGCGCCATGCCGACGACCCCCAACGAATCGACCACGACCCCGTCGTGGTCGATCATGAGCAGCGGACGCGTTGAATCAGCCATCGCCGAAAGCCCAGGCGTAGGAGTTGCCCCACCAGAAGGGGCCCTTGCCGAGACGCAGCGCCAGCGCCGTGGCGCGAATCTGGGCGGCACCGTCTGTGATGCCCTGGGAGCGATAAGGGTTCCAGGACCCCTTCCACGTGGACGGGGCGTACTGGAAGAGGCCGTGGAAGCCGCCCGCCCCGACGATCGTCGCGGACCCGCCTGACTCGATCATCATCAGACGGTACATGCCGCGAGCGCTCACGCCGTTCGCGGACGCCGCCCGCTCAATCAGCGGCCACCAGGGACCGCTGCCGCCCCCCTGGTCCCCGGGCGGCTGCGCGCTCGGCTGGTCGGCGGCGACGGTCCTGCTCTTCTCAGCGGCGAGCCGGCTGGTGCGCGCGTTGGCGCCCGCAAGGAGCGCCCGGCGCTGCGCCAGCTGGCCGCGGATGCTCTCGTACTCCGCGGCGCGCGCTTCGACGAGTCTTCGGGCCGTGCGCAGCTCGTCAGTGAGAATCGACGTGCGCTGTTCCAGCTCGTCCCTCGCTAGCCTGAACGCGCTCACCGTCGCACTGTCGTTGCGCTGCACCTGGCGGAACAGGAAGAGCTGATCGACCAGCTCATCGAAATCGTCGGCGGAGAACACCAGATCGAGCGACGTCAGCTCCTGGTTCTTGTACATCACGATGGCGCGCTCGGCGAGCATGCTGCGAGAGAGATCGAGCTCGTATTGCGCCAGCGCATGACGCCGCTTGTTTTGTCGAATCGCGGCGCGCACCTCGTCGAGTTCCCGGGTCGCCTTGGCGTAACGCAGCACGGCTTGGTCGATGGACACATCGAGCGCGGCGACCTGGCCCGCGACCTCCCGCGCCTGGGCGCGGCTCCGTTCCAAAGGACCGGCCCCGGCCGCGGGCGCGCCGATGACCGCCAGGGCGCACACGGCGAGACCCAGCCCGGCGATGACGACTCGTCCCAAAGCGTGTCTTGGACGGCAGCGTTCCAGCATGCCTCCTCGCTGCGTACGTAGTCCCTCGTAGGTTCGGGTCAGCCCGCAACCTCCCGAGACCGAGGGGAAGCCGGTACCGTAGCAGAAGAGGTAACGACTCTCAAGCAGGAATGCGCGCTCACGTGTCGACGAATGCGACAACACCTTCGCCGGGCGAGGGGGCTGGACGATGCGACAGGGTGAGCGAAGATGCAGAATCGCTTCGTGGCCCCGCCTCTCCCGGCGACATCGGCAGGAGTGGCCAGCTTGACCATTCCGGCTGCGCTCGATAGAACTCAACAGACGTTGAGTTCTATCGAGCGCCTGCCGCGGCGCGAGGCGAGGAGGTCGTCGTATGTGGGCGATAGCCCTCAAGGAGTTCCGCCAGCTGCGCCGTGACCGCAGAACCGTCGCGATGCTCTTCCTCCTCCCGTTTCTGTTCCTCGTGGTCTTCGGCTACGCGGCGAGCTTCGACGTCAAGCGGGTCCCGACCGTGGTTGTCGGTCCCGGCGCCGAGCTCGTGGCCACGCTCCTCCCAGAGCAGCTCGACGTCCAGCGCGCCGACGCCTCGGCGGACGCACGTGAGGCCGCGGACGTGCTGCGCCGGGGCGAGGCGGTCGTCGCCGTCGTGACACCGGCGGGCGCCGGCGAGCAGCCGCAGATCCTCGTCGACGGCACTGAGCTCTTCGCCGCGCAGGCGGCGCTGCGCAGCCTCGCCGAGCTGCGCGCCGGCAGCGGTGAAGGCACGGAAGCGGAAGGGGCCGTCCCGGCGGCCCCGGCGCGCGCGGCCCTTCTCGAGACGGTGCAGGCCGAGATCCTCTTCAATCCGGACCTGCGTACGGCCGTCATCATGATCCCCGGCCTCTGTGGCATCATCCTCGTCTTCGTCGGCACGGTGGCCACTGCGCTGGGCGTGGTCCGCGAACGCCAGGCGGGCACGCTGGAGCAACTCGCCGTCATGCCCTTCCGGCCGCGGGACGTGTTCGTGGGCAAGATCGCCCCCTACCTGCTGATCGCCGCCATCGACATGGTCGTGATCGTCGTCGTGGGAGTACTGCTCTTCGACGTGCCCTTCCGCGGCTCGGTGGCGACCTTCGCGCTCGGCGCCGGTCTGTTTCTCTTCGTGACGCTCGGTACCGGCGTGTTCATCTCGACCGTCTCGCAGACGCAGGGACAGGCCATTCAGCTCTCGATGATGACGATGCTGCCGCAGTTTCTGCTCAGCGGCCTCTTCTTCCCGCTCTACTCGATGGCGGCCGGCGTGCGCTGGATCGGGTACCTGCTGCCGCTGACGTATTTCATCAAGATCGCGCGCGGCGTGATGGTGCGCGACACCCCGATCGCGGCGCTTTGGCTGCCGCTCACGGTCCTGGCGGTCATGGCCGTCGTCGTATTCGCGGTCTCCACGTGGCGTTTTCGCCGCGATCTCGCCCCGGCCGACGTCACGACGAAGGCGGCGGGAGCAGTCGAAGTCCCTGTGCGATGAGCCTGACGGTCGACGAGAAGCGACTGTCAGGGCGCCAAACGAGACGGGGTTCGCCGTGAACGGATCGCAGTGGGGGGCATATGACCTCAGCGTGCGTTTCGGCCGCAGAGTCGCCCTGGAGCGCGTGTCCATCGAAGTCCGGCCCGGCGAAGTGACCGCCGTGTGCGGCGGCGACGGCGCCGGCAAGACAACCCTCCTGCGCGCGCTGGCCGGAGGGGTGCGGCCTGCCAGCGGCCGTGTTCATCGGCCCGAGCGCGCCCGGATCGGCTACGTCGCCGGGGTCAGCGGGCTGTATGCGGATCTGAGCGTCGACGAGAACATCGCCTTCGTGGCGGCAGCCTATGGACTGCACGGCGCCGATCATGCGGCACGGACCCGCGCCCTGCTCGGCCGTATCGGCCTCGAGGGGACGGGTGATCGTCTGGCCGGCCGGCTGTCGGGAGGGATGAGGCAGAAGCTGGCGTTCGCCTTGGCCATGCTGCACAAGCCGGACCTTCTCATCCTTGACGAGCCCACCACCGGACTTGACCCCGTCAGCCGCGCTGAGCTTTGGCGGCTGATCGCCGGCGTTGCGGCGGACGGAGCCGGCGTCGTGGTCTCGACGAGCTACCCGGGCGAGGCTGAGCGCGCCGGAAGCGTCGTCTTCTTGGAGGCGGGGCGTATGGCCTCCACCAGTGATGGGGAACCCGAGCCCATATCCGGCGCAGTCGCCGTCGCAGCCCCTGCGTACTCCGTACAGTCCGCCCCGCACCGAGCCACAGCCGCTGACAAAGCTCCCCTGGCGCGGACCGACGGGGTCAGCCGTCACTTCGGGCGCATGGTGGCCGTGGATGACGTCGATGTGCGGATCGAGCCGGGAGAGGTCGTCGGCCTGCTCGGGGCCAACGGTGCCGGCAAGACGACGCTCATCCGGGTCCTGCTCGGCCTCATACCGCCGAGTTCCGGCCGCGTCGAGCTCTTTGGCGCGCCGCCCTCGAGGGCCGCACGCCGCCGCATCGGCTACGTCCCCCAGACCCTCGGCCTTTGGGAGGACATGACGGTCCGGGAGAACCTGGCCTTCGTCGCCAGTTCCTTCTCGTGCTCTCCGCCTCCACTGGAACCGGATCTCTCCGCCGTCGCGGACACCGTCGTGCGCGATCTCCCGCTGGGCCTGCGGCGGCGTCTGGCATTCGCCGCCGCCCTCGCCCATGGTCCCGAGCTGCTCATGCTCGACGAGCCCACGTCGGGCGTCGATGTCCACGCGCGCGTTCGCCTCTGGGACACCGTGCACGCCGCGGCCCGGAACGGCGCGGGCGTGCTCGTGACGACCCATCACATGGAGGAGGCGGGGGAATGCGACCGCCTCGTCGTCATGGCCGCCGCACGCGTCGTGGCCCAGGGCACGCTGGCGTCGATGCTCGCGGGACGACACGCGGTCAGCGTGGCCGCGGCTCGCTGGGAGCAGGCCTTCACGGCGTTCGAGCGAGCGGGCATGCAGGTCGCCCTCGTGGGCCGCGATCTGCGTGTCCCGGATGCTGATCCCGCCGCCGTCCTGCGCGTCCTGGACGCGCACGGGCTGGCCGCCGACGTCTCCGTCGTACCCGCGACATTCGAGGAGGCCTTCGTTGCTCTCGCGCTCGGAGGCGAGACCAGGACTCCTCGTGGCCAAGCGACTGCCCCCGGCCCTTCCGCGGGCTCGTGACCCAAACCGGCTCACCGTCCCGCGGGTCGTCCGACCCGCCGCTCGCCTCCGTCCCCGGCGGCACCGGCCACCCGCGCAAGTGGTGGATCCTCGTGACCGTGAGCTTCGGCATGTTCATGGCTCTACTGGACGTGACCATCGTCAACATCGCCATCCCGACCATCATGGACGACCTCGACGCTTCCGTGAAGGAGGTCTCGTGGGTGATCAGCGCGTACAGCCTCGCCCTGGCCGTCCTCTTCCTGAGCATGGGGCGTGTGTCCGACAAGTTCGGACAGAAGCGCGTGTTCGCAGCCGTAGGCATCGTTGGCTTCACGCTCTTCTCGCTGCTGTGCGGACTCGCGCCGACCATCGAGTGGCTCGTCGCGTTCCGCGTCGGGCAGGGTGTCGCCGGAGCGGCCCTGACGCCGATCTCGCTCGCCATCCTGCTCGGATCGTTCCCCGGTCACCAGCGCGGCCTCGCCGTGGGCCTCTGGGGCGCCGTGGGATCGATCGCGGGCGCCATCGGCCCGACCTTGGGCGGGATCATAATCGAGTATCTCTCCTGGCACTGGATCTTCTTCGTCAACATTCCGGTCGGGATAGGCGCGCTGCTGATGACCCTCGCGTTCATCCCCGAGCGGCGTCTCGCCAGAGAGGGCGGCGGAGTCGACATCCCGGGAATCCTCATCTCCGCGGCCGGCCTGTTCTGCCTCGTCCTCGCGCTGATCCAGGGGAACGACTGGGGGTGGACGTCCTCACGCGTCCTCGTCCTGTTCGCAGTCGCCTTCGCCTGCTATCCGGTCTTCCTGTGGTGGGAGTCGAGGAGCATCTCGCCGATGTTCGATCTGCGCCTGCTGCGCATTCGGTCGTTCACGGCTGCCAACACGGCCATGTTCTTCATCGGGGTGGCGCTCGGCGGGGCCATGTTCCTGCTGGTCCTCTTTCTCGTGACCGTGCTGGGCTACAGTGAGCTGGAGGCAGCCCTCGCCATCACGCCGATGCCTTTGACCGCCCTGATCATCAGCCCGTTCGTCGGTCGCCTGGTCGACCGAATCGGGCCGCGCGTTCCTGGCGTGGCGGGCTGCCTCTGCTTCTTCGCCGGCCTCGTCCTGCTCGCCCAGCTCGACGGCGGCTCGAGCGCCGCCGACGCCGCCTGGCGAACGATCCTGCTCGGAGCCGGCATCGGTTTCAGCATGCCGACCTTCTCGGCGGCCGCCATGGGATCGCTGCCGCCGTACGTCGCCGGGGTAGGCTCCGGCGCCCTGAACACCCTCCGCCAGGTGGGATTCTCGCTCGGCCTCGCGCTGGTGGTCGCCATCTTCTCGTATACCGTGAGCGCCAACATGAAGTCAGGGGCGGACGAAGCCGTTACCTACGTGAGAAACCAGACCTCGCTGCCTGGACCGGTGCGGGACGAGCTCAGCGCCGAGATACGACGCGGCGCGCAGGAGGCGGCGGACGCCGGCGGCACAGGCCGCCTCATCAACTCCGCGCCGCCCGGCAGCGCCGAGACCCCGTCTGATTCGGGAACACCCTCCGGCGCGCCCGTGAGCACGGATCGCGCGCTGCGCGCGACCGTCGCCGACATCTTCCGCGAGGCCGTCGCCCGTTCGTTCGCTTGGCCATTCTACGTGGCCGCGATCGCGGCGCTGCTGGCCGTCGTCCCGGCGCTGCTCACCGGCCGCAGGCTGGGGGAGCACGAGGGTCATCACGAGATGACGCGCGCCGAACGCGCGACCGACAAGCCGTGAGCGACGGATCAACCTCCTCCGGCGCCCGCAATGGCGCTGCCGGCGCCTCGGCCGGCCCACAGGCATGCCGTGGTCGCCGTCCGGGAGAAAGCGGGACGCGGGACGCTATTCTGAAGGCGGCACGGGCTGCGTTCTCCGACCTGGGATACGACCGCGCTACCATCAGGGGCATCGCCCGCGCCGCCGGGGTGGACCCGGCACTCGTGCTGCATTACTTCGGCTCCAAGGCGGAGCTCTTCGTCGACGTGCTGCAGTTGCGAGTCGATCCGGGCGCGTTGGTGTCCCTGCTGCTCGCGAGCGACGACAGTGATGTCCGAGCGCACCTCGGCGAGACAGTCGTTCGCTCGTTTCTCGAGGCGTGGGAGCCGGAGGAGAACCGCGAGCCCCTCGTTGCCATAGTGCGCTCGGGCCTCACCAACGCCACTGCCCAGGATATGGTGCGCGATTACCTGGGCGACAAGGTGTTCGGACCCGTCACCCGTGCCCTGGGCGTACCCGACGGGGACCTGCGCGCCGCGCTCGTCGGCTCACAGTTCATCGGCCTCGCGATCATGCGCTACGTCACGCGTATCGAGCCGATCGCCTCGGCTTCTCGCGAACAGATCGTCGCGGCCGTCGGCCCGACCGTCCAGCGGTACCTTCTGGAACCGCTGGATCTGGCCGGCCGTGAATCCGATGCGAAGCTCCCCGGGGCGGATACTGCGGCCGGGGAGCCGGTCAGCGACGGCGGCGCACCGCCGACCTGATCGCCTTCTCGATCTCGACGACGAAGAATGCAATGATCCCGAGACCGATGATCGGCGCCCACATCCACGCCTCCAAGGGCGCGCTCTCGAATGCGGTGTTCATGAACGGCACGTATGTGTACGCGAGCTGCAGCACGATCATGATCGCGGCGCCGCCCAGTACCCAGCGGTTCGAAAACTGCGGCAGCCGGAAGTACGAGATGGTCAGGGATCGGCAGTTGAAGAGGTAGAACAGTTCGACGACCACGAACACGTTGACGGCGATGGTGCGCGATAGCTCGTCGGAATATCCCTGACTCTGAGCCCACTCGAAGAGACCGAAGGCGCCGGCCAGCAGAAGCGCGCCCACGAGCAGGATGCGCTGGATGAGGTCGGGCGTGAGGATTGGTGTGGAAGGCTTGCGCGGCTGGCGCTCCATGATGCCCTCTTCTTTGGGCTCGAATGCCAGCATGAGGCCGAGCAGCACGGCAGTGGTCATGTTGATCCAGAGGATCTGAACGGGCAGGATCGGCAGGGTCGTGCCCAGGAAGACCGCCGCAAGGATCACAAGACCTTCGCCGAGGTTCGTCGGCAGCGTCCAGGTGATGAACTTGACCAGGTTGTCGAAGACGCCGCGGCCCTCCTCGATGGCGGCTTCGATGGACGCGAAGTTGTCGTCCGTGAGCACCATGTCGGCGGCCTCCTTGGCCACCTCGGTGCCGTTGATGCCCATCGCCGTGCCGATGTTGGACTGCTTGAGCGCGGGGGCGTCGTTGACGCCGTCGCCGGTCATTGCGACGATGTGCCCGCGGCTCTGCAGCGCCTCGACGAGGCGCAGCTTCTGCTCGGGCGTGACGCGGGCGAAAACGGCGGTATCTTCAGCGCGAGCGATGAGTTGAGCATCAGTGAGATGCGCGAGGTCGCTGCCGGTGAGCGCCACCGGACGCTCGTCGCCGTCCGGCACGAGACCGATCTGGCGGGCAATCGCGCCGGCTGTGATGGCGTGATCGCCCGTGATCATCTTCACCCGAATGCCGGCCGTCTGACAGGCCTTGACCGCCGCAATCGCCTCCGGGCGCGGCGGGTCGATCATCGCCTGCAGACCGAGGAAGGTCAGTCCGGTCAGGTGCTCGTGATCGAGCATGATCACGCCCAGCGGCGGTGTGCCTCTGGCAAAGGCGAGCACGCGCAGGCCGTCGGCCGCAAGGCGCTCCACATCCGCCTGGACGGCGGCCTCGTCGAGCGGAACGCGCTGCCCGTCGGCCGCGAGCGCGTCGGTGCAGCGCGAAAGGACGGCCTCAACGCCGCCCTTCATGGCGATGCAGGTCTCAGCGCCCTCGCCGGCGGAGTTGAGTGTCGCCATGTACTGATGGACTGACTCGAAGGGAATGGTGTCCATGCGCGGCTGCTCGGCCTCGAGCTGCCCGCGATCCAGCCCGACCTTGCCGATCACCGCGAGCAGGGCGCCCTCGGTCGGGTCGCCTTGCACCGTCCAGCGACCATCCTCCTGGACCAGCTTGCTGTCGTTGCAGAGCACGCCGGCGACGAGGACCTCGCGCAAGGCAGGATCGAACGAGCGATCGTTGGTCACCTCGGTGCCGTCGTTGCGAACGATCGTTCCCTTGGGCTCGTACCCCCCACCCGAGACGGTGTAGTCCTGGCCGCCCGCCACGACGCGCTGCACCGTCATCTGGTTCTGCGTCAGGGTGCCGGTCTTGTCGGTGCAGATCACCGTCGTGCTGCCGAGCGTCTCGACGGCCGGCAGCTTGCGCACAATCGCTTTGCGCTTGGCCATGCGCGAGACGCCGATGGCGAGCGTGATCGTGACAGCCGCCGGCAGACCCTCCGGGATGGCGCCGACGGCAAGAGCGACGGCCGCCAGGAACATGTCGACAACCGTCTCGCCGCGCAGGAGGCCCACCACGAACGTCACGGCGCCCAGCACCAGGATCACGATGAGGAGCAGCGTGCTGAACGAGGCGATCTTCTTGGTCAACGGCGTCGAGAGCTCATCCGCCTTCGAGATCAGCTCCGAGATACGACCGACCTCGGTGTCGTCACCGATGCCGACCACGACGCCGGCTCCCTGGCCGAATGTCACCAGCGCCGAGGCGTATGCCATGTTGGTGCGCTCCGCCAGCACGACGTCGTGAGCGACGGCCTCCGGTCGCTTCTCGACCGGCAGCGATTCTCCGGTCAGCGCCGATTCGTCGATCTGCAGGTCGCGGCTGCGGAAGAGTCGCAGGTCGGCCGGGACCTTGTCGCCCCCTTGGAGAAGCACGATGTCGCCTGGGACTATCTCCCGAGCCGATACCCGTTCCTGCTCGCCACTGCGAAGCACAGTCGATTCGGTCGTCATCGTCTTTGCCAGCGCCTCGATGGCCTGCACAGCCTTGGCCTCTTGCAGGTAACCCACAACGGCGTTGATGATGACGACGCCGAAGATGACCGCGGTATCGACCCATTCCCCCAGAAAGGCAGTGACCAGCCCCGCGGCGATGAGGATATAGATCAGCGGCTGATGGAACTGCAACAGAAAGCGCTTGAGCGCGCTCGGCCCGCTGCGCGCCGTGAGCTCATTCGGCCCGAACTGCTCATGCCGATGTTTGACCTCGAAGAGGTCGAGGCCGGCCTCCGGATCGGTGTCGATGAGGTCGAAGACCTCTTCGGCTGGAAGGTGATGCCAGTTCTTGCCGACGCTGTGCTCCACTCGCCGCCTCCAGTCATCGCTGCGGGCCGCATCTGAAAGACACGGCAACGGGGACAAGTATATCGGGACGGAGCGCGACGCCGTCACGCTCCGTCCGGTTCACACACTGGCCGCCGAGGGTATCACGCCTGGATGACGACATCCGTCAGCAGCACCTCGCACGCCGAGTCGCGCTCGAAACGGGTGATGGTGGGCGTTGCTTGGCTTGGACTCTATGTCGCCTTCGTCCTTGCGCCCCTCGTCGTCGCGTTCATTGGCCCCACTCCCGCCGGCCGAGGATTCTGGATCGAGTTCTCCGTCGCGTTGGGCTTTGTGGGACTCTCGACGCTGGGACTGCAATTCGCAATCACCGGGCGCTTTCGCGCCGTCGCGGCCCCATACGGAATCGACGTCCTGCTGCAGTTCCACCGGCAGATCGCGCTGGCCGCGGGCCTGCTCGTCCTCGCACACCCCGTCATCCTGTTCATCGAAGACCCCCGCCGGCTGGCGCTGCTGAACATCTTCTCCGCGCCGTGGCCCGCACGCTTCGGCGTGCCCGCGCTCGCGCTCATGGCCGCCAGCATCGCCCTCGCCGTGTGGCGGCGCCGTATCGGCCTGTCCTATGAGGCGTGGCGAATCTTGCACGGGCTCCTCGCCGTGCTGATGGTGGTCTTCGCCCTCGTCCACGTGGAGCTCATCGGCCACTACGTCAGCCTTCCATGGAAGCGCGCCGTGTGGGCGATCATGTCGGCGGGAATGATCGGCCTGCTTGTTCATGTTCGTCTCGTGAGACCGCTCCTGATGCTGCGAAGGCCATACCGGGTCACGGAGGTGAGGGACGAAGGGGGACGAGCCGCGACGCTCGTGTTCGAGCCGGAGGGCCACGAGGGAATGCGCTTCTCACCCGGGCAGTTCGCTTGGCTCACCCTCGGCCCGACGCCCTTCTCGCTCGACGATCATCCCTTCTCCTTCTCATCGAGCGCCACCCGTTGGCAGGAACCCGCGATGACGATCAAGAAGCTCGGCGACTTCACAGCCGAGGCGGTGCAGACTCCGGTTGGGCAGCGGGCCTGGCTCGAGGGGCCACACGGGGCCTTCACCATCGACCGGTACTCAGGCCCGGGCTACGTCTTCGTAGGTGGCGGAGTCGGCATCACACCGCTCATGAGCATGCTCGAGACGCTCGCGGATCGCGGCGACGACCGCCACCACGTGCTGCTCTACGCCGCCAATGGCGAGAGAGACCTCATGTTTCGCGAGCGAATCGCAGGCCTAAGGGAGCAGTTGGACCTCGACGTGGTTTTCGTTCTCAGCGACGCGCCCCAGGAATGGCCGGGAGAGAGGGGCCGCATCGACGCCGGCCTTCTGGGCCGCCACGTCGTCGGCGCGTGGCCCCGGCATCTCTACTTCGTCTGCGGCCCGGCTCCGATGATGGATGCGGTCGAGGCGGCGCTCCTCCACCACGGCGTCCCCCTGCATCACATCTACACAGAGCGATTCGAGTTCGTGTAGTGAACGCAGCGCACGGGATGTGACGATGAGACACCGGCGAACGACGTGGACGGCAGGGACCGTGGCGGCGATCATGACGCTGGCAGCGGCCCTGTTCGCGATCATTCAGATGTGAAGCGGCCCGGCCCCGAGCCTTGGGCTCGGGGCCGGGCCTCAGCTGACGTGTCGCGCCTGCACGTGTCGCGCCTGCGAAACCGGGCGGCCGCGCGACCCGTCGTCGTCGGCCTCACTCGTAGTGGATCGCCTCGAGGATGTCGATGCGCGCCGCCCTGCGCGCCGGCAGGATCGCCGCGAGCACACCGACGACGATCGCCAGGGCCAGGAAGATCAAGAGCTGAACAACCGGCAGCGAGAAGGTGATGCCCTCGCCGCCGAAGCGCGTCGTGACCACATACGCGAAGACGCTCCCCACGACGATGCCCATGACGCCACCCATGACGGATGTGATGACGCTCTCGTAGCGCACCGTGCTCCGCACCTGCCGACGGGAGGACCCGATGGCGCGCAGCAGACCGATCTCGCGCGTTCGCTCGTACACGGACAGCACCAGCGTGTTGATGATGCCGAAGAGCGAGATGATGACGCTCATCGCCAGCAGGCCATACAGCAGGTTGAGCAGCTGATTGATCATCCCGACGATGTTCTCCTTGTACTCATCGATCGTGCGCACCATCGCGGTCGGCGTGTCTGCGAGAGCGTCTTCGATGGCCTGCTTGGTCTGCACGAGGTCGGCGCCCTCTTTCAGGCTCGCGACGACCGTGAAGAGCTGCGGCTTCGCGAACAGGGAGGAATACGCTTCGTCCCCAACGACCATTCCGCCGAGAATGATCGGGTCGCGGTACACACCGATGACCTCCAGCTCCGCCTCACCGCCATCCACGGTGGCCACGCTCACAGTGTCTCCCACGCCGACGGCCAATCGCTCGGCGGTCTGCTCCTCAATCACCACCGAACCTGCGTCGAGCTCGGCGAGCAGGGCGTCGTCTCCACCAGACACCCAGTCCATGTCCCACACGCTGTCGAACGCCGCGGTTTCGACGCCGTATAGGGTCGTGACGGTGTCACCCTCGGCCTGCACCTGTTGGGCGTTGAGGCCGGCGGCGACATCGATGTTCGGTATGTCCTGCACACGACTGGTCGTATTCGTCGGCAGGGTCACGAAATTGCCGCCGGAGATGACGTAGTCGCCGGTCACCATATTGTCGACGCTGTCGATGAACGAGCTCTTCATGCCCTGCGCGAAGACGGCCACGAAGACGACCACGCCCAGCCCGATCATGAGGGCCGACGCTGTCGCGGCCGTGCGCCCGGGATTGCGCTGCGTGTTGTCGCGGGCCAAACGGCCGCTGATCGGTGACAGCCGCTGCAGCGGCCACCCGAGGGTGGCCGCCACCGGACCGACGAAGAACTTGCTGACGAGGGCCACGGCGACGAACATGAGGACGGCGCCCGCGGCCAGCGCCGCGAGGCGGTACGTCGTGCTCCCCGAGCCGTACATGCCGACGAGGATGAGCGCGACCCCGATCGCCGCGATCGCCGCGGCGAACACGGGCGCGTACCGGCCGAGCCGAGAGCGGGGCATGACCGCCCCTTCCTGCAGCGCCGCGATGGGCGGCACCTGCGTGGCGCGCTGTGCCGGCACGATGGCCGACAGCAGGGTCACGATGATGCCCACGGCGAGCGCGATCACGACGGTGCGCGGCTCCATGATGAGACCGCTGCGGGGGATGTCGAACCCGACGCTGGTGAACACCGCGTTCACGCCGGCGGCGACACCGAGACCGGCGAAGAGGCCGATGACCGACGCCAGCACGCCCATCACGAGCGCCTCTGCGGTGACGGTGAAGAGCACCTGCCGCCGCGACGCCCCCAAGGCGCGCAGCATGGCGAACTCGCGGCGTCGCTGGGCGACCGTCATGGAGAACGCATTGAAGATGATGAAGGCGCCGACAAGCACCGCGATGCCGCCGAAGGCGAGCAGCGCCGGACGCAGGAACTGGCCGATCGCCTCGCTCACCGACTTCGTCTGGTCGGCTGCCGCCTGATCCCCGGTCTTGACCTCAGCATAGTCCGGAAGGACCGGCTGGATGCGCTCAACCAGCGTCTCCGGCGACGTGCCCGGCTCAGCCCTCACGTCTATCTGCGAGACACGCCCCTCCATCGCAAACCAGCGGCTGGCGTCTTCGAGTGTGCATTGCACGAGCAGAGCGCCCCCGAGGGAATCCTCCGCGCCAAATGTGAACACCCCTGTGACCGTCGCGTCCTCCGACCCCGCATCAGTGATCACCGTTACTTTCGACCCGAGGGTGAGACTCTCATCAGTGGCCATCTTCTGCACAACCGCGACCTCGCCGGGATTCTCTGGCCGGCCGCCCTGGACGTACACGCTGCTCTGGTCGACGGTCTCCTCACCGACCGAGAAGAACAGTGTGGGCGCTCCTCCGGTCTGCACGAGCTTGCCATCCACCGCCACCGCTCCGGCGCCGTTCACGTACCCGTCGACGGCGCCGACGCCCTCCACCTCTCTCACCTCATCCACAAGGCTCGCCGGCAGGCCTTGGGCGCCGCCCACCATCTGCCCGCCGCTGAAGGACGCCTCACGAGTGATTGTGGCGTCGATCCCCTGGTAGGCGTCGGCGAAGATCTCGGTGAAGCCGCGATCTATCTGGTCCGTCAGCACGTAGGTGCCGCTGATCATCGCCACACCCAGCAGGATCGCCAGTGTCGTCAGAAAGGTGCGCAACTTGTGCGCGCTCAAGCTGCGCCAAGCGATTCGCACCATCAGAGCGTCTCCAGAGCCTTGATCACATCGTAGATCTCGTCACGTCCGAGATGACCGCAATCGTGGGCGATGCGCCCGTCCTTGAGGAAGACGGTGCGGTCGGCATACGAAGCCGCATGCGCGTCGTGCGTCACCATGACGATCGTCTGCCCAAGCTCATCACACGAGTGACGCAGGAGTTGCAGCACGTCGTCGCCGGTGCGCGAATCGAGGTTTCCCGTGGGTTCGTCGGCGAACAGCACGGCGGGGCGGGACGCAAGCGCGCGGGCCACCGCCACTCTCTGCTGCTGGCCGCCCGAGAGTTCGGCCGGCTTGTGGGTCAGACGGTCGGCCAAGCCGACGGTGCTGATCAGGGAGCCTATCCACTCGTCGTCTGGCCTGCGGCCGGCTATGGTCAGCGGCAGCACGATGTTCTCCTGGGCGGTAAGGGTCGCCAGAAGGTTGAAGGTCTGGAAGATGAAGCCGATCTTGTCGCGCCGCAACTGGGTCAGCGCTCGCTCCTTGAGCTCCGTGATTTCGACGCCGTCCACAACCACGCTCCCGGACGTAGGGCGATCCAGTCCCGCCAGGATGTGCATCAGCGTGGACTTGCCGGAACCGGACGGGCCCATGATCGCGGTGTACTCTCCGCCCACGATGTCGATACTGATGGTGTCGAGCGCCAGAACAGCTGCGTCGCCTTCCCCGTAGCGCCTCGTTAGATCTC
Organism: uncultured Thermoleophilia bacterium; assembly: GCA_964533575.1. Classification (GTDB taxonomy): domain Bacteria; phylum Actinomycetota; class Thermoleophilia; order UBA2241; family UBA2241; genus CAIXSE01. The sequence continues at coordinate 5,120 of CAZHMG010000027.1, read as the reverse complement.
TGGCCTGGACCACGGCGTTCGGGAGCCCGACACCAGCCTCGGTACTGCAGGATTCGGGCGCGTAGTCAGTAGTGATGGTAGTGCGCTGCTCGTCGTTCAACGATTCGCTCCTTCTTCTGGTCGGCGATCGCACCTTGCCGATCGCCGCGGGCCGCGCCTTTCGGCGCGGCCCGCTTCGCGTTGATGAATCAGTATGCCACGGAGCAGCTCACTTCCCGCTCTCTTCGCGGTTGCCCGCCTCGTTGCCGTCGTGCGGGGCGTCGGGAGCTGGTTCAATCGTTTCCTCTTCTTGCCGCACCCTGGTCGCGTCTTCCGATTCGCTCGCGAAGGGGGCTTCAGCAGTGCGCTGATCAACCTCGGTCCTCGCCTCGTCTGGAACGGACGTGACCGCAGTCACGTCCACCGGTGTCTCGATCGGCACAGCCGGAGCCACCGGAGGAGCGGCGGGGATCGGTTCTCCCGGCATCGCGGCAGGCAGCGGCGGTGCTGGTGGCGCAGGCGCGAGAGTCGATTCGGCCAGGGCGGGGGTCAGGGCCGGGGCAGAAGTCTGCTCGGCCGGAGCAAGAGCCTGCTCGGCTGCCTGACCTGACTCCGCGTTCGTGGGTGTCAGACCGTCGGCCACGGCGCCCACCGGCGTCTGTTGAATCGCCGGACTCACGGCAGTCCCAACGGACTCCGCCTCGTCGCCGGCAGGAGCCGGCATAATCGTCGGAGCCACAGAAGGCTGGACCACGGTCGGCGAAACCGGTCCGTACGGCGCCGGGGCGTAGGAGTCGGGACCTTGCGGCGGCACCGGAGCGTAGGGCGGCACCTGGGAGTACCCGGAGCCTCCCGCGGGACCACCCGCCGGAGCCGGAAGCGCCCGCCTGCTCTGCCGCCACTCGAGGAGCGCGAGGACCGCGCCGCCGACACCGAACAGGATCATGACGAGCACGGCCAAGCCGCCGCCAATGGGAATCTGGGCGATGATCGACGTCGCGACGACGCCGAGGGCGGTCGCCAGCATGAGGTTCTGCTGACGCTCGGTCCCCTTGAAGAGTCGCTGGACGATGAACGCCGCCACGGACACGGTCGCGAAGAAGTAGAAGAGCGGCACGACGATGAACGCCGGGATCAGGACGAGGATACCGATGATGCTGACGAGCAGCACTATGGCCGCCACGGGGACGATGATGAAGAAGGCCAGGGCTCCCCAGCCCAGAGAGGCGCCTGGACGACGGCCCATCGTACGGCCGACGGCCTGCATCTGCTTGGGCAGCAGCGCCGCCGCGACGAGGCCGAGCACGAGGAAGATGGCGGTCTGAACGAGCCATCCGAGGAACGAGAACCCTCCCCACCATCTCGGGGATGGGACGCCCACGTCGACAAAGTTGCTCCAGTTGGTGTCGTCGACGCGGGTGCCAGTGACCTGGGCGCCCGGGTCAACCGTGATGCTCCCACCCAGGGAGACGATGGTCGCGTCATCCGGCGAGACGGCGCTGCCGACGACGGCGGTCGGCAGCACGCGGACGTCGCCGCCGAACGCGATGATGCTGTGGGTTACGGTGCCAGCCACCGTCGCGTTGCCGCCGAACACGACGACGGACTCAACGCGCTGGTTGGCGCGGACGTAGGCCGATTCGCCGAACTTGACGATGACGTTGCCGGACTCGACCTGGACTTCGCGCGGTGTCGATTGATTGTCGTTGTTCGCCGCCGTGCTGACGCCGGGAACCAGCAGGCCGGCGAACAGGAATGTGACGGCAAGCAGAACCAGGATTGCGGACGGAATGATGATCCGCCTCAGGTGATCAGTTCTCATTGTGTTCTCCCTCACTCAGCGTTCGATTCTTCGGGTTCTCCACGCTGGTCTCATGCGTCCACGAATCTGGCGCGGAGGGATGCGTCACAGTTGAGCCGGGCGGCGCGGCGGCCGGCGGCGAGATCACGACCGTCTGCGCGGGGGCCGGCTCAGCCAAGGCGGGCGGCTGAGGCTGAGCTGGCGCCTGGGCCAGCGCAGCAGCGGCGGCAGTCGGCGGCGAGCCCGCGTGCGGAGCCTGTGGGGGCGCCGCACCGAACACGAGGAGCGCCCACTGCGTGCAGACCCACGCCGCGCCGTTCAGCACGTGCAGCCAGAGGACGGCGGCGAGCACGCCGGCGGGCGCTCCGGCCAAGGCAGCCCACAGCGGCGGCACCCAGGTGTTTGCGGCCGGCGCCTGGAAGTACCAGAAGACGGGCAGGGCGAGCAGCCACGTGGTCGTCGTCAGGGCGACGACGGACAGCACGAAGCACGCGATGCCGAGCGGCAGCTTGGTGAGCAGGTAGAGCAGATCGCGCCAGGTGGCGCCGGTCACGAAATGGCCCTTGAGCTTGGCCCACACGCCTTCGTGGCGTTCCCAGGCGCGTACCGACGGGGTCACGTGCGCGCCGAGAAGGTACTCGGCCTGAGCGCGCTCGAAGGCCCCGAACAGCCACCAGGCGCCCACCACCACGAGCAGCACCGGGATCCCGACCCAGATCACGACGAGGCTGAGCCCCAAGGACAGGCCCACCGTGAGGAAGACGAAGTAGAACAGCCCGAGAGGGAACGCGAGCCATAGATAGGCCACGTTCAGCCATGTTCGCGGCCGTGCGACGACGCCGAAGAACCGGCTCGTCCACTCGATCATCATGCACCTCCGCGACTCGCTTGCCTCTCTGCATTGCAAGCGTAGCCCGGGAAGCGCGTTGAGTCGTCACCCCACAGCGGGAATTCGTTGCCCGGAGAAGTGGCACCGACGCTCGCTGCGTCTACCTCTCCGGGGGTACGAGCGGCGGCGTGAGCAGGCTACTGAGAGCGGACGTCGCCCGGCCGCACCAGCCCGACCTCGTAGGCGAGGATCACCGCTTGGGTACGATCGTGCAGACCGAGCTTGTAGAAGATGCGCTTCACGTGCGTCTTCACAGTTCCCTCGGACAGGTACAGGTGCGCGGCAATTTCGTGATTAGTCAGGCCGCGCGCGACCAGCTCGAGCACCTCGTGCTCGCGCTCGGTGAGGTCGTTCAGTACGGAGGCGTCCCGCGGCGCGCCCTCGCGCTCGCCCTTCTCCCGAAAGTGCTCGATGAGACGCATGGTCACCGACGGTGACACCATGCCTTCACCGCTGGCGACGACGTGGACGCCGGCGACGAGGTCTTCGGCCGGCGTGCGCTTGAGGAGAAAGCCGCTGGCGCCCGCCTTGAACCCCTCGTACACGTACTCGTCCAGGTCAAAGGTCGTGAGGATCAGGACGCGGGCGCTGTCTTCGCGCCCGAGCGCCGCGATCTCGCGCGTCGCCTCGATCCCGTTCATGACCGGCATCTGCACGTCCATGAGAACGACGTCCGGGTTGAGCCGGCGGGTGAGCTCCACCGCCTGCCGGCCGTCTCCGGCTTCGCCGACCACGGTGATGTCCGGCTCCGACCCCAGGATCAAACGCAGGCCGGCGCGTATGAGTTGCTCGTCGTCCGCCAGCACAACTCTGATGCTCATGTCTCCCCCTTGGTCAACGGAAGGTGGGCCCGGACGGCGAAGCCCCCCTCCGGGCGTGGCCCGGCTTGCAGGTCCCCACCGAAGATCTTGACGCGTTCACGCATGCCCGCCAGCCCGTGCCCTCCCCGGCCAAAGCCGCTGACCGGCCCGCCGCGTCCATCGTCCCTGACCTCGATGTCGAGCGCCTCGTCAGCGTATCGAATCGTCACAGATGCCTGCGCGTGTCCGGCATGCTTGAGCGTGTTCGTGAGCGCCTCCTGAACGATTCTGTACGCCGTGAGATCGATGCTGGACGGCAGCTCCCGGGGTTCCCCCAGGACCGTCAGCGTCACCGGCACGCCCGCCTCCTTCACATTCCGGCAGAGCGCCTCGACTTGTCCCAGCCCGGGTGCGGCGTCGAGGCCGGCATCGTCGTCCGGCGAGCGGAGAATGCCGAGCATGCGCTCGATGTCGTCGAGCGCTTGGCGGCCGGCTGTCTCGATGCTTCCCAATGCCTCTCGCGCCAGCTCCGGCTTTGTCTCCAGCACGCGCTGCGCCGCGCCAGCGTGCAGAACGACGACGTTCAGCGCATGCCCCACGCTGTCGTGAAGCTCACGCGCCAAGCGGGCGCGCTCCTCCGCCACGGCCTCCCGGGCGCGCGCCTCGCGATCGGCGGCGAAGAGCAGCGCCCGTCTCTCCGCCCGCTCCATGCTGCCGCGATACACCCGGATGATGACGCCGATGATCCACGTGATGGAGAGAGAGACCCAGGTGCTCAGCACGTTCTCCCAGCTCACACCCACGGTGGTCAGGAACACGATGATCATGCCCATGGCGACAAGGAAGCCGGCCGCGACAGCGCGCGGCCAGCGGTCGAAGGCCACGGTCGCGAACGAGGCGACGATGACCGCCCAAACGGCTGCCTGGGTGAACTCGTAGCCGATCACGGACTGCGCGCAGAGCGAAAGGAGCGCGACGCTCAGGCTGCCGAGCGGCGAAAGCCACAGCAACGACAGGGAGAGAGCGCTGGCGACGGTCAGCGCGATCAGAAAGCCGTCGTCGGGCCTGTGCCCGGCGGCGACTGGAGCCCGGGACAGCAACTCGACCAAGCCGGCGGCGGTGAAGACGAGCGCCAGCAGGATGCTGAGCGGAAGCGGGTCGAAGGCCCGCGGGCGCCACAGGCGTGACGGGGCCGAAATGCCGTCCGACGGGACGGATGAGGGTGCTGCCTCTGATCTCTCCATCACCGCAGTATAGTCCACGACTCGCCGCTTCCCTGCCGCCGGGGCAGCGCGATCGCGTTGAGATGGAAAAGATGATGGTGGAGGCGGCGGGAATCGAACCCGCGTCCACGGACGCCTCGGCAGAGTCTCTACAGGCTTAGCCGTCGCTTTTGGTCTCGCGCGCGGCCCCCGCGTCGGCCGGGTGCCGTCTGCCAGCCCTGGTCAGTCTCGGGTGCGCCCGCTCAGAGCGGCGCGATCACACCCCAGTCCACTTGATGACACCGCGACTCCCGGGCGTGGACGTCCCGGGTGCGATGCGTCACCTGATTAGATCAGGCGGCGAGTGCGAGAGTTCTATTCTCGGCAAGTAGTGTGTTCCGGCAGTTTAACGAGGCCACCGGACCTCGGCCTGCTGCTCCCACCGCGGT
>CAZHMG010000026.1:2394-27928 GCA_964533575.1 uncultured Thermoleophilia bacterium | reverse complement strand
CGAGGCGATGGACCGCTTCTGGGGCGACTACTACAAGGGCTCCGTCTCCGAGTAACAAGAAATCCTCTGCTCCCTCCACCCGCAGACTCCGGTCTGCGGGTGGAGGGGTTTTAGTTCAGCAGCGGGCGTACGGAAAACCAACGATGTGTGAACACAAGGAGGTACTAAAGCATGGCGCAGAAGACACTCGAGTCTATGCACAGCGTTTCGATCGACGACATCTGGAAGTATTTCTCGACGGCGACGATCATCAAGGACTTCATGACGAAGGACGGCTACAAGCCGACCTTCTTCCAGAACAACCAGGTCCTTGCGACCGTGTGGGAGCGCCCTTCGCTGCGCACCCGCGTCTCCTTCGAGACCGGCTTCCAGGCTCTCGGCGGCGGCGTCATCACCCTGAAGGCGTATCCGCCGAACGCGGCTGACATCATCTTCAAGGAAGACGTCCGCGACCAGGCCAACGTGCTCGAGAGCATGTGCGACCTCGTCATGGCTCGTACCTACAGCCATGACACCATCACCAAGCTCGGCGCCGCCATGAACATTCCGCTCATCAACGGCATGAGCGACATGGCGCACCCCGTCCAGCAGCTCACCGACCTTTTCACGGTTCTCGAGCACAAGGGCAAGCTCGAGGGTCTGAAGGTCGCCTACATGGGCGAGGGCACGGGCAACACCGCTCAGGACTGGCTGATCGCGGCCGCGAGCACGGGCATGAACTTCACGCTCGCGACTCCGGACTACTCCAAGCATAAGTTGCTCCAGGACCTGAACTTCGGTATGCCGGACCAGAAGTGGGTGGACGAGGCGAAGAAGCGCGCCGCCCAGACTGGTGCGACGATCAACTTCACCAACGACCCGATCGCCGCCGCCAAGGATGCAGACGTCATCTACACCGACAGCTGGATCGCCTACGACGTGCCGGCCGAGAAGGAACAGGCAAACGAGATCCGCGAGATCTTCCTGCCCTACCAGGTCAATCTCGACCTCCTCAAGCTCGCTCCCAACGCCATGGTCATGCATTGCCAGCCGATGTACCGCGGCTTCGAGATCACCGAGGAAGTCACTTCTCACCCGCAGTGCGCCGTGTCGCCTGAGGCGGAGAACCGTTACCACCTGCAGAAGGGCGTCATGGTCGAGCTCCTCAAGCCGGGCGCCAGGGCCTGATCACGGAATACGGAAGAGAGTCGGAGGAACATAAGTGAGAGTCGTTGTAGCTCTTGGCGGCAACGCCATCAAGCAGGCCCACGAGGCCGGTACGGCAGAGGAGCAGTTCAAGAACTGCGAGACCACCTCTGAAGCACTCGCCAAGATCGTGAGCGAGTTCAAGGATGGCGACAGCCTCGTCGTCACGCACGGCAACGGCCCGCAGTCGGGCAACCTTGACGTGCAGCAGGTAGCCGGTAAGGAGAAGGTCCCCGCGCAGCCGCTCGATATCGTCGGCGCGATGACCCAGGGCCAGATCGGCTACATGATGATGAACACGATGGAGAAGCACCTGAAGGCGCATGGCGTCGACGCTGACGTCATCGCCGTCGTCAACCAGGTCGTCGTGGACCCGAACGATCCCGAGTTCCAGGGTGAGAACGCCTCCAAGCCGGTCGGCAACTTCTTCAGCGAGGAAGAGGCCAAGGCTCTCAAGGGAGCGCACCCCGACTACGTGATCAAGCACGTCAAGCCCAGCGCCGAGAAGGGCTGGCGTCGTACCGTGCCGTCTCCGTTGCCGGCGCGCAACGCCGAGCTTCGCGCGATCAACAAGATGCTCGACGCCGGCATCATCACCATCGCCTCCGGCGGCGGCGGCATCCCCGTCATGGAAGATGCCGACGGCAACTTCCAGGGCCTCGAGGCCGTCATCGACAAGGACCGCGCTGGTGAGGTCATGGCCGAGGGTGTCAAGGCTGACGTCTTCATGGTGCTGACCGACGTTGAGAACGCGATTCTCAACTACGGCAAGGACAACGCGCAGCCGCTGACCAACGTCACCCTTGACGAGATCAAGAAGTACGCCGGAGAGGGTCACTTCCTCGCCGGCAGCATGGGCCCGAAGGTCGCGTCGGCCATCAAGTTCGTCGAGTGGGGTGGCCAGCGTTCCATCATCACGTCGCTGGACAAGGCCGTTGACGCGCTTGCCGGCAAGTGCGGGACCATCATCTCGAAGTAAGTGCTTGGGCAATGAAGGACAGGGGGGGCGTCACGCCCCCCCGGCCCTTCGCTCCACTTGGCGAATCCTGATCAGGAGGCTGATCACGGGGCATGAGAGCGTTACCTGGGGGAGTTACGCACGAACGATGGTTCGAGGTAGACGCTCTCTTCGTCATATTTGGGGCACATCAGGCTCTTCAGGAGCCTGACATCAAGCAGGAAAGGTAAGAAGGGGGGGTATTGAGTATGTTGTTTGCAGCTGAAGTAACAACGCCGCTTCCGGGCTGGTCGGGGTACGCGATCATGTTCGCCCAGGCGTTGATTTACACCCTGATGGTCGTGCTCCTCGGCCGCACAAAGGGCAAGACGGCAGACTCGTTCATCGCCGGCGGCCGCAACATCGGCCACGGCATGATCCACAACTCCATCATCGCCACGTGGATCTGGGCCGCGACGCTCATGATGAGCTCGTGGACCGGGTACTCGTACGGCATCAGTGGAGGTTGGTGGTACGGCCTGGGCGCGACGATCCCGCTGCCGCTCATGGCGTACATCTGCCGCCGTACGCGTCTCGACATGCCTGAGCATCGCTCCTATCCGGAGTACATCAGGTTCCGTCTGGACCGCAAGAACCAGATTCTGCAGGCCATCATCACCATCATCGTCTGCGGCTGGGTCACCCTCATGCTCGTCACCGGCGGCGCCATCATGCTGGTGCAGTTCACGGGCGCGAGCTTCTACTACATGAGCATCGTCATGATGGCCATCTTCGTATCGTATGTGGCGGTCGCAGGCCTCTGGGCCAGCATCTTCGCCGATACGATCATGTCCCTGGTGATGTTCATCTGCATCGCCGTCCTGACGTCGGCGGTGTTCTGGGGCTTTGGCGCCGGCATCGGCATGGGCGGCTACTACGACGGTCTCTTCAACGCCATGATCGCTCATCCCGAGCTCCAGCCGGGTGAGGGCGTGGCCGTCTGGAAGTCCCAGTGGGACGGCCTCAGCTGGGTCAACGCGGCCGGTCTCGGCTTCCTGATCGTCAACACCGTCGGTAACCTCGGCGCCGTGCTCTGCAACCAGACCTATTGGTCACGCGGCATCGGCTCCGACAACCCGCGCAACCTGTACAAGTCGTTCTGGACGGCGGCATGGGCCTGGTATCCCGTCCCGCTCTCGATGACCACCGCCTTGGGCCTCGGCGGTCTCGCCAAGGGGATGGTCGTCGGCGAAACCTACCTCTCGCCCTACAACGGCGTGGCCTCGACGTTCACGGAGTCCGCGGCCGTCGCCCCCATGATGTCCTTCATGGTGCTCGGCTATATCGGTCTCGCCGCCTTCGTCATCACCGTCACGGGCGCGACGATCAGCACCGGCGCCGGCGAGATCCTCTCGACCGCCGCCGTTGTCGCCAACGACCTCTACAAGGGTTGGCTCAAGCCCAACGCTACGGGCAAGCAGATCCTCTCGGTCAATCGCATCATGCTCTACGTGATCGCTGTCGCCCTGCTCCTCATCGCCTTCTGGTGGCGGGCAATCGGCTTCAGTTTCTCGGGTATGTACCAGGCCATGGGCGTGTTCTTCTCTTCGGCCGTGGTTCCGCTGTGGATGGCCATCTTCCATCGCAACACCAACCGCTCGGGCGTGTTCTGGGGCACCATCGTTGGGGCTCTCGTCGGTAGCGCGTACTGGATCTTCATCGCCGACTTCGACATGCTGTGGGGCGTTGTGTGGGCCAACATCATCGTCATGGCCGTTTCGGCGATCATCGCCATCCCGTGGACGCTGGTTAAGCCCGAGCCGTTCAACTTCCAGTCGTTGAACGAGGCCGGTTACGACTACTCCGACACTCACGTCTGAGAGCTGAGAGAGGAGGGAACCTGACATGTCAGAGCATCACGATATCGAGCATCGTATGGAGATGGATCACGACTCGTTGCTCGAGCATCTCCGTGACTACAACCCGCAGACCGGCAACTGGAACAAGTACATGCACGTCGAGAAGGAAGACTGGTGGTGGGACTTCGGGGCATATGTCCACATCGGCTTCCTGGTCTTCTGGTGCGTGTGGAACATGCTTGTTGACGGCTATGTATCCCCTGCGCAGTTCACGCTCAATCACGCCATCACGTACTTCTGGATCATGGCTTCAGCGGTCTACTCGTACGCAGTCGTCGTCATCGACTTTACGGGCGGCAAGGGCGTCGGCGGCTGATCAGAGGTGGTAAGCGGACTGCGGCTGCAGATCTGATCTGCTTGTCGTGGTGCGAATCAGGGACGGGTCGTGCACTGTGAGAAAGGACTGAGATAGCGTTGGTGAGGAAGTGGCTCATAAGAAGCCTGCTTGTAGTCGTGGCTGTGTTCGTCGTCCTGTGGGCCACATGGCCGTGGACGAGTCAGCTCACGTGGCTGGTTCCGGTTGAGAAGGAGCTCCACAGCTACATGAAGAAGGCGCAGCCCGTGGAGCAGACCATCCTCCAGCAATATGATCTGCTGGCGAAAGACCCGGCTGATCGCGAGCACGTTGACACGATCATCGAGCAAAGCGAGCAGCTGCTGGCGATCAACGAGCGCTATTGGGTCGAGGGCAAGGGCCAGCCGTGGTATCGGGCCTTCATGTACGAGATTCGAGGCATGGAGCAACCTGAGGACTATCTGCCAACTTGGCCGGGCCCGAAAGACCCCGAGGGAAAGGCGATGCTGGTTGACGACATGAGGTCAGACACGGGCTCATTGGCCGTGTACGCCTGGAACATGAAGGAAGCCGGCAACGTGCTCGCAGCCCAGATGATCGAGACCTTCGGTAGCGGAACAGCAGTGACGCAGGAGACGTTCAACTCCACGAGCGAGGCCGTCAGCTCGGCTCGCGCGGCGAATGCGGGCGTCGACTTCGTCTACAAGAAGTGGAAGGGCAACTACCGCCCGCCACTGTCGTTGTTCAGATGAGAACGGGGTTGTGAGGAATGGCTTCATCGATAGAGAGAGTGCTCCTGCGCTTCCAGGACAACCGCACTTCCGTCGCCAAGTGGGCGGCGATCGTTGCGGGCGCCTGGGCCGTGGTGGTGCTCGCGATGGCGTTGTACATCCCCACGATCTTCATGGCGGTCAAGTACAGCATGCCGCCGGTTCTCATCGCGGGCGTAGCCTGGGGAACAGCCAGAAGCGTCAGGAACCCGGAGTCCCGCAAGACCGGGCTCTTCGCCATGGGTGTCGTGTGGTTCTGTGTGCTCGTCGTCTTCGTCTCACAAGTGCAGTACTACAGGCTCGTCAATGCCACCAACATAGTGTCGCCTGGTACTCAGACCGAGCAGAGTCGTTGAGCTTGCGACCGGAGCTCGGCGTGATCAAATGTGCAATGAAGGGATGGTGATAATCCATGCTTCCGAAGGTTATCTTCTTCGCGAACGTGGTGGTTGCTATCGCAGTCGTCGTCGTCTGCGTGGGTGGATTCTAAATCGAGGGATGACCGGATCTTCGGCTGCGGCGCTGTCATCAAGGTCGGCGCGGGGCCTGTAGGGTACCGGGGGTGGGGATCCCGCTTTGGATTCCCAGGTAGCAGTGTCGAGGAGGAAAGGAATGGCCGAGTTCAAGAAGATCTTGTTCGCCACGGATTTCTCGCGCCACGCTGATACTGCGTTCACGTACGCATGCAGCATCGCGACGATGTCCGGGGGAGAGGTGTATGTACTTCACGTGGTCCCGAAGTCTCTGGATTACGAGAAGATGTGCCTCGAGGAATGCGCGATCCAGCCGTTCCCCGGTGAGAGCAAGGTCTTTGAGCACATCGATCAGTCCTATACCTCCACGTGCAGTGTGCCTGTGAGACCGGTGATCAAGTACGGTTCCGAGGCTGAGCGCATCCTCGAGCTCGCCAAGTCCGAAGGTGTCGAACTGATAGTGATGGGGGCGCGGGGCGTAGGCTTCCTGGAGGGCCTGTTGGGCGGCGGCAGCGTCGCCGACAAGGTCGTCAAGAACGCCGACACCCCGGTCATGCTTGTGCCGTGAGTCAGTGCACCGCGGTCGGTCCTTTCAATGGACGGGGCCGCAGCGCGCTGACGAATGGGGGAAGAGGAGAATGACACTATGAAGAAGAAGCGCGGAGCGATTCTCGTAATCGGCCTGCTCTTGGTCCTGGGTTTGATGGTGCTGTTCACCGCAGGTTGCGGCAACACCGATCGCGGCTCGGATCTCGGGATGGAAGACCTGGTCACGCCGGTTGTAACGGCGGCGGACCCGGCCCAGCTCCCGGCCGATTTCAACAAGATCGAGATGGGGATGACGACTACTGAGGTCAAGGACCTGGTCGACTTTCCCGCCACCATTCAGGAGCTTGATGGCAAGCTGGTCTACAAGTACTTCGTCAACGAAGGCAGAAACCGGCTCTATATCAACTTCGTGGATGACAAGGTCGAGTCCATGGAGCTTTCGACACCCTGACGCAAGGGTGATAGAGGGAGCCTGAGGGCGATCCTCACGAGAGCGTCAGTGGCGGGCGGCGCCGCGATCGACGGAAGTCGAGCGCGGCGCCGCCCTTTTTGCGCACCCGTCACAGGATGAAAGCCAAGCCTTGCGAGGACGTGAGGAGGTGCTTGAAATCCTGTGAAGTGGGTAGTACAGGCAATGCAACAGGCGTTGCACGAATCGCACGCGAGGAGGGGGTACAAATGGCAGGCTTCAGGAACATCGTGGTGTGCTCGGACTTCTCCGAAAACTCGAACAAGGCCTTCGATGTGGCTGCAGGCTTGGCGCAGGGGGGCAAGCTGACGGTGCTGCACGTTGTGACGGCCTCGCACGATTATGACTCCAAGGGGACGCAGGACAAGATGGCGGCGGCGTCGACCGTGACAGAGGTCTATCGCGGCAAGGCCGAAGCGCGGATGCGCGAGCTCTACGGTAGCAAGGGCGAAGTTGACATGGCCATCGAGTACGGCAACGAGGCTGAGAAGATCATGGCCGTTGCGAAGGACAAGGGCGCGGACCTCATCGTCATGGGCTCCCGCGGCATCGGCTTCATTCAGGGCATCTTGGGCGGCGGCAGCGTCGTGGATAAGGTCGTGAAGAACTCGACCATCCCGGTGCTCGTGGTGCCGGCGTAACGCACCCCCTGTGTTCTGAAGACGCGCGAGAGTGAGACGAAACCATTGGGGCGGCGAGAAGGTTCGCCGCCCTATCTCTTGCGTTCGACAGGTCGGATGGATGTCCCCGTGGTGGCGAAGCCTGCGGGGTTGTGCGTTTGGGCTTGCGCTCGGCGCTCGAACTTGGCTTAATAGCCATAAGACACAGCTGGGGGGGAGAGACGGGGCCGGGGCGCGTGCGGCCCCGTCTCACGTCCCAGCCCAAACGTCAGTCCTCCTGCAGCCGCCGATCCTGTCGCCGCACTCATGGTGTGGAGCGCGAGGTGAGGGCAATCACTGTGATCATGAGACACTGTCGGACCCGTCGTGACTGCGAGCGCAGCGGGATGGTCGTCGTTGACGAAAAGGAAAGGTGCGACAATGGTGCAGGTTGGACAGAAGGCGCCGGACTTCAGCCTCGAGGGCGTGCTGGACGGCAAGTTCGTTGAAGTGAACCTCAGCGATTATCGGGGCAACTGGGTCGTGTTCTTCTTCTATCCGCTCGACTTCACATTCGTGTGTCCGACTGAGATTCGTGGGTTCGCAACGCGGCTGAGCGAGTTCGAAGACCTCGACGCCCAAGTGCTCGGATGCAGCGTGGACAGCAAGTACAGCCATCTGGCGTGGCTCGAGAAGGACCTCGGCCAGCTCGGCTTCCCCCTGCTCAGCGACATGACGCGGGCCGTTGCGCGAGAGTACGGGGTCTTGCTGGAGGGGCCAGGACACTCACTGCGGGGTACGTTCATCGTCGACCCCGAGGGCGTGCTGCGTTACATGGTCGTGCACGACAACAACATCGGTCGCAACACCGACGAGACCCTGCGCGTCTTGCAGGCGCTGCAGACGGGCGAGCTGTGCCCGGTTGATTGGAAGCCCGGTGCGCCGACACTCGGAGCGTGAACGGCCGCAGGGCTGCCGCATCGATGAGCAGGCCCGGGTCACGTGATGTGGCTTCAAGACGCCGGGTCGTGCGACGCGCGGGGCGCCGGATGCAGCTGCTCAGGAAAGAGGATCTCCAGTTCGTTCAGGCGCCGCTGAAGAGTGGTTCTCTCGTCCGCGTCGCGCTCGTCCAGGCGGGTGCGCAACGCACAGTGCTCGCCGTCCGTGGGAGGATCAACGAGCTCCCGCAGGAAGGGATGGATCGGCCGCGCGGTGTCGACAGTGATGAGAAGTCTCTCGCAGGCTCGCGTCACGCCTACGTACACCACGCGTCGCTCTTCCTCGACGGCATCCGGGCTCCAGCGGCTGATGTCGCAGAAGTAGTCTGGAATGACGACGGAGCGGTACTCACGCCCCTTCGCGGCATGGATCGTACAGAGGGCCACGCAGTCAGAGTGTGATTCGGCAGACATGTCGGTACCTCGCTCGGGCGATACGGGAGCACGTCGAAGGCCGGCTGCCTCCCGTGTCGCGAGGCGATCCCACGAGGCGAGGAAGGTTTCAGGCCGAGGGTACGCCTCGGCCAGGGCGAGGAGGCCGTCCAGCACCTGGCCTGGCCCTCCGTCGTCTGCCGAATGACGAGATGGATCGACGGTATCGGGTGAGTCCAGTTTCTCTGGCTGGACGATCAGCTGCCACGCCGCCTCCAGGGAGAAGTCCTCGATAACCGACGTGAGAAGGCCCTGGGCGGTGGCGGGCGGTTGAGCTTCGGAGGGCTCCGGCGCCGGGCCGAACCATGCGTGCAGTGTCTGGGCCCGCTCACAGATGGAGCCCACCAACATCGCCGCAGGCTGCGATTCTGTGCTCGCAAGACGGAGGAGCTGTTCCCACGGCCTGACTGCCGTCCCGACTGCATCGAGCTGCGCCGCCGACATGCGCGGCACGAGATTGGCGAGCACACGTCGGGCGTCATCGCCGGCAACCCGTTCGGTCAAGGAGGCAAGCGCGAGGCACGATCGGGTGAGCCTTGCCGCGGGGTGAGTGAAGAGCCGATACCCCAGGTGTGGCGTCCTCGGCACGCCGGCTGCATCGAGGGCGAGCGCAACCGCGAACTGCTGGGAGCGAAATCGGCTCAGGACGGCGAGATCGCGCCATTGACATGCCAGGCGGCTGCGCTCCGCGCTCAGGAAGGCACAGATCTCGGCCCCGCGCTCGCTCCATGTCGGGGCGCCGGCAAAGAGGACGGCTCCTGCCGGCGCTCCGGGTCGGGCCGCCATTGGCTTCGCTTCACGACGCTCGTTTCGGGCGATCAGACTGCCGGCCGCTTGAACCACGCGGTGCGAGCAGCGGTAGTTGGTCGTGAGCGTGTAGGTCGCCGAATGAGGGGCCGGGGGAACCCGATCATGGAATCGCAGGATCCCGTCGGGATCGGCGAAACGCCAGCCGTAGATGAGCTGGTCGTCGTCCCCGACGGCGAAGAGGTTGCGGCGCGGCCGTGACACGATGTCGACCAGCGCGAGCTGTGCCGGGTTGAGGTCCTGGAACTCGTCGACAAGGACATGGCTGTAGCGTTGCTGCATCAGACGGCGGCGACTCGGGGCCGCCAGCAGGTCGACGACCGTGAAGTAGATCTGGTCGTCGAACGACTGGCGGCGATGGGCAGCCTGCAGGCGAGCGTAGGCCTGGTGTACCGGGCCGAACGGCACGGTGACGACGGCTGGCTCGCCGGTCGACAGTATGTCGACAGCGATTCCGTTCGGCGCCTCGAGCCCGGCGCGGACACGGCTGAGCGGGGCGAGGAGGGCGCCGATGGGGTCGGAGCCCCGAGCGGGCTTGAGCGAAGCCATCGGGAAGCCGGCATCATCCATCGCTTGCCGCATCATCATTCGCTGACTGCGCCCGCCCGCGTCGACGGCGATCCGCTGTCCGGCGACCTCGCGCTGGTAGCGGGCGCCGAAGGCGTTGAAGGTGGCGCAATGAACCGCGGAGGTGCATCCGTGGACGTCTATGCGGCGCGTGCAAGGGATGCCACGCGCCTCGAGGCGCTCCTCGAGTTGCTCGGCCGCTTTCGTGTTGAAGGCCAGTAGCAGGATCTGGGCCGGGTCGACGCCGCGGGCGACGAGTTCCGTTACCCGCGCCACGAGCGTCTTGGTCTTCCCGGCGCCGGCCGGCGCCAGAACCCGAGCGGCGCCGGAGCCATGGTGTGCCGCGGCCCGCTGAGCGACGTCGAGTGAGGTGTGCGCGAGCGTCGGCGAGCGCCGCTGTACAGCCGCGATTGTAGTGCCGCAGGCGTTGCCGCCGAGCAGAAGCCCGATGTCTTCGAGATCGAGGCGATCGCGTGCGGCCAAGGTCAGCGCGGCGGGTGCGACAACATCGGCTGGGAACGGGAAACCGACGCAGAACTGCCGTCCAGAGGCCACGAGCGGGTGGACGAACTTCAGCAGGACGTCGCGGCCCTGAGCGCGCAGCTCCTCCTCTCCGTTGCTCCAGAACCACAGGCCGGCAACGGCGCTCCGATCGCTGCCGGCCCACAGGAGGTCGCCAAGCCGGCTCATGAGGCCCGGTTGGGCATGGTGTTCGCTCTCCCGCCAAGAGCGCATGACCATCACCCGTGCACCCGGGTTTAGGTGCCGGTACCGGCGGCGCAGCTCGCGCGCATCGGTGATGTCGAAGAACAGCGCCTGTCCCGAAACGCCGTCTTCCTGCTGTGTGTCCTCTCGTTCGCCGCACCGCACCATGGCTCTCCTGCCGTTGCCCACCCGACGACGGTAGCAGGGCGATGCGTGGGTGCGCGAGGGTGACGAGGGTGGACGTTAGGCCTTGCCGGGGTGCTCAGGCACGCAGACGTTCAAGGCCGAGGGGAAGAGGCCGGCCTCGAGGGGGACGTCGCCGATCGCGTCGCCGTCGATGTCGAGGGGAAAGAGTCCGAGCGAGGAGCGACCCGAGCTTTGCCTCACCAACAAGCTTCCATTCGCGCCCGCAAGCGCCAGAGGCGCCAGTTCGATGCGGCGGCAGCGGAAGTGACTTACCCCCTGTTCGTACAGGTGCGTTCCCAGGTAGAGGGTATGGAGACGGCGCACAAGACGGATCTTGCTGCGCGTTTCGAACACGACGATGTCGAGCAGGCCGTCGTCGAGGAGCGCGCCGGGGGCGATTCTCATTCCGGCGCCGAAAGTCGTGCCGTTACAGATCGCCACGGCATAGGCATGCAGGGCGCGCTCGACTTGACTCCCGTCGGGGAGGAGGGCGCGGCAGCGCAGCGGGACGCGCCGGGATGTCACAATCGCGTGGATGGTCGCCTGGGCATAGGCGACGAAGCCCGGCAGGGCCGCGGGCGCCTGGGCCGTGTAGCGGTCGACCAATCCGCCGATCCCGCCGGAGACCACGTTGACCCACAGGCGTTTCAACTGACTGCCGTCAGCGCCGGAATGATGGATCCATCCGATGTCGACGCAGTGGGTTCGCCCGGACGTCACCGCCGCCATCTGCTCGTCGCTGTGCCGCCCGAGCTTCAGTCCCTTGCCGAAATCGCCGCCCGTGCCGGCGGCGAGGACGCCGAGACGGGGAAGGGCGTCGGCAGGGACGGCGCCGTCACCGACCAGGCCGTTCACGATCTCGCTGAGGGTGCCGTCGCCACCGAAGCTGACGACGAGAGGGCGCCGGTCCGCGACGGCGCGAGCCGCGAGTCGCACGGCGTGTCCGGGCGACCCGGTGCAGGCGACGTCGACTGCGCCCAAGGCGCAGCGCAGCCTCTCCTTCAGCCCTGCCAACTCCCGGCCGGCGCGTCCGCGTCCCGCGTGAGGATTGGCGATGAGGAGCGGAGGCGAAGCTCCGTGGCCGGAAGTCCGCATGGCGCTGACGGCATCAGACAGATCGCTCATGGCGCGGACGGTATCAGAAGGAGGTAGCATGGACGACATGAACACCGCCGAGCGCTTGGCCGGAGTCATGGCCGACATCACGGGCAAGGGGAGTGAAGAGGCGCGCCAAGGCATGCGCCGTTACGGCATCAACGTGGAGCATGCGGTCGGCGTGTCGGTCTACGAACTGCGCCGCATCGCCAAGGCTGTGGGCACGGATCACGATCTCGCCTTGGCTCTGTGGGAGACGGGGAACCACGAGGCGCGGATCCTCGCCAGCCTCGTCGACGACCCCGATCTTGTGACACGCGGGCAGATGGAGGAGTGGGCCAGGTCATTCGACTCGTGGGACGTGTGCGATCAGGTGACCTCGAACCTCTTCGACAAGACGCCCTGGGCGTACGAACAGGTGCGCCGCTGGTCGTCGTCAGACGACGAGTGGGTGAAGCGCGCCGCGTTCGCGACGGCGGCGGCGCTCGCCGTGCAGGACAAGACGGCGACAGACGAGCGTTTCCTGCACATCCTCGATCTCGTGCGTACAGAGGCCGGCGACGACCGCCCCTACGTGAAGAAGGCGGTCAACTGGGCGCTGCGTAACATCGGCAAGCGCAATCCGCGGCTGCACGAAGCCGCGCTCGTGACGGCCGAGGCCATTCTGTCCTCTGCCGAGGCTCAGGCGGCTGTGGACAAGAAGGATCCGGCCGCGCGCAGCGCCCGCTGGGTGGCTCGCGATGCGCTGCGCGAACTGCGCTCGGAGAAGGTGCTGCGCCGACTGGAGCGGTGAGGCGCTCTTCCGATCCCGCCGTGGCCCTGGAGCGGCGAAGGCGAGACGCTCGGGCGAGTGGATGCGCGGCTCGCTTCGCGCCTAGGCCTGTGACGCCTGAACGCCTTCTCGCGGCCGGCGCAACAGTGCGAAGCGGGCGATGGCGGTCTCGTCCACGAAGCCGACGAGAGTGCCGTCGGCATCGACCACGGCCAGACGATCAACGTCCTCGCGGGTCAGGAGCCTGAGCGCTTCGTCGGCCGGAGTCTCCGGCGTCACCGTGAGGAGCTTCTCGGCCGGAACCATGACATCGCGCACCCTGTCCGTGTCCCACTCATTGCGCGGCATTCTGGCGAGGTCGGCGCCGCAGATCAGACCGTCATAGGACTGCCCCTCGTGCTCGGGCATCACCGGCAGGCACCTGCTGTCGAAGTCGGAGAAGTGTCCGTCTGCCGCATGAGACAGCGTGACGTACGGAGATACCCACTCGGAGGGGCGCGTCATGATCCGTGCCGTGGGCACGCCGGCGAGCTCGTGCTGGAGCACCGCCTGCGTGGCGCTGGCCCGCGAGGCCTGGATGAGGATCCACCCGACGAATCCCATCCAGATGCCGCTGAGCCCTCCTCCAGCGAGAATCTGCAGCACGCCCAGTCCGATCAGCGCGACGCCGAAGGCCTGGCCGACCAGGGTCGCCTGCCGAGTCGCGCGCTCGAAGCTGTGGTTGCGCCACCAGAGCAGCGCCCGCAGCACCCGGCCGCCGTCGAGCGGAAAGCCCGGAAGGAGGTTGAAGACCGCCAGCGAGAGATTGGCGATGCCGAGGTAGAAGAGGATCGCCACGACGTACTCGGGCCCCGGGAGCACGGCGGAGAGGCCCCAGCACAGCACGCCGATGACTATGCTGACCAGCGGACCTACGCCGGCCATCACTGCCTCACGGCCGGGCGAGGACGCCTCCTTCTCGATACTGGCCACGCCACCGAGAAGGAACAGGGTGATGCTCTTCACCTCGATACCCTGGGATTTCGCCACGAGAGAGTGGCCCAGCTCGTGGGCGAGCACGGTGACGAACAGGAGAATGGTGGCGATCACCGCGACGATCCAGGCCGTCACCGTGCTCCAGTTCTGGTACGTCTGGGGGAAGAATCCGGTGGCCAGCGTAAAGGCGAACAGAGCGAGGATGATGAACCAGCTCGGGTGAATCGCGATATCGATTCCGAACAGACGGCCGATTCGAATCCCGCCGGTCATCCTCCCACCTCCACGTGCTCGGTATCCCCGTTCTGCCCGATCGCGGCAGGCGGCGAACCTGACCGGGCCACCGTGGTCATGGCGTCGGCGATGGCCAGCACGCGGACACGCTCTCGCCGGCCGCGTTGGGCAAGCGCAACCGCCGCGTCGACGGAGTCGGCTGCGGTCACGCCGCGAAGGGAGAGTGGCGCGAGGAATCCAGGATCCTGGGCGCCGACGATGGCGATGCGATACCGCTCGAGTACGCGCGCCACGACGAAGGCCCGCTGGCCGCCGGGCCCCAGCGCCTCGTGCAGTCCGCGCGCGACGATCTCGCTTGGGGATGCGGTCTGGAGGAGGTCGATGAAGCGCCGTTCCGCCGGTCCCTCCCCGGCAGCCTCCGGCAGGTCGGCGCAGAGGACCATCAGGCCGCCGTCGACAAGAGCGGGTGAGGCTGTGAGACAGGCGTAGGTCGCAGCTCGCGAAGCCTGGTACAGGTTGTCGCTCTTCGGGGCATGGACGCCCGCGACGATGATGTCGAATGGTTCGCCTGCGAAGTGGAGCCAGGCGCCGGCCTGCTCCGTCGCGAGCGTCGACTGCACCAGGGCTGGATCGCCCGCGGCCACGGCCGCGGTGCGCCCGCGTTCGTTCATCACCGCGTTGACGCCCCAACGCAAGCTCGTATGGGCAGTTATCTCGGCCAGCGTCTCCCGAAAGGGATTGCCGTTGACGGAGCAGAGGCTTACGCCGGGCAGAGAGATGAAGGCGGGCCGGTGGGTCCAAGCGATCGTGGCCTGCCCTGCGCACCCGATGGCCACGCCCTTGACGCCGCCCGAGAAACCGGCGTACAGGTGGGGCTCCACGACGCCGACTGTGATGGTGAGCTCCGCCTCGGCGACGGTCCGCACGATATGGACGGGCGCGCCGAGCGACGTGCGGCCGAGCATCACGGACGGAGACTCGATGCCGTGCGCGTCGACGACGTTGAGGCGCGAGCTGACGTCCGCGCCGACCAGGCGGGTCCGCGTGGCGGCGGACGTCGGCGCGTGCAGGCCGCAGCCGATGACGACGCAGATGCAATCGTCCGGCACGCCGGCCTCCCGGAGCTCGGCCAGAAGATGCCGGAGCACGCTGGGAGTCGGGCACGGCCGGGAGGCGTCGGGCACCACGATGGCCACGGAGGCCACACCACGCGCGAGGCTGCGCAGGCGCGGGGCTCCGAGCGGAGCAGCCATCGCGGCTTCGAGCGCGGCATCGATGTCCGGGAGGGAGGGCAGGCGCGCGGGCGGCACGAAGGCGTCGGCGCGCGGTACCGGCAGCCGGTCCTTGCCGCAGAAGACCCACGCGGTGTCGCTCATGGCGCCTTGGACCGCGCGAGTCGTGATGCTCTGTGGAACAGGAGTCCCATGGCGATGACACCGGCCACAGGAACCACCGCGGCGAGAAAGCCTGTCGCCAGCCAATTGAGAAGATTCCCGCCGGAGCGCTTCGCGGCGTAATACGCGAGCGCCATGCAGATCAGAAGCTGGGGCCCGAAGGCGTAGAAGGCCCAAGCGATGCGATACAGGATCTCCGCGGCGTCAGCTGTCATCGCTCGCCTGCAGGCGCAGGAGCAGACGGTCGACGGTGTCGTGGAGGGATCGCGCCGCCCCCGCGGGTTCGAGCAGACGGGCTTCGTCCCCGAAGCGCAGAAGCTGGTGCACGAGCCATCCCTCGTCGACATACGGCTGGATCGCGACACATGATCCGTCGGCGAGATGCTGAACCGGCTGCCGTTCCGCCAGCCAGCGGCGCACGAGAGGGCTGTACCAGACGCGGGCGGACTTCGGGGCGTAGGCGCCTGATGTGGGTATGCCTTCACGCCGGTAGAGATCCAGTTCCACGTCGTCGCGCGGCGCGAACTCCTCGTCCAGAAGCGTGGCGGCCTTGGTGGTCGCCACGCGAAAGACGCGCGTACCCTCTGCCGTACGGCACCAGCAGACGTAGTACCACTCGCCGCGGCCATGGATGAGCAGATACGGTTCGACCACACGGGCGCTGACGCGGTCGGTGCCCTCCGCCCAGTAGTCGATGGCCAGCAAGCGACGATTCTTGACGGCTTCGTTCACGGCATCGAGCACGTGCTCGTCCGGAGTCAGCAGGTCACTGCTGGCAAGGATGGGCCCATCGGAGGCGCGCGCCGCCCGCAGCTTTGCCGCGGCGCTGGCCAGGGCTGATCCCGAGGCGGTGGGGAGCTGACCACCAACCAGATCGATGGCGAGGAGCAGCGTATCGGCCTGCAGCGGCGCGAAGCGGGCGGGCCGTTTGAAGGCAGGACCCGCGAGGTCACACGTCACCCGCAGCTTGTTCCTGCCCTCGAACTCGGCGTAGAGCAGGGCGCCGTCGGCGCCGAAGTTGACCAGGTTCAAGAGGCGCACATCGGCGCGCAGAACCTTCTTGTCGACGTGCAGGTCGCGGAGGACGACGTCGACCTCGAGCACCGCGTCGTCGTCTTCGGGGCAGGCCTGGAGGAGATACATGGCCAGCGCGGTCAGGCGTGTGAATCGATCGACCTCCACGCCCCAGTCGCCCGCGACGCGACGCGGCTGCCTGGGCGATGCGGGGGGATCGACGACCGGGGCGAGCGGCGGTGGAGCGTCGAGGGCGGCGCGCACGGCGCGCAACTGCCGCGTCATGTCTTCCCGAAGCGCCGGCGGCTCCAGCACCTCCGCCGCCTCGCCCATGCCCAGCACCCAGCTCAACAGCGCACGCGACTCCGCGTACGGCGTCTCGAATATCAAGCCGCCGTCCGGTCGCGGGGTGATGGTTCCGCAATGGGCCCAATGAGCCTCGACCCACCAGGCAAGCTCGGCGCCGATGCCGATGCGAGCATGCGCGCGAGGCTCCGACAGCTGCCACGCCGGACGGTCCCGGAACGCTCCCAGGTCGAACTCCGGCGGCAGCTCGAAATCGTGAGGGGCTCGTGTCGCGTGGGTCACGCGCGACCTGATGCGGGAGAGGCGGAACGTGCGCAGGGCGTTGCGCAGATGGCAGCGGCCGACGAGGTACCATTCGCCTCCGACCAGCTGAAGCCCGTACGGGTCGACGTGCCGGGTGAGCGTCTGATCGCGGCTGATCGCGTAGTAGTCGAAGGTGAGGGTCTTTCGGTCGGCGATTGCCGCCTGCACCTTCGGCAGGGCCGACGCGCCGGTGTCGCGTCCGGCCTCGGCAACCACCGTGAGCGACGGCGCGTCCGCTTCGGCGAGCAGGCGCGGCCGACCCTGCGCCAGGCTGAGAAGGGCAAGGCGCAGCGGCTGCGAGTACGAGAAGCGGTCCTCGAGCACCCTGAGGCACGCGGCGAGCGCGGTGAGCTCCTCCTGCGTCAGCTGGATCGGTGGGAGGTAGTAGGCGTCGCCGGGGAGGCGATACACTTCCGCGCCTCCCTCGGCGCCCGGTTCGGCCACGATGTTGATGCCTAGCCGCGCCAGCTCGGCGCGATCCTCGTAGAAGCGCCGCTTGAAGGCGTCGTCGGTCATCATCGGGTACCCTTCGACGCACTGCCTGATCTGTTCGCCGCCGACCGGCTGCCCACCGCGCGAGAGCAGCATGGCGACCAGCGACAAGCGCCGCACCAGCTTATCCGCGTCCTTGGCGAAGCCTTCTTCGCGGACGCGTCCCTTACCCGCCACTCAGTCCGCTCCGTTCGTCATGACGCCATCATGTTCCTGACTCGACCAAAGCGGCGGCGATGATCGCGTCGAGCTCCGCCCCCAGATCCGCGGGGAAGGGATCCTGTTCGCGGGCGAGTATGTCGTCCACCTTCTCCCGCGCGCGCTCGACCGTCGTTGGGCTTCCGGCGTCGCGCCAGGCTTGATACGCGCGCGTCTCGCCCAATCGGGCAGACCACAAGTCACGCACGTGTGCCCTGGTGTGCGACGCGAAGAGATACTCGCCCTCGAAGCCCACCGACTTGATGAGATCCGCGGCCAGCGTCTCGTCGTTGACTGCCACACCCTGGAGTATGCGGGTCACCATGCCGAAGACCTCGTCGTCGACCACCATGTTCTCGGGACAGAGGATACGCGACCCGTCGAGCAACCCTGTGCCGAACGTCACGTCGGCGCCGCACAGGTAGGCCATCATCATTGCCAGCGTGTTCTCGTAGCCGCTCTGGACGCCCGGTTCTTTGGCCGTGGTCGCACCGCTGCCGAACCAGGCGGGCATCCCGTAGAAGGCCGCCATCTGTCCCTGGGCAGCGCGGAGGAGCATCGCCTCAGGCGCATTGCTCGCGTACGCGCCGCTGCTCATGTTCATCGTCGTCGGACCGCCGCCGTGGATGACTCTGGCGCCGGGAAAGGCGAGCTGCGTCACAACCGTCGCGCTGAGCATTTCGGCGTTACCGACGACGGCGGCGCCGGCAAGCGTCACCGGCGCCGTGGCGCCCACGATCGGCATGGGATAGAAGCTCACGGGAACACCTGCCTCGGCCAGCGTCAGGGCGAGGTCCATCCCGTACCGTTCCTGATGCAGCGGGCTGACGGTGCAGATGATGGCCGTGAACGGCGGCCGGCGGCGGACCTCATCGCTGCTGCCGGCAACCGCCTCCGCCATTTTCAGGAGGCTGCGCGCCTCGCGCTCCTCTTTGACGCTGACGACGATCGAGTGCTTCTCGCTGTTGCGCAAGCAGGCGTCGAGCTCGTGCAGGACGCGCGTCTCCGGCGGACAATCCAGCGCCGCCACGATCGCTGACGTCGCCGACACGTTCGGCAGCGCCTGCGCCAATCGCGCGGCATCGGCGACGTCGCTCTTGACCGAAGGGCGGACGGCGCCGTTGCCCTCGCGGCAGGACACGCCGCAGCCGTCGGTGCTCAGATAGATGTGCTCGCCGTCCAGGGGGAGGTCGTACGCCGGCGTGCGGCCGCCGAGCGTGAATCCTCGCGGCAGTGTACGGAGGGCTCGCTCTATCACGTCAGGCGGGATGCGGGCGGTTGTCGATAGTCGATCGACCGAGGCGCCGTGCTCGTACAGCACGTCAAGGGCGCGCCGCGAGTGCAGCTGCACACCGACGTGCTCGAGCACGTCGAGTGTCGCGGCGTGGATCGCGGCGATCTCAGCGTCGGAGAGGAGATCGAGTCTGAGGCGCCGGCCCACGAGCCGCGACTCCGCATGGATCGGGGTCATGATCTGCTCCTCTCAGAGCCTGCCGTCGTCGGCGGCCTGGATGATCGCGTCGAACTCTCGCCCCACATCAGCCGGGAAGTCGGGGGGCGGCGACGAGAGAATCTGCTGGACCTTGGCCGCCGCCCGGCTCGGCAGGCCCGGGGAGCCGGCTCCCTGCCATTGTTCGAGCGTCCCGGTCTCACCGAGCCGGGTGTGCCACAGCCCCCGGACGTGTGCACGCGTATGCCCGTCGAAGAGGTAGTCTCCGGCGTGGCCGAGCCGCCTGATGACGGCCGTGGCGAGCGTATCGTCGGCGACATCGATGCCGCGAAGCAGCCGTGTCACCATTTCGAACATCTCGTCGGCAATGACGAGCTCCTCGAGAGAGAGCTGCTGGACGCTGTCCAGGAGGCCGGCGCCGAACAGCAGGTCGGCGCCGGCCAGCATCTCCAGCAGCATGCCGCTCGAGGTCTCGCAGGCGGCTTGTACACCGGGCTCCATCGCCTTGGTGCCGCCAAAGCCCAGGCCCGCCGGAAGCCCGTAGAAGCGGGCCATCTGCGCTTGCGCGGCGCGCAGCAGCAGGATCTCGGGCACCGTGCCGCCGTAGCTGCCGGTGCGCATGTCGAGAGCGGCGGGTCCGCCGGCGTGGACCAGCGGCGCGCCGGGAACGGCGAGCTGGATCGTGGTGAGCGCGGCCAGCAGCTCGGCGGTATTGACGACGGCTGCCCCGGCCGGAGTCACGGGAGCGGTCGCGCCCAGAATCGGCATGGGGTAGAGGAAGAGCGGGATGCCGGCGTTGGCCAGCATGAACGCGAGATCCATGCCGAATCGCTCCATGTGCAGGGGCGCAACGGTGCAGAGGATCACGGAGAAGAGGGGCCGCTTGCGGAGCTCCTCACGGCCGCCGGCGAGCAGTTCGGCCATGCGCAGAAGGGCTTGTGCCTCTCCCGCGTCCTTCATGCTGACGACGATGGTGTGCTTGCGCGAGGCACGCACGCACGCATCGAACTCATGCAGGACGCGAGACGCCGGCGGGCAATCCTGGGCGGAGACGATGGCAGAGGTCGCCGAGAGGTTGGGGAGCGCGTCGACCAGGCGCGCCGCCCTGAAGACAGCGTCCTTCGCGCTCATCCGCACACCGCCGTCGGCATCACGGACGAGAGGCGCACAGCCATCCGACGACAGGTACGCGTGCCTGCCGTCGAGAGGCAGGTCGAGCTCGGGGACGCGGCCGCACAGGGTGACCGTGCTCGGCAGAGACTCGAGCGCCTGCCCAACCGCGGCAGCGGGGATACGGGCCACGGTGGTCGCGCGATCGACTGTGGCTCCGTGGGCCTCGAGGACGTCGAGGGCGTGCTGCGAGTACATGACGGCGCCGGTTCGCTCGAGCACATCAAGGGCCGCCGCATGAACGCGGTCGACGTCTGCGTCGGTCAGAATGTGCAGGGTGCGGCGCGGATCGACGAGGCGGCTGTCCGCGTGACTGCTTATGGATTTCCCTTGAGAGTGGCCATGTCGTTCGGCTGCCAGCGCGAGCCGCGATGGATGAACTCCCGCGTCACGAAGGGGGACGTCATGGCGCGCACGAGAGCGTCATAGTCGACGGCGAAGGATACGGTGTCGCCGGGATGCAGCGCCTTCTCCGTGATCAGGATGCTGACGTCGCTCGTCGCGCCGGCGAGGTGGACGCCGGGCATCAGCGGACGCAGGCCTCGCGGCTCGCAGTCGCGTCTTCCCAGATCGAGCAGCGCATAGTTGGCGACGCCGGTCGGCAAGTCGACTTCGGGGACGTGCCCGAAGGCATCTCGGCCGTCGCCGAGAACGACGGGCGGCTTGCGATTGCACTCCAGGACGACGGCCGTGAGCACCGGGTCCGTGCGGATCATGCCGTCAAGCGGGGCCATGCTGACGAAATCCCAGCCATACAGCGCACCACCCCCACAGCGGATCTCGGTGGCGAAACGCGGGCGGAAGCCATCAAGATGTTGCAGGACGCAGGTTCCGCCGAGTGAGAGCAGAGGCTCGTCGGCGCACTCGCCGGCGATCGTCGCCAGTATCTCCTCGGCGTCCCGGAACAGCGACACCGAGGGCAGTTGCCCGCAGAGGCAGCCGAAGTTCACACTGATGCCTGACAGCTGGATGCCGGGCAAGTGCGAGAGCTGAGAGGCCATTCGGGGCGCGCTTGAGGGCAGGACGCCCTCGCGCCGGTCGCCCAGATCAATCGTGAGGAGGACGTCCATCGGCGCGCCCGCGGCATGACTGCCCAGAATGCGCGCCGCTTCGACGTCCGAGAGCAGGACACGATCGGCGATTCGCGCGACTTCCGCAAGCTCGTCGTATCGCGGCGCGCGGATCAGCGTCAGCGGAGCGAGGGCATGGCCCGCGAGGCGACGCAGCGAGGACAGGCGGGAGTCGGCGAGGCTGGCGCAGCCGCCCTCGAGCATCTCCTGGCCGACGCTCGGCTCGCCGTCGATGGCCTTGGTGACGCCCACCAGCGTGAAACCGTCGATGAGCAGGCGCGAGGCCAGCCGCCTCGTGTTCTCCCCGATTGCGTCGAGGTCCACGGACAGCCTCGGATAGCCGCCTGCCTGCGTGTCGTGCCTGGTGCAGTCCATCAGGTGCTCCGCTCGCGCATGCGGATGCCGGGGAGCCGGATCGAGCCTTCGGCGGGAACGGTCATCGGCGATGAGAGGGTGTCTGTGAGGCCACGTGTCACGTCCAGAGTAGCGCTGCCTGAGCGCCGAACGATGGCGCCTTGTCCTGTGAGCGTGCATCAGATTATAGCGTGACGGCGGGGGTGCTTCGGCTCGGCTCCCCCTCAAACGTCGCTCGATTGACAGATTCTCGGCCATCTCATATTGTCAATCGAAATAATCTACAAAGAGTCACGAGGAGGAGCGCCGGTTTGATCTCGATGAAGAGCCGGTACGCAGTGCGAGCCCTGACCGAGCTCGCACGACGCCAGGGGATCGAA
This sequence comes from uncultured Thermoleophilia bacterium, assembly GCA_964533575.1. Lineage (GTDB taxonomy): Bacteria > Actinomycetota > Thermoleophilia > UBA2241 > UBA2241 > CAIXSE01. The sequence continues at coordinate 5,830 of CAZHMG010000026.1, read as the reverse complement.
CTCGCTCGTCCGGTGAGGCTGTCCGACATCGCGAGCGTGGGCGACATGCCGCTGCAGTTCCTGGAGCAGGTCTTCGCGGCCCTGCGCAGGGCCGACATCGTTCGCAGCCGCCGGGGCGCGGCGGGGGGGTACACGCTCGCCAGACCCGCGGACGACATCACGGTGCTCGAAGTCGTCACCGCGCTCGAGGGCGCACTCTCGCCTGTGGAGTGTACCCAGGGACTGTGCGAACGGGTCACCAAGTGCGGCGCCGCATCCGTGTGGATCGACGCGCAGCGGGCCCTGGAGGACGTTCTGGGCAAGACGAGCATCGGCGACCTGCTGGCGCGCGAAGAGGCGCTGCGCGGCCAGGCGTCGATGTACTACATCTGAGCTGAGCGAGGCACTGAAGGAGATCGATGAACGTTGCACGCAGCATCACCGAGCTGATCGGGCGCACGCCACTGTTGCGCATCAATCGCCTTTCGGACGAGACCGGCGCCGAGGTCTACGGCAAGCTCGAGTCCATGAATCCGGGCGGCAGTGTCAAAGACCGGATCGGGCTGGCGATGATAGAGCAGGCCGAGCGGGAAGGGCTGATCACACCCGGGAAGACGACCATCATCGAGCCGACGAGCGGCAACACGGGCATCGCCTTGGCGCTCGTGGCGGCATCGCGTGGCTACGACCTTGTGCTGTGCATGCCCGATACGATGAGCGTCGAACGGCGAACGATCCTCAAGGCGTACGGCGCCCGTCTTGTTCTCACGCGCGGCGCGGACGGCATGCGCGGCGCGGTGGCCAAGGCACAGGAACTGGCGGCCGAGGGGAACGACACGTTCGTCCCGCAGCAGTTCAGCAACCCCGCGAACCCTGAGATTCATCGCAGGGCCACCGCTGCCGAGATCTGGGACGACACCGACGGACAAGTCGATGTCCTCGTCGCGGCGGTGGGGACGGGCGGGAGCATCACGGGCATCGGACATGCGCTCAAGCAGCACAAGCCCGATGTGCGTATCGTCGCCGTCGAGCCGGCGGAGTCCCCGGTGCTGTCGGGCGGACAGCCGGGCCCTCACAAGATCCAGGGGATCGGAGCCGGCTTCATCCCCGAGGTGCTCGACACGGCGCTCTACGACGAAGTGCTTTTGGCGAGCACGAACGACGCGTTCGCAGCAGCGCGTGACCTCGCGAGCCGCGAAGGCGTGCTCACGGGCATCTCTGCGGGCGCCAATGTATGGGCCGCCGGTGTCGTCGCGCGTCGTCCCGACATGCACGGCAAGACGATCGTCACGATCCTGTGCGACACGGGTGAACGCTACCTTTCGACCCCGCTGTTCGCCGATCTCGGCGAGAACGGCGGCTGACGCGGCGGATCACGGCATCATGACCACGATCAGCGCCGACGAGCGAGCCCGCTACGAGCGCCAGCTCCTGCTGCCCCACTTGGGGGAGCAGGGGCAGGAACGGCTTCGCCGAGGATCGGCGCTCGTTGTCGGCGCGGGCGGCCTTGGTTCGCCCGCCCTCTCCTACCTCGTCGCCGCTGGACTCGGGCGCATCGGATTGATCGACGACGACGTCGTGCAGCTCTCGAACCTGCAGCGTCAGGTCCTCTACACCACACGGGACGTCGGCCTGCCCAAAGCGGAGCGCGCCGCAGAGCGGCTTGCCGCAGTCAACCCTCACGTGCGCCTGGAGCCGCGGGCGGAGCGTCTGACGGCCGTGAACGCCGGACAATTCGTCAGCGACTACGACGTGGTCGTGAGCGCGGTCGACAATCTCACCGCCCGCTACCTGCTGAATGACGCGTGCGTTCGTTCCCGGACGACACTGGTCGAGGGAGCGGTCTCCGGCCTGTTGGGAACCGCGATCACGATCGCCGGCGGCGAGACGGCCTGCTATCGCTGCCTGTTTCCCGAGCCTCCCCCGGCGGCAGCCACAGAGGGGCAGCTGCTGGGCGTGATGGGGCCGGTGCCCGGCGTCATCGGAGCCATCCAGGCGCTCGAGGTGATCAAGGTGCTCGCCGGCGTGGGCCGGCCGCTGCACGACCGGCTGCTGCACTTCGACGGGGAAACCATGACCTTCGACGAGATCGCCGTCCGCCGTTCGCCCGCGTGTCCCGCGTGCGGCCAGGGAACGACGACTCCCGGGAGCGACCGATGACCATCCGCGAGGAAGATGATCCATCCCGCCTGCCCGCGGCGCTTGAGGCCGAGCTGGCGAAGCTGGGCTCGGTGTGCGTCGCTGTCTCGGGCGGCGTTGATTCGAGCCTCGTGCTGGCGGCTGCCGTCTCGACGCTGGGGGCTGACCACGTTATCGCGTTCACGGCGGCGTCCGAGACGTACCTGCCGCATGAGCTGGACGTCGCCCGTGACCTGGCCGCCGCGCTGCAGGTCGAACATGTCGTGGTCGAGACGCACGAATGCGAGGATCCCGCGTTCGCCGCCAACCCTCGCGAGCGCTGCGCCGTCTGCAAGCGGCTGATGCTGCGCGAAATGGCACGAGTGGCCCGCGAACGCGGATGCCGTTCGCTCGCCGACGGCGCAAACCAGGATGACCTGAACGACGTTCGTCCGGGCCTCCGTGTGGCGGACGAGCAGGGGGTCGAGCATCCGCTGCTCGCCGCGGGCATCGGCAAGGCCGAGGTGCGGCGTCTGGCGCGACGCCTTGGCCTGCCCACGTGGGACGCGCCGCAGCAGGCCTGTCTCGCCTCTCGCGTTCCCTACGGCGAGCCGATCACGGTGGAGAAACTCGGCGCGATCAGCGCGGCCGAGACCGCTCTGCACGAGCTCGGCTTTCGCCAGTGCCGTGTTCGTCACCACGGGGCCGTCGCGCGAGTCGAGGTCGAGACGGCGGAGATCGAGCGGGCGGCGGGCGCGGCCCGAGAGGAGATCGCGCGCCGGTTGCATGATCTCGGCTTCTCCTATGTCGCACTCGATTTGGACGGATTTCGATCGGGGAGCATGAATGAGTCGTAGAACCGTTGCCGGATGGGCCAGAGTCCCGACCGGTCAGGATTGGGGGTGAGGGCGTGTTCGGCAGACTTCTTGGCGCGGTCAGCCTGGCGGTGACGGGGTGCTGGCTTCTGGGCCGTCGTTTGAACGCCTGTGGCCCGGTCAATCGCGTGACGGCCATCGTGAAGCGCGACGCGGCGCGCGCAGTCGACGAGATCAGCAGCGACGTGCGGGCCGTCCAGGAGAGGGACCCGGCCGCCACCTCCAAGCTCGAGATCCTCACCTCGTACCCCGGGCTTCACGCCCTGTGGCTGCATCGTCTCACACACCGGCTGCACGGCCTCGGCATCCCGATCCTGCCCCGCTGGCTCAGCCAGACGAACCGCTTCATCACCGGGATCGAGATACATCCCGGGGCGGCCATCGGCCGCGGGCTGTTCATCGACCACGGAGCCGGCGTCGGCATCGGCGAAAGGGCCGGGAGCGGGGACCACGTGACCATCTAC